>DEHU01000273.1 GCA_002352125.1 Competibacteraceae bacterium UBA2792 | reverse complement strand
CTGATCATCGGCGCCTTCATCCCCGAAGAGACGGTCGGCGGCGTTTTCAATCTGCAGGGTCTGGTGCTCTTCTTCCTCTATGTGCTCGGCGTCGTGAGCGCGCTGGCGGTGGCCGGCGTACTCAAGCTCACGCTCAGCCGCGGCGCGCAGCATCCGCTGCTCCTCGAACTGCCGGCGTATCGCTGGCCACACGCGCGCAACCTGATGATCGGCCTGCTCGAACGCGCCCGCATCTTCGTCACGCGCGTCGGCAGCATCATTCTTGCGTTGATGGTGATCCTCTGGTTCCTCTCGTCTTTCCCGGCGCCACCGGCCGACGCCAGCGGTCCGGCAATTCAGTACAGCTACGCCGGCATGCTTGGCCGAGCACTCGAAGTCGTCTTTGCACCCATCGGTTTCAACTGGCAGATCTCGATCGCGCTGGTTCCCGGCATGGCCGCGCGCGAAGTCGCCGTCGGCGCACTCGGCACGGTCTATGCCCTTTCCGCCGCCGGCAACGACGTGAGCGAGCAACTGGCGCCGATGCTCGCCGCCGACTGGCCGCTGGCCACCGCCTACGCGCTGCTCGCGTGGTACGTGTACTCGCCGCAATGCCTGTCGACGCTGGCGGTGGTCAGGCGCGAAACCAACTCCTGGCGCTACCCGTTGCTGATGGCCGGCTACCTGTTTGCCCTGGCCTACGCCGCCGCTTTCGTCACCTACCGAGTCGCCCTGCTCGTCACCGGAGGGTGAAATGTCTGCTGACGAACTGATCGCCTACGGCGCAGTCGTCTGCGCTACGGCCTACGCCGGCTGGCGGCTGCTGCCGGCTGGCTGGCGCGCCGCACTGGCGCAAAGATTCTCCCGGCTGGCGCAGCGTGCCGGCCTGCTCGGGGCAGCGCGGCAAGTGCAGGCCGGCCCGAGCGGCCACACGGCGTGCCACACCTGCAGCGCTTGCCCGGGATGCGCTGAGAAGGGGCCGGGCACGGCAGTGCATACGGTCGCGTTCAGAAAGATGGACCGCAAGTCCGGCTAGTACGTGCGGCAGCCGGGAAGCGGGCGAGCAGCAGAACTGCGCTGCTCTGCGCGGCGCTGACGGCACCTGGCGCGAGACCAGGCCAAGACTAGACGAGCGCTGGCGGCGCTGTCGCGGATGGGCTGCCGGCGTCGTCCGCCGGCACGCTCAGATCGCCGCCGACGATTTCCAGGAGAGTGGCGATCTCGCGCGCGGCATGCTCGATCCGTTTCGCGTCGTCGAACGTCGTTCCGGAATGATTCGACTGCACACGCTGGGTGGTCGCAATGATTTCGTCCACCTCGGCCAGCAGGCGGCCGCGCATGGCATTGAGTTGCTCGACGCGCGCCATGCCAACTGCGCGCAGTTCCTCGATCGCTTGCTCGCGCTCGTCGCGCGAGCTGGCGGCCTGCAGCGTGCGCTCTGCGTTCATTTCCTGCAGCGAGGATTTCCACCAGGCAAGGAAGTTCGCCCGATGCCCGATCAGCGCGTTCAACGACAAGGCCATCGCATTCACCTCGTCGCGCCCGCCCGGCACGGCGGCGACGCGCGGGGTCGGCGCGCCATAGGCAAGGTTGTCGAGCAGACCGGCCATCTCGCGCAGCGGGCGTACGATCCGCCGCGTGATGAGCACGGCGAACAAGGCGCCGAGAATCGTCGCGGCAAGCATCGCACCGACCGCCAGCCGCGCGCTCGTCTGCGCTGCCAGCGACGTTTCCTCGATACGCTGGCTCATCATCTGGTTCGCTTGCGCCGAGTTGCTGGTCAACAGCGGTGCCACGCGTTGAGCCGCAGCGTCCATGGCGCGCGTCAGCTCGGCGATCCGCGCGCGCTGTGCGACGAGGACGAAGAAGCTGTTCTGGTAGTCGTTCAGGAGACCGGAGAGCAGCGCCTTGTCGGCGTCGGCAATCGCCGAAGCAGCAATCTGGGCGCGAATCCCGCGCGCGATTTCGGCGACCATCGGCGGATAACTTTCATCGCCGCGCAGCAGGAAATCCTTTTCGCGCCGGCGCAACTGCAGGATGCTGCTTTCCAGGTGCGGCACATGATTGGCTTTCAGCACCGCTTCGATCCGGTGCGCAGCCTCGCGGAAGCGACCCATGCCACCATTGGCATTGCCGCCGGCGAGGAGCTCGCGCGCGAAGGGCTCGAAGCTCTGCGCGTACTGCCGCAGGTCGTTGAGCAACTGCGCTTTCACGGCAGCGGGGAGTTCGGAGCCTTTGACCATCTGCACCAGTTCGCTCACCTGGTGACGCACCTGCTCGGCGTACCGCAGGTCGCGTCGCAGTGCCAGGTCCTTCTCGTGCCGGCGAAGCTGCAACAAACCGGCGTACAGACGATCGACGCTGTAGCGCCCCGCGAGTTCGTGCAGGCGATGGATCTTGCTGCGGAAGGCCCCCTGGACACCCGAGTTCTCGTCAAGCCCCATGCTGCGCCAAGCCTCGGCAACCGCATGGAAGCTGTCACGATAGCCGCTCAGCAGGGGACGCAACTGGTCGACCGTTTGCCGCGAGTCCTCGTCGACCGCGGCGAGCAGTGCCAGCTTGTCGAAGAGCACCTGCAGATGCTCGTCCGCTTCCTGAGCAAATTGCTCCTTGTGCGCGATCAGAAAAGCCTTTTCCGCGTCGCGCACGGCGGCCATTTCGATCTCGATGGCCAGGGCCAGCGACTTTCTGGTTTCAAAAACGGCGAGCAGGTGCTTGTAGTCGCCGGTCACCGAGCGCAGCGTGTGATGGTAGTACCCGACGACAGCGAAGAACAACAGGCAGACGACGGCAAAGCCCAGCCCGATCTTTTCGCCGATCCTCAGTTGGCTCGACAATCTGTTCACTTTTGGCTCCTCGTCGGTAGCAGAACTGACCGCCCGCTTGCCCGCTGCCGCCGTCTGCGTAAGCTCCCTGCTCGATTCGGCGCGCCGCCCGCGCCAACCGCGGTGGTATGGAGTATATCTGTATCGCCAGCGGCTTGTCGAACCGAGGAGTGTTCCGACGCCTGGGGATCGAGCGCGCCACCTGCTGCGCACGCCGTGCACAGAATGAGCTATCCTTGACCACGCAGCGACGCGGCCAGAACGACGGGCTGCGATCAGCCAAGTCCCGGCAGGCGGCGGCTGGGCGCGCTCGGCCGGCTGGCCGAGCGGCAGGATCAACAACGGATGCACCGTGAAATACATCGACGAATTTCGTGACGGCGAACTGGCACGCGGCCTGGCGGCGGCGATCGAGCGTGCGGCGCGCGCGCGGCGCGAGTATCGTTTCATGGAGTTCTGCGGCGGCCACACGCACGCCATCGCGCGCTACGGCGTGAGCGATCTGCTGCCACCGGGTGTGCGCATGATCCACGGCCCCGGTTGCCCGGTGTGCGTGCTGCCGAGCGGCCGCTTGCAAGCGGCCATCGATTTGGTGGAACGGGAACGGGTGGTCTTGTGTAGCTACGGTGACCTGTTGCGGGTGCCCGGCGCCCACGGCGACACCCTGCTCAAAGCCAAGGCGCGCGGCGCGGACGTGCGCATGGTGTATTCGATCAGCGACGCGCTGGACATCGCCCAAGCCGAACCCGAGCGTCAAGTCGTGTTCTTCGCCATCGGTTTTGAGACCACCACCCCGCCCACCGCCGTCGCTATCCAGCAAGCCCAACGAGAAGGATTGGGCAATTTCAGCGTGTACTGCAACCACGTTCTTACTCCGCCGGCTTTACAAGCACTGTTGGGAATCGCCCCTCCTTCCCCCGTTCTCCCCCCTCCCCTCGCAAAAGAGAAATCGGGAATGAGGGTGCACGAATCCGTTGACGGTTTCATCGGTCCTGCCCACGTCAGCACCATCATCGGNNGCCGAGGAATACCGCAAGCCGGTGGTCATCGCCGGCTTCGAGCCGCTGGACGTGCTGCAAGCGATTTCCATGCTGATCCGGCAGATCAACGCCGGCAAAGCCGAAGTCGAAAACGAATACACCCGCGCCGTCGGCGTGGAAGGCAACCGCAAGGCCCAGCGGCTGATGGAGGAGGTCTTCACGCTGCGTCCGGGTTTCGAATGGCGCGGGCTGGGTTGGTTGCCGAACAGTGCCTTGGCGATTCGACCGGAATTCGCCGAATGGGACGGCGAATACCGCTTCGATATTCCCGCGATTCAGACCGCCGATCACAAAGCTTGCGCCTGCGGCGAGGTGCTGCGAGGCGTGAAGCGCCCACAAGATTGCACCGTATTCGGCACGGCCTGTACGCCCGATCACCCGCTCGGTTCCTGCATGGTGTCGGCCGAGGGCGCGTGCGCGGCCTACTACCACTACGGCCGCTTTCGACAGGCGGCAGCGTCGTGAACGGTCGCCGCGACATTTTCGCCCGCCGCCTCGACTTGACGCACGGTTGCGTCGAGATGAGCCACGGCGGCGGCGGGCGGGCGATGGCGCAGTTGATCGAAGAATTGTTCCTGGCCGCGTTCGACAACGACTGGCTGCGGACACAAGACGATTGCGCCCAGTTTGCCGTTCCCTCTGGCCGGCTGGTGATGGCGACCGACAGCCACGTCGTTTCCCCGCTGTTCTTTCCCGGTGGCGACATCGGCTGTCTGTCCGTCCACGGCACCCTCAACGACGTGGCGATGGCCGGTGCGCGACCGCTTTATCTCGCCAGTAGTTTCATTTTGGAAGAAGGCTTCCCCCTCGCCGACCTCAAACGCATCGTGGACTCGATGGCGCGAGCGGCGCAACGGGCGGGCGTACCCATCGTCACCGGCGACACCAAGGTGGTGGAGCGTGGCAAAGGCGACGGGGTATTCATCACCACCACCGGCGTCGGTGTAGTGCCGGAAGGCGTGGCGATTTCCGCCAGTCGAGCGCAACCGGGCGATGCGGTTTTGCTCAGTGGATCGCTGGGCGATCATGGCCTAGCGGTGTTGGCGCAACGAGAACATCTGAGCTTCGATGCGCCGATTCAGTCCGACACAGCGGCGCTACACGAGCTGGTTGTCGCGATGGTCGCGGCGGTTCCCGGCATTCATTGTCTCCGCGATCCCACGCGCGGCGGTTTGGCCAGTGCCCTAAACGAAATTGCCCGGCAAGCCGGGGTCGGGATGCGCTTGCGCGAGGCGGCGATTCCGGTGCGCGAACCGGTGCGAGCCTTATGCGAATTCCTGGGACTAGACCCGCTTTACGTCGCCAACGAAGGCAAACTGATCGCAATTTGTCCGGCGGATTCGGCGGACGCGCTACTGGCGGCGATGCGCGCTCATCCGCTGGGACGGGAAGCCGCTATCATCGGCGAGGTGGTCGCCGACGCCCACAGCTTCGTGGAGATGGAAACGGTGTTCGGGGGCCGGCGGTTGGTGGATTGGCTAAGCGGGGAACAGTTGCCGAGGATTTGCTAGTGTCTTTCCGGCCAACGGTTCAAAGCCTGCCCGAAGTCGGCGATGACAAGTTTGGAACGGGGTCCGCACTGTACTGTCTTTGGGCAACGCTTGCCATCTGCTCGGCGATTGTTTTTTCCGGGCTCTCGGCCGAGAGCATCACTCGCCTTTTGGTGATCGCGTTCCTGTTCGGTCAAATCGCCTTGCGTTCGATGTTGGTGAAAGCCCTACCCCAGCTTGCACCAAAGGCTCGATTCATCGTTCTGGGAACCGTTCTCGCTGCGGTGGTGGAAGGCTTTCACATGATTTCCACGCCGGTTTTTTTGTCGCTACGCATTGGCACGGAAACCTCTTTTTTGCAGGGATTGATCAACTACGCGCTCGATTTGCTCTTTACCGTACCGGCTTATCTGGTGATTTTTTCGGTGATCTGGGTTTTCGTCAACCGTTATCTTTATCCGCTTTGGCACTACGTCATCATCATGGGGCTCGGACAAGCTTTGGGCGACGGAGGGCTGTTTTATTTCTTGAACGCCCCGGCGATGCTTCTATTCCTGCCCTATCCGATGACGAATTATCACGCGATCAACGTCATTCCTTTTTTAACGGTTCGCGACGATCTGAAGCGTGACCGACCGGCGAGTGCTTGGATGTATCTCGCCATTCCGGCTTTGATCGGAACGTATCTGGTTTGCGGGGCGATCATAAAGCTCTTGGGTAGATTTTTCGGGTTCGAATCGGGCTGACCGGGCCGCTGATCAGCACCAACAGCAGAATGTGTTGGACCAGATCGGCGATGCGGGCGGCGGGTTTGGCCATCGGCAAGACTCTCTGGAATATTGCGTTGCTGATCGTGGGTTGAATCGCGATACTCAGTGGTGGCGTAGATATTTTTTTAACTCCTCGGCTGCGCGGGCCACTCTCCCCTTATCATCTCGGTTGTTTTTATAGTCCGTATGTTCATGGGCCGAATTCGCGAAATGAATTGCTTTTTCATCGAACATCTTTTTGAATTTATCTTTATAAATATCATCCCATTTCTCGCTGCGGTTTACCATTATTATTTCTTGTAAAGCTTCTTTAGCTTGCTCTAATTTTTTTAATATTCTTAGTCTTTTATTGATTGCTTTTTTGGTTTTCTTTTCCTCGCTGAGTGGATTTCCAGATTTTTCCTTATATTCTGACGGGGCAACGGCCAAGAGTTCCTGTTTGCGAGGCTTCAATTCGTACATATCGTTGGAAATCGATGATCTTACATAAAATTTTTCGTTTATCCTCACTTCGGACTCAACAGCCGTGATAACGATGGCCCCTTGATTAGCCCGCCCATGATCGCCCAGTTTCCCATATTGACGTGATGGAAGATCTCTATGCAAAATGTTTCCCGTACAATAATAAGTGCAAGATACTCCGGCTTTATTTAGATTCTCTAAATGATCGATAGGCGCCTGAAAAGGATGGCCAAATTCGTTCATAACCCCAAAACTAAACACACATACACCTCCCTGTAAAAACCCTGCCACCATTTCGCTCGTGCATTCCTTGGCGCCATGATGGCTCGCTTTCCATGCGGATACGGGTCCGTAAAAAAAATTGATGTGATGGGCTATTTTTTCCTCGTACTCACCGCTCAAATCCCCGGCCGTGAAGTATGAAAATTTCCCGAATTGCAGATGCAACGCGATGCTAAGGTTGTTATCGTTGGTAGGATAATAAGCTTCTATCATTTGTTGTTCTTTCTCTGGATGAAAATCATCAGCTTCAAGATTGCCTAACAAAGGATGATAATAAAGACTTTCTTCTGAATAACCATTAGTCATCACACCATTAAACGCCAGGCAACGCAAAATCACGCCATGTTCTTCAAGTATTTTCCCTCCTTCTATCGGTGCTCCGAGTGGTGGCCTCTGGCGAGAAAACCCTTTTTCTTTGGCGCAATTCAAATAATTTTCATAATTACTGTCGAACTTCCCAAATGGCGTGCCATTGTCATAAAGAATGGCTTCTGGATTAGTATATTTGAGATTTGTTGCCTCGTTTTTCCCGGTCAGAATATCCGCCGCTCCGCCAACGTGATCCTTATCGGGATGAGTGGTAATAAGTATATCGATTGGACGAAAATACTTTTTGCCATCTTTTTCTTGATTAATTAATTGATCGAAGTAATCTGTGATTGGTTTTGATGTTTTCCCGGAATCAATCAAGATTGATTTGTAAATGTCTCCCTTATAGGATTTAATCAAAATGAGTGTTGCGTCTCCTTGGCCAACATCGATATGATGAATTTCCAAAACTGTATCAATTTTATTGATGGTGTTTATGTCTATTCCTCCGCTTTTCCTTAATGCCACACTATGGTTTGCATTATTATTTTCGATTTTCGATTTTTTGCTAGGCGTTAGTTTTTCATTTTCTTCTTTTTTGCATTCATGCTTATCAAGATGTTTTTTACAAAAAAAATCCAGACAACTCTCACATTGCAAAATGTGGTCATCACACCAGTCGGTTTCGCAGGCCTTACATTTTGCATTGGCTTCTTTAAGACACCCATCTTCATAGCAGGCCATTTTATTTACCTTTCGCTATACATTCGATTTTTCAAGTGATCCAACATTTGGATGTCAAGACCCATGTAGCTCCATAAGCTTCTCTTGAGTCTTAAAATCATTTTCCCCAGTAACATCAATGTCGTGATCGCGTTGAAACCGCCTGAGCGCCTGAATAATCAGAGGGCTGAGATCATCATTCTCCGGCCCGGCGGGATAACCGAGATTGTTCAGGCGTTGCTGCACCCCCTTCAGGTCGGAAACGGGCTGCAAATGGCGTATAGCAAGTTCATATTTATCGCGATATTCCCCTTCTCCGACAAAAAGAATCGCCTTGCGGGCATCGGCAGGGATATATATCCACAAATTGCCATCGCCATCGGTCCTGCCTTCGTGAATACGCCCATCGACTACTAACTGATAAAGTTTATTCGCCTGTGGCTCATCGTTTTTCAGCAAGCGGATATGAATCGTGGTGGGAAAGCCCTTCCGCCTGAACTGATGCCGCCGGTCGGTAGATTTATCCTCTTCCTTGCGCCGTTTGTCGGGAATGACCACGAGATCGCCGGTGCGCAGCACGTTGGGATCTCGGCGGACGCGCCGCAAATCGGCGTTGTCTGGGTCGTTCCAGATGGTATCGGGAAAGAAACCGTGCTCCAGCGCGATGCTGGAAATGCAGTCGTTGACTTTGGCGACGTGAAGTTGAGGCATGTCGAATTCTCCTCTTGAATTACGGGTTGCGCGCACCGAGCGATTTGACGAAATCCCACGCTTCCTTATCGAGATTGGGGAAGGTGATCTTGCACTGGCCGGAGTCCTTGATGCCGTCCACCCGCGCCCAACCTTTCTCGTCCAAAGTCCCTTCCTTGATGGTCTGATCCGGCATGGTGATCTCGTATCTCTCGCCCGGTACTGGCTGGTTCGCCTCGTCCACCAGCTCGATTTCGATCCAGTGAACCGGTGGCGGCTGGTCGGTAACGACGGTTTGCTGGGTCGCCGGGTCGAGTGCGGTGTTGAGCGGCTGGTAGGCGTTGCCGGGCGGCGCCGGGTTCGGCGGCGCGGGTTGCGATGGAGGCGCGTTGCCACCCGACCCATCGCCCGGCTTGGGTCGGAAATAGCCTTTGTACCCGCCTTCCGGGATGACCGGCACGAACGGCTTGACCGGGGCGATGCCGTATTTCCCGGTTTTCGTTTGGCGCTGTTTGGCGATGACCTCGGCCATTTCGCCGGGATCGGCCTTGTCGGCTTCTTCCGCTGGTTTAGGCACCATTGGTGCCACCGCAAAACCAGATGTGCCGGCCAGCGGCGGCGAGCCGGGGCCAGAATTGATCTTCACCATCCCGCCATCGAGCGTCAGCAACGCGCCCTTCAGCGTGATGCCCTCCGGACCCAGCACCAGGCTGGTGCCGCCACATTTGAGGGTGATGCCGCTCAACGACTCGATCACGATTCCCTGCGCCTTGACGTAGCTGTTACCGGTGATCTGCTGGCTGTGGCCGGACTGGAACACCTCGATCACGTCGCCCTGCACGGTGAAGGAGTGGCCGCCCTGAACCGAGATGGCTTCCTTGCCGCCGACCTTGAGGTGGCGGTCGTTCTTGATATGCTCGATGTGATCGTGATCGACCAGCTCGTGGCGGTTATTCTCAACGTGCTCGAACTGATCCTGTTTGACGATAAGATGGCGATTCCGGCCGATCCACTCAAAGCAGTCGTTTTTCACCCGCACATCCTGGTTGCGTTGGGCGTGGATGAACAACTGCTCCTCGTCCTTCTTGTCCTGGAAGCGAATCTCGTTGAAACCGCCACCGCCCTTGCTGGAATGGCTTTTGAGGGTGGACATGGTGGCATTGGCGGGCAGATCGTAGGGCGGCATGCTGCCCCCGTTGTAAACCCGCCCGGTGATGATCGGGCAGTCGGGGTCGCCTTCCAGAAAATCGACGATGACTTCCTGGCCGACGCGGGGCAGAAACATCGCGCCCCAGCGTTTGCCGGCCCAGTTTTGCGAAACCCGAATCCAGCACGAGCTGGTCTCATTGGCCTTGCCGTAGCGGTCCCAGTGGAACTGCACTTTCACCCGGCCGTACTGGTCCGTCCAAATCTCCTCGCCGTCCTTGCCCACCACGATGGCGGTCTGCGGCCCCTGCACCACCGGCTTGGGCGTGGTCAGCGGCGAGCGATATGGCTGCTGGCCGGGAATCGCCGTGAAGCGGCATTCGTAGTGATAGCCCCCGTCGCCGCTCTGGCCGGTTTCGTAGTTCTCCGTGCGCAGTTCGTAGTCGGTGGATACGAGCAGGTATTCGCCGTTCTGATCGGTGCGCGGATAGCCGTTCAGATTGAACAGCGCGCCCGCCAACAAGCCTTGCACCTTGCCTTCGCCCTGGACGATCTCGCGCTGCGCCTCCAGCGCCTCCAGCCGCACCCGAACGTAGTCGTCGCCTTGCTCGTACTCGCGGTATTGACCGGGATACTCGAAGATTTCGAAAGCGCGGGCGACGCCGCCGTTTTCCATCGTCCGCCGCACGTCCAGATTCTTGCGCGGCGTCTTGAAATCGAAGTCGCTCAGGGCGCAGGTGCTGGTTTGCACCTGTTTGCCCACGGCCCAGTCGAAAATGTGATCGCGCTGGCGGTGATGGTGGGGATCGGGCGGGTAGTAAGGGATGTCCCGATAACCTGGCACCGCGCGGTGAGAGCTGTAGCCATCTGCCAACACCAGCTTGTGAAAGCCATTCTCGTGCTCGAAGTAGTAGTAGATGCCTTCCTGTTCCATCAGCCGGCCGACGAAATCGAAATCCGTTTCCCGGTATTGGACGCAGTATTC
>DEHU01000201.1 GCA_002352125.1 Competibacteraceae bacterium UBA2792 | reverse complement strand
CCTTGGCCGGGAAACACCACCCGGTCGGCTCGCAGGATATCTTGGCGGTTTTGGGTGACGGCCACCCGCGCATTCGGGGCGACGTGTTCGAGCGCCTTGGCGACGGAGCGCAAATTGCCCATGCCGTAGTCGATGATCGCGATGCTGGTCATTCGGGAGACTCGCGAAAGCGGAAGGGAAGGGGGCGCGTTACAGGATGCCCTTGGTAGACGGCACGCCGATGGCGCGGGGATCGGGTTCGACCGCCATGCGCAGCGCGCGCCCGAACGCCTTGAACACGGTCTCGGCGATATGGTGCGCGTTGCGGCCGCGCAAATTGTCGATGTGCAAGGTTACCAGAGCATGGTTGACGAAACCCTGGAAAAATTCCCGGAACAGGTCCACGTCGAACNNGCTTCGTCCAGCGGCACATAGGCGTGGCCGTAGCGGGTCAAGCCCTTCTTGTCGCCCCAGGCCTTGGCCAGTGCCATGCCGAGGGTGATGCCGAGATCCTCGACGGTGTGATGGGCGTCGATGTGCAAATCGCCTTGCGCTTCGATGCTCAGATCGATCAATCCATGACGCGCGATCTGGTCGAGCATGTGATCGAGAAAAGGAAGACCGCTGGCGAGCTTGGCGTTTCCGGCGCCATCCAAATTGACGTGCGCCTGAATTCGGGTCTCCAGGGTATCGCGCTGAACCGTTGCGATGCGTGCCGACATGCGAATTGAGCTTGCTGCGATGAAGGAAGTGACAAAGCGTGATTCTACATAAAAATCGAGTATAGCCTAGCGCGTCGGGGCCGCAATCGCTCCGGTTTCGGAAAAAGGGGACCGGCGACCAATTCCGGCTCAACCCAAGCGGCCGGAAACTGGTTCTGTTCTGCGCTCCCCATGATCGGCTTTCTAGCGGCGATGGCGTTCGTCGGGGACGATCGCCGCCAGACCGACCGCGCTGCGACCAAAGGACGTCGCTTCGACGAGAAACGATTCGGCGGCGTCGGCATTCAAGGGCCGGGCGAAATAGTAGCCCTGACCGAAATCGCAACCCAAATCGGTCAGCCGTTCGACCTGTTCCAAAGTTTCCAAACCTTCGGCGACCACCTTTTTGTCCAATGCGCGGGCCAGCGCGATGATGGCGCGGACGATTTCCAACCGGTTGGCATCGCAATCGATCGGTTGGATGAAGGCGCGATCCACCTTGATGGTGTCAAACGGAAATTGGTGCAAATAGCTCAGCGAGGAATAGCCGGTACCGAAATCGTCCAGCGATAGCCGGATGCGCAGATCGCGGAGGCTGTTCAGGAGCGCGCGAGCGGCGTCGCTGTTGTCGATCAGGACACTTTCGGTGAGCTCCAGCTCCAGCATGGCCGGATCGCAACCCGTCTCTGCCAGCACCCGGCGGACGTCGTTGAGCAGGTCGGCATCGAGCAACTGCTTGCTGGACAAATTGACGCTGACGGTGATCGGCATCCGCCCCGGATAGGATCGCGTCCATGTGGCCAATCGCCGACAGGATTCGGTCAACACTTGACGGCCGAGCGGTAGAATCAGCCTGGTTTCCTCCGCCAAGGGAATGAAATCGGCCGGCGAAACCAGGCCGCGCTCGGGATGCCGCCAACGGACCAGCGCTTCGAAACCCTTGATGTGGCCGGTGGCCAAATTGACGATGGGCTGATAGAACACCTGAAATTCCCGATGCTCCAGCGCGCGACGCAAATCGCTTTCCAAGCGCATGAGCATGACTATCCGGTCGTACATGGCGGAGTCGAACAGGACATACGGACAATCTTTGCCGCGCGCCTTGGCTTGATGGAGGGCGATGTCGGCATCGCGCAACATATCCTCCGCACGCCGGTACTCGCCTTGGTTCAAGGCGATACCGATACTGGCGCTGGCATGAATCTCGTGATCGTCTACCTGAAATGGGTCCGATAGGCCTTGGTGGAGGCGCTCGGCGCAAAGCATCGCATCGGTCGGCTGGCGCAGATCCGCCAACAAGATCAGAAACTCGTCGCCGCCCAAACGCGCCACGATGTCGCCGGTTCGCAAGCTCGTTTGCAACCGCTGGCCGATGGCCAGCAACATCCGGTCGCCGACATCGTGGCCCAGGCTGTCGTTGACGACCTTGAAGCGATTGATGTCGAGCAACAGCAACGCCGACAGTTCGCGGCGCGGGAACCGGGCGTCCAGCGTCTCTTGCAACGTTTCCAGGATCATGGTCCGGTTGGGCAGGCCGGTCAGCGCGTCGTGGAGCGCGTGGTGCTGCAAGCGCGCCTCGACCCGCTTGCGCTCGGAAACGTCGCGCAGAACGGCCAATAGTTGCGTTCGACCGCCGATCACGACCCGCTTGAGATGAAGTTCGGTCCAGAGCGGTTCGCCCGACACATTCCGAAACTGGCATTCGATAGGCGAAGAATCGCCGGCCATCGTTTGAGCGCGTTGCCGGCGCAGCGCGTCCAGCAGTCTGACATCGCGGTCGAACAGCCAATCTTCCAGGCCACGCCGCTGGCCGATACCGTCTGCCAGATCGCCGAAAATATCGCAGGTCTGGCGATTGGCGTCGAGAATCAGGCCAGAATCCGGGTCAAGCACGGCTAGGGCATCGGTGGCACCATCGAACAACGCTTGATAGTTGGTTTCCGAATGCCTGAGTGCGATCTCGGCGCGATCCAGATGGTGCAGGGTCACGTAAACGGTCAGCGCAGTCTCGACAATGCGGTGGTCGTCATCGTCGAAATGATCGCGGTTCAAGCCGCTATCGAGAGCGTCGCCCAGCAACAAAGCCAATCCGGCACGCCGATGACAGGCCCATACCCAGTTGCGCAAGCCAGCAGTCCGGTTCAGTTCGTCCAGAAACGACGGCGGCGCCCGTTCGGGCCAGCCGGAATCGTAACCGGCCGGAACGTCCGCCGGCGGTATCGCCAACGTCCAAGCCTGCAAAAATCCTTGGCTGCAAACGATAGCGAACCGGCCGCGCTGTTCTTCCCATTTCAGCAGTGCGGCGCTATCTACGCTTAACGTTTTGACGAGCACCTCCACCAACAGCTCGCCAAGCTCGTCGACAGGAGCTTGGCGATTGGCTAGGCGGTAGAGTTCTTCGATGACGTGGGCGGTAATCTGGGCGCGGCGGAACTCTTGCCGGATGCGACCATGCTCCACCTGCAACGCCTCCAGCTTACTCTGGAGTACTTCGCATTGCTGCCGATAAAAATCCGGTTCGTGGTGGCGCTCGATATCGGGATCGCCGATCATGGACAAACCATTCGGAATTCGATTGTTGGCCGTTGCCGTGCAGTTAGTAGCAAAACACCCAGTGGATTATCTACGATGTTATCCTTTCTCGGAACGTTTGGTTTTTGCTTGTCTAATTTCAACAATAATCGACACTTTTCGCGACGGCTTTAGAGTAACTCGCGCACCATGCACGCCGAACTGGAACAACGATTAAGTTTCTGCGGCAACCTGCCCAGCTTGCCGACGATAGCCATCAAGATCATCGAACTCGCGAACGACCCGAACGTTCATCTGAACGACGTAGCGAGGGTGATCGCGATGGACCCGGCCCTGGTGACCAAACTGTTTCGGGCCGCGAATTCGCCGTTGTACGGACTGCGGCGCAAAGCGACCAACTTGCGACAAGTTTTGAATCTGCTTGGATTGCAGGGAACGTTGGCCTTGGCGCTCGGTTTTTCCTTGATCGCCAATTCGCGCGGCACGCGCGACACGCCGCTAGATACCGACCAATTCTGGCGCCGTTCGCTGCTGGCGGCGACCGCTTGCCGGATTTTGGGCGAGCGGCTGGCGATGAAAAATTTGGAAGACCTGTTCCTGGCGGGGTTGCTGCACGGAATCGGCATCATGGCGCTGGCCATCATGATGCCCGACCAGTACGCAAGCCTGTTGGCCGACGCCACCGACCACCCGGAAGTCGAAATGGCCAGCCTGGACTGCGAAAGGTTGGCCACGCTAGAGCGCGAGCGCTTAGAAACCGATCATGCTCAGGTCGGCTCTTGGTTGTTGCGCCGTTGGGGATTGCCGGAACATCTATGCCAAGCGGTACTGGGCAGCGCGTATCCCAGCGATGCGGACGTGTCCGCCCAACATCGAACATTGGTCGAATGCGTGGCGCTAGCGGTTCGCCTCGCCGATATCTGGATCCAACCGAGCTATTGGCAAAACTCGCCGCAGGTAGTCGAGCTGGCCCGGCAATGGTTCGGCTTGGACACGGACGATTACATGGAAATTTTGGAGGCGGTCAGCACGAAATTTCCCGAAATCGCCCAGTTGTTTCAAATCGAGGCGCTGGATGCCGCCGAAGTGGCGGGGATTCTCGAACAAGCGCGGGAAGTGCTGACGATCCGCCACGCGCGAAGCTGGCCCGCCACGCTCGGCAAACGCGCTCCGCTCGAAGGCGAAGCGCAACCCGTGTCCGCATCGCTGCCAAACTCGCTCCCGACCACCCCAATCAGCGCCCCGACCCGCTCCGATCCGGATGCGGTGGCCACGCCCGCGCGGGACCGGCAGTATGCGTTCGATGCGCTGACGGGATTGTTCAATCGCCAGCAATTCGAAGAAATCCTGCAACGAGAGCTGGAGCACGCCAGAAACCAGAATTGGCCCTTGAGCTTGGCATTGCTGGACATGGATGGCTGCAAGCGAATCAACGAGGACTACGGCAAAAATATCGGCGATCAGGTTTTGAGCGCCTTGGGCCGGCTGTTCGGAGGTAATATCCGGCGTCACGATATCGTGGCCCGTTACGGTGGCGACGAGTTCGCGCTGCTGTTGCCGGCTTGCGGAGTCAAGGGAGCCGTTCATCTGCTCGGCCGGCTGTTGACGCTGATCCGCGAATGGAAACCGGTGCTGGAAGGAGGACAAATCCTTCGCCTAACCGTTTCCGTCGGGCTGGCCACATTTCCGGATACCGCGTTGGCGGATTGCGCTTCCGCCGAACAGTTTCTGCGAGCCGCCAACCATGCCCTTCGTGCCGCTAAGGACACCGGCCGCGACCGGTTGGCGGTTTACGGCGAATAGCGCGGGGATTTCACCGGGGCGTTGGCGACTGTCTGATCAGAAACTCCACGAACTGCTCGGCCGGTAACGGATTGCTGAAGTAATAACCCTGGGCCGTATCGCAACCTTGATCGCGAAGGAAGCGCAACTGGTCGGGGGTCTCGACTCCTTCGGCCACCACGGTCAAGCGCAGGCTCTTGCCCATCTGAATGATGGCGGTGGCGATGGCCGCATCGTCTGGATCGAAGGTGATATCCCGCACGAAGGATTGGTCGATTTTGAGCTGGTTAACCGGAAACCGCTTAAGATAGCTCAAGCTCGAATAACCGATCCCGAAGTCATCCACGGCGAACTGCACGCCGCGCGCCCGTAGCCGCCGCATGGTGTCGATCATCTTGTCTGTGTCTCGCATCAGCAAGCTCTCGGTGATTTCCAGCTCCAGCAAGTGCGGCGCCAGACCGCTACTTTCCAGAGCGGCGACCACTTGTTGCTCGATGTGGGGTTGCAGCCATTGCTGGGCGGATAAGTTGACGGAAATCGGAATGAGCGGCAAACCGGCGTCCTGCCAGCGGCGGCTTTGCGCGCAAGCAGTTCGCAAAATCCATTCGCCGATCGGGCCAATCAATCCGGTTTCTTCGGCGACCGGAATGAATTTGACCGGCGGAATCAAACCCTTTTCGGGATGCTGCCAGCGAATCAAGACTTCTACGCCGACCAGCCGGCCATTTTCCACTTCGACTTGCGGCTGGTAGTGCAACACGAATTCGTTCCGCTCAAGCGCCTGCCGCAGTTCGTTGCTCAAGGCGAAGAGTTCCGACACGCGGACGTTGAGCTCGGAGGTAAAGAACACGTAATCGGCGCGGCCCGCTTCTTTGGCGTGGTACATCGCGCTGTCGGCAAACCGGATCAGCGTGGTCGGATCGGTGCTGTCCACCGGATAGACGCTGATGCCGATGCTGGCGTTGACGTGCAGCAGGTGTTCGCTCAACGCGAACGGTGCGCGCAGCGCCTTCAACAGGTGTTCGGCTACCCGCCCGGCAGCGGCCGGTTCGGCGATATTTGGCAACACCAGGATGAATTCGTCTCCTCCTTGGCGGGCTAGCGTGTCTTCCTGCCGGATAGCGCTGCGCAGCCGTTCGGTAACCCCCCGCAACAGTTGATCGCCAACATCGTGCCCCAGCGAATCGTTGATGGTCTTGAAATGGTCCAGATCCAGAAACAGAACGCCGACGCAATGGCGCTTGCGGCGGGCGCCGTGGATCGCTTGAGTGAGACGGTCGATCAGCAAAGTACGGTTGGGCAACCCGGTCAGCGG
>DEHU01000223.1:5684-61602 GCA_002352125.1 Competibacteraceae bacterium UBA2792 | reverse complement strand
GAGTTCGAGCCGAGCCGGTTGGCGCCGTTGATGCTGACGCAAGCGCATTCGCCGGCCGCGAACAGGCCGGGCAGCGGCGTAGCGGCCTCGATGTTGGTGTGGATGCCGCCCATGCAGTAATGGACGACTGGCCGGATCGGGATCGGTTCTTTGACCGGGTCCATGCCGAGGTAGCTGATGGACAGATCGCGCACGAACGGCAGCCGCTCGTTGATCTTCTTCTCGCCCAGGTGGCGCATGTCCAGCAGGACGCAGTCGCCCCACTTGGTTTTGACGGTGTTGCCCTTTTGCTGCTCGTGCCAGAAGGCTTGGCTCAAGCGGTCGCGCGGGCCGAGTTCCATGGTCTTTAGCACCGGCTGGCCGACCGGGGTTTCCGGACCCATACCGTAATCTTGCAAGTAACGGCGGCCGTCCTTGTTGACCAGAATGCCGCCTTCGCCCCGACAACCCTCGGTCAGCAAAATTCCAGTGTTCGGTAGGCCAGTGGGGTGGTATTGAACGAATTCCATGTCCTTGAGCGGCGCACCGGCGCGGTAGGCCAGCGCCATACCGTCGCCGGTCTTGATGGCGCCGTTGGTGGTGAAGGGGAACATCCGGCCGGCGCCGCCGGCGGCGATGATTACCGCGCGGGCTTGGAAGTGCTTGATCTGACCACTGCGCATTTCCAGAGCGGTCAAGCCTTGGCAGCGTCCGTCATCTTCCAGCAGGTCGAGGGCGTAATACTCGTCGAAGCGTTGGATGGTCGGATACTTGAGCGAGGTTTGAAACAGGGTGTGGAGGATGTGGAAGCCGGATTTGTCGGCGGCGAACCAGGTGCGCTTGATCTTCATGCCACCGAACGGTCGCACCGCCACCGAGCCATCCGGTTCGCGGCTCCACGGACAGCCCCAGTGCTCCAGTTGGAGCAGTTCCTTGGGCGCTTCGTTGATGAAGTATTCGACCGCATCCTGATCGCACAACCAGTCGCCACCGCCGACGGTGTCGTTGAAGTGCAGGTCGAGGCTATCGTCGGATTTGATGACGCCGGCGGCGCCCCCTTCGGCCGCGCAGGTGTGGCTGCGCATCGGATANNTCTCCATTACTTCGGCTCCTCGGTGTGACGCACATCGGATTTATCAAGGCTCGCGAGAGCACATAATGTCGGATTGGCGGCGCCGTTGGCAACTCCAACCGGCGCCGGTGGGTTTTCCGAAATTCAATCTCGCAACGTTCCCAGCCATTCGGCGATTTTAGCGCGCTCGTCGGCGGCCGGAATCGCGATCGTTTTCTTGGTGCCTGGCAGAAACTTATCGGGGTCGGCAAGGTATCGGTCCAGATCTTGTTCGGTCCAGGTGCCGCTCGCTTCGGCCAGCGCGATGGAATAACCGTAACCTTTGCTTCTGGCTTTCGGTGCGCCGACGATGCCCCAGAGGTTGGGCGCGACCCGTTGCGGACCGCCTTTTTCCAGGCTGTGGCACACGACGCATTGCCCGGCTGGCCCGTCTCGACCGACCGGTTCGGCGGCATACCGATATTTCTCCTTGGCCGAAGCCGCTGGGAAAAGGGAAAAGAGGCCATGCGTGGGGTCGATCACCCACAGAGAGCCGCCCAGAACCAGCAGGGCTATGGTGATCGCCAAGATGGGGTGTAGCGGATACTTCTGCATGGTTTCCCTCTTCGATCATTCCTGAACTATAGTTTTCGAATCAATTATAGTCGTAAGTTTCGGTTACGTTTTTGGCGCGAGAGCGAACCGAATTCACGACAAATAAAAAAATAGCAGTGAGGAGGGTGTTGATGGTGGAGCGACGCAGAGCGATGCCCGGCACCAGTTGTTTCGAGTGCCCATTGCGCCAGCGCAACGAATGGCGCGTGCTGGTCGGAGAAGAAACCAAACTCCTTGCGCAAAGCAAAAAATGCCGCTCGTATCGGGCCGGCGAGCCGATTTTCTCGGCGGGCGACCCGAGCCACGGCATTTATTGCATCGCTTCGGGTACGGTGGCCATCCGCAAGGTCGATGCCGAGGGTAACGCCGTGCTCGTCCAGCTCGGCTATCCCGGCGATACCTTGGGTTACCGGGGTTTGCTGCTGGGCGAGAATCGTCGTTCCAGCGCCGAGGCGCTCGGACCCAGCAAGGTCTGTTTCGTCGACCAGCGGGTCGTTAAAACCTTGCTCGATAGAAATCCTGCACTGGGTTTACAATTCCTGCGGCGCGCCGCCGCCGATCTGGACGATGCGCACGCCAAGCTGGTACAGAATGCGACCTTTTCCAATCGCACCAAGTTTATTCACCTGTTGCTGGTGTTGATGAACCGCCACGGCCGTACTGCCATCGACGGCAGCCGGGTGATGCAGTNNACGAAACCCTGTCGCGGATCATCGGCCGACTCGAAGAAGACGGTATCGCCCGCTTTTCGGGGCGCACCGTGCATGTGACCCGCCCCCATTCTTTGCTCGACGAGATCAAGCCGACGCCGTTGGGTTGAGGTCTGATCGGATTCGGCGCGAGTCGGGTAGATCACCACCTTCATCCGCCACCGCATCAAAAAAACCCGAAAAATTGACGATCATCAAAGTAGCCGACTGACGCCCCGCTAATTTTTTAATGTTTGGTTCGGTAAAAGGGGGCGCGGAATCATGGATCATTTGAGCGATGTCGATCTCGAATCCTACGAGATTCAAAATCCCGACGGCTACGAAGGAGGGCTAGGCGGCCTCACCCGTCGCCAGTTCCTGAAATACTGCACCGCCGTTGCCGCGACTTTGGGCTTGTCGGCTCTGATGGGTATCCGCATCGCCGAGGCCGCTACCGCCACGACGCGGCCCCCCGTCATCTGGCTGTCGGCGCAGGAATGCACCGGTTGCACCGAATCGCTGCTCCGCGCTTACCATCCGACGCTCGAAGCCTTGATCCTCGACATGATCTCCCTCGACTACCACGAGGCCCTCTGCTCTGGAGCTGGCCATCAGGCCGAAGCGTACAAGGCCAAATCGATGAAGGACAATTGGGGCAAGTTCGTGCTGGTGGTAGACGGCTCGATTCCCACCAAGGACGATGGCATCTATTGCATGGTTGCCGGCAAAACGATTTTGGAAGCCGTCAAAGAGGCGGCGGAGGGCGCGGCGGCGATCATCGGTATCGGTTCCTGCGCATCCTGGGGCGGTATTCCGTCCAGCAATCCCAATCCAACCCACGCCAAGCCGGTACACGAGGTGTTGCCGGGCAAGACCGTCATCAATATTCCCGGTTGCCCACCTAATCCTTACAACTTTCTGTCCACCATCCTTTATCTGCTGACCTTCGGCAAGCCACCGGCGCTGGACGGCAAGAACCGGCCCAAGTTCGCCTACGGCCGGCTCATCCACGAAAACTGCGAGCGGCGTCCGCACTTCGACGCTGGCCGCTTTGCCCTGGAGTTCGGCGATTACGGCCACCGCCAGGGCTTTTGTCTTTACAAGATCGGATGCAAGGGTCCCGAGACCCACGCCAATTGCCCGGCCATCGGCTTTGGCGACGTCGGCCAAGGAAACTGGCCGGTCGGCATCGGTCATCCCTGTTTCGGCTGCACCGAGCAAGGCGTCGGTTTCACCAAGCCGATCCACGCGCTCGCCGAGGTCCAAACCTATGCGCCGCCGACCGCTTTCCCGGCGGTAAATGCGCCGAAGGGCGAACGTGTCAGCCCGGCCGCTGCCGCAGTGGTCGCCGGCGTCGCCGGATTGGCGGTGGGTGCGGGCGCGATGGCCTTGCGCCACATGGATGGTGGATCCGATTCCAGCGCCGACCGGCACGACAATGATCGGTGAGAGGTGTGTCATGGACATCAGCCGCAGACAATTTTTGCGGGACGCTGCCGGTGCGATCGCGACCGCCGCCGCCGCGCCCGTAGCGGAAGCCGCCGCGCCGTTCGCGCCGCGCGAGCCGAAGCAGTTGCCGCCCAAGGCCATCGGGATGCTGTATGACTCCACTCAATGCATCGGCTGCAAGGCTTGTGTCACCGCCTGCAAAGCCGCCAACGGCAAGCCGGTCGAGCAGCCGCAACACCTCGCCCGATGGAACGAGGGCACTTGGGATACGGCGGAGGATATTTCCGGCAAAACCTTGAACGTGATTCGGGTCTACCAGAACGGTACCATGGCCGAGAAGGATCGCGAGATCGACGGTTACGCTTTCGTTAAGCGCCATTGTTTGCATTGCGTCGATCCATCCTGCATCTCGGTTTGCCCGGTCAGCGCGATGCAGAAAGATCCGGTGACCGGGATCGTGACCCACAATCCAGACGCTTGCATCGGCTGTCGTTACTGCGTCTACGGCTGCCCGTTCAACGTCCCGCAATACCAATTCGACGAGCCGTTCGGCCGGATCGCCAAATGCCAGCTTTGCAATCACCTGCTCAAGGAAAATCTGCTGCTTTCCGGCCGTGACAGCGCGGCGGTCGCGGTGGAAGAGGGGACATCGGCCACATCCTTGTGGAGGCAAAGCCAGATACCGGCTTGTTGCAACGTGTGCCCGACCGGCGCTTCCCTGTTCGGCTGGGTCGATGAGTTGCAGGCCGAGGCGGAGCGGCGATTGGCGCGCAAACCCGGCGAGATGTACGAATTTCCGCGCGGTCTGCTGGGCGGTGATCGAGCCGGGCAGGTGGCGCCGGTCGGCCACTATCAGCCGCACATCTACGGCGAAAAGGAAGCAGGCGGAACTCAAGTTCGCTATCTGACCGGCGTACCCCACGAAAAGCTGGGTTTGCCGAAACTGCCGGATCACTCGTTCGCGGCCGTGTCGGAGGGAATGCAGCACACTCTGTACAAAGGCATGATCGCGCCGCTGGCGCTATTTAGCGGACTAGTATTTCTGGCCCGGCGCAGCGCCAGGCAGCACGAAGAGGAATCCGGTAATTCCAAACCGGGCGACGAGGAACGGCCATCATGACGGCGATCACCCATCAACCGCTCGGCCGCAAGGTCGTCACCAAGCCGTTTTTGGTGCTCGGCCTGTTCGTGTTGATCGCGGCCTACTTCATTTTGCGCCGTTTTCTGTTTGGGATGGGCGATGTCTCCAACATGAGCAACGGCTATCCCATCGGTACTTGGGTGGTGCTGGATGTGGTGATCGGCACGGCCTTCGGCTGCGGCGGTTTCGCCATAGCCTTGCTGGTTTATATCTTCAACCGCAATGTCTATCACCCGCTGATGCGGCCCGCCCTGCTCGGCGGCGTGTTCGGCTACACCTTGGGCGGTCTGGCGGTCATGATCGACCTGGGTCGCTACTGGAACGCTTTCAACCTGTTGCTGCCCTGGTACGGCCAGCCGAACTCGGTGATCTTCGAGGTGGCGCTGTGCGTCATGGCCTATATCACCGTCCTGTGGCTAGAGTTCTGGCCGGTCTTCCTGGAACGGATGCCGCCCGCGTTCAAGCAGCGGTTTGGCTTGGACAAATTGCAGGCTTTCCTGAAGCGGTATATGTACGTGCTGGTGGCGGTCGGGGTGTTGCTGCCGACCATGCACCAGTCCTCGCTGGGTTCGGTGCTGCTGATTATGGGGTCCAAGCTATCGCCGCTGTGGTACACGACATGGTTGCCGCTGCTGTACCTGACCTCGGCGCTGGCGATGGGTTACGGCGTGGTGATGCTGGAAGCCACGCTCGTGAACCGGGCCTTCAAGACTCCGTCCGAGGTGGCGCTGTTCGCGAAACTATCGCGAGTCGCCGCCGGCTTACTGATCGGTTATCTGGCGTTACGCTGGGGCGATTTGGTTGATCGCGGCTACCTGGAGCTGGCTTTCGCCGGCGATTGGGACGGCAACCTGTTCCTGACCGAAACCGCGCTGTTCCTCGTCCCGATCATCGTGCTCCTCTCGCGCCGTCGCGCCAGCCAACGCTGGCAGTTTGTCGGGGCGGTTTGCCTGCTCGCCGCCGGTTCGCTGTACCGGCTCGACTCCTATCTGATGGCGGTACGGCCCGGCAACGGCTGGACCTACTTCCCCTCCGCTCCGGAGCTGATGATCACCATTGGCATCGTCTGCTTGGAAATCATGCTATATCTATTGTTTATCAAGACCTTGCCGGTGTTGTCTGGCAACGTCGCCGAATCCCGAGGGAGGCCGTCGTGACTCGCATCACCATCGATCCCATCACCCGCATCGAGGGCCATTTGCGCATCGACTGCGAGGTCAACAACGGCAAGGTGACTAACGCCTGGGCGTCCGGGCAGATGTGGCGCGGCATCGAGATCATTCTCAAGGATCGCGATCCGCGCGATGCCTGGATCTTTGCCCAACGCATCTGCGGCGTTTGCACCACGGTCCACGCTATCGTCTCGGTGCGGGCGGTCGAGAACGCCTTGAATCTGGAAGTGCCGCTCAACGCCCAGTACATCCGCAACATGATCGTCGCGGCGCACGGCATCCACGATCACATCGTGCATTTCTACCAACTGGCGGCGCTGGATTGGGTCGATATCGTCTCCGCGCTGTCGGCCGATCCGGCGGGAGCGGCCAAGCTGGGCGCGACCCTGTCCGATTACCGGCGCAATGGAGTGGTGGAAATCAAGCAGACGCAGGAGAAACTCAAGCAATTTGTCGGCACCGGCCAACTGGGCGTATTCGCCAGTGGCTATTGGGGCCATCCGGCCATGAAACTGCCGCCGGAAGTGAATCTATTGGCCGCGACCCATTATTTGCAGGCGCTGGAATATCAGCGGATCGCCAACCGGATCGTCGCCATTCTCGGCTCGAAAACGCCGCACATCCAAAACCTTGCCGTTGGCGGGGTAGCCAATCCGATCAACCCGGATAGCCAGTCCACCCTGACTCTGGAGCGGCTGTTCGCCATCAAGGCGGAGATCGACAAACTGGGCGAATTCGTCAACAAGGCGATGATTCCGGACGTGGCCGCTGTCGGCGCGCTATACGCGGACTGGACGAAGTACGGGGCGGGCGTCACCGATTATTTGTCGGTGCCCGATCTGCCGCTGGATACCAAGGGTACCCGCTTCGAACTGCCCGGCGGCTATATCGCCAAAGGCGATTTGGCCACGTTCAAGCCGATCACCAGCTATCAGGATGCTTTCTTCCGCGATGGCGTCAAGGAAAGCGTCAAGCACGCCTGGTATCAATATAAAGGCGGCGATGAGGCCCGCCATCCTTTCGCCGGCCAGACTGATCCCCACCACACCGCGTTCCAGGACGACGGCAAATATTCCTGGGTCAAGGCGCCAACCTTTTACGACCAGCGGGTTCAGGTCGGGCCGCTGGCCAACGTGTTGGGCATGGTCGCCGCCGGTCACGAGCCCACCAAGCGCCATCTCAACCGGGTGCTGGAAATCGCCGGCGCGGTCGCGGGCAGCCAGATTCCGGTCGCGGCTTTACATTCGACCATCGGCCGGATTGCCGCGAGGGCGGTGCGTTGCGCGGTGCTGCTGGAATCGCTGCAAAACCAATGGCAACTGCTGATCGACAACATCGCCAAGGGCGATTTCGATACCTTCAACCGTCCGGTGTTTCCCAAGGGCGAGATTCGCGGTTTCGGTTATCACGAAGCGCCGCGCGGCGTGCTGTCGCACTGGACCGTGATCGAAAACGGCAAGATCAAAAACTATCAGGCAGTGGTGCCGAGCACTTGGAATGCCGGCCCGCGCGACGACCACGATGCGCTCGGCCCTTACGAGGCATCCCTGCTCGATAATCCGGTCGCCGACGCGGAATTGCCGTTGGAGGTGCTGCGGACCGTGCATTCCTTCGATCCCTGTCTCGCCTGCGCGATTCACCTGGTGGACGCCAAACGGCGGCCCATCGTCCAGGTGAAGGCGCTCGGATGAAGGTGGTGGTGCTGGGCCTCGGCAATATCCTGCTCCGCGACGAGGGGGTTGGGGTGCGGGTGGTCGAGGCGCTGGCCGAGCGCTATATCCTGCCGACGGACGTCGAGGTGGTCGATGGCGGCACCGCCGGCATGGAATTGCTGAACACTATCGCCGGTTGCGATCATCTGCTGATTTGCGATGCCGTGCAGACCGATGCGCCGCCGGCATCGGTGATCAGACTTGCGGATGCCGAGGTGCCGGCTTTGTTCCAAACCCGTTTTTCCCCGCACCAAGTCGGACTGGCGGATGTGCTGGCAACGCTGATCCTCACCGGTGAGGCGCCGCGTACCGTCACGCTCATCGGCGTCGTCCCGCTCGATCTGGAATTGGGTATCGATTTGTCGCCCGGCGTCGCCGCCGTAGTCGGACGGGCTGTCGAGTATCTGGCGACGGAACTGCGCGGGCTGGGCTTGATCCTCGCAGCCGCAGCCGGATCTCCAACCTTTTCTCTCTCGCCTCCAGCTTCTTTTCCGCAAGGAGAGAAGCGGGTTCTAGGGTAGTTCTCGTTTTTATCTTCCCGCGTCTTTCCCCAACCGTTAGTTCGGCGCTGTCGCTTTGTTGGCGATAGCGTTCGGTCTTGATTGCGATGATCGCATCAAAAAAATATTGCGCCGCAACATCGCTTCTGATAGACTATATACCAATGTGGTAGCACTAGGGAGATTTGTTTGTTGCCTCATGTTTTATCGAGGCGGGCAAAACTCTTTGAGTGCGAGGGCAAGATGCTCAATTTATGGAGCATTCGAAGCGTAAACCTCGGGCGGGAAGGCGCTTTCGAAGACGTGGCAGCCTGTTTGGACCGGTTCCGGACAGGCTGCATGCTTGCCGAGTGCGAATTGCCCGAACATTGAGCTTTTAACACTATAACAGTTAGAGGGCGCGAGTGGTCTTCGCCCCGAGAGGCGGGGTTTCCACCGCGTTGAAACCATGAAAGACATCACCAAAATCGCAGTGTTTGCAATCCTGGTGTTGGCGCTATCCCCGTTTGCGGGTTTCTGGATCGTCGCGCTGATCGGAGCCGGGTTGGTCTTGCTTCCGGCCGGTGCTGTAATGTCGACCTGCTTTCCAAAAGCATGGCGACATATCGAAGACAGTCTCTTTTCGAGAGCGCCATCGCTTCCCGCAGCTTGAACAGGTAGATTCGAAAAGACGAGTTCAGGTGGTGCTTTGCTGCAAACAGAAATTAGCTTGAGTATCTATAAAACATAAAAGGATGTTGTAGCTAACCTAACTGTCGCGCACAGAGCCCGGCCTCGACCGGGCTCGTTTTTTTTGTCGCCGGACATCCCGCAAACTTGGCCTCATCCGCGATGGAGAGGCTTCGATAGCTTTCCTTGCAACAAAGAGTCGGCTTTGGCGTGGCTGACGATAAAGTCGTTGAAGACCCGAATGCGCGCTACTTGGCGCAAATCCGGGTGGCTGAGCAGCCAGATGTCGGTATCGAATTGCGGGTTCGGTTCGGTCAGGCGGATCAGCGTTGGTTCTCGTTCGGCCAGAAAACACAGTAGCGGTGCGATGCCGTGACCGTCCTTGACCAGCTCTATTTTGTGCAGCAGGTTGTTGAGCCGCAGCACGATGCGCTCGGGGCGCGCGTGCCGTTCGAGCCAGGGGTATTCGGGCAGGTGAGCCAGCGTTTCGTCCAGGCCGATCCAATCGTGCTGGTCGAAGGATAGGTCGTAGCCTCGCTGGTCCAGATACGCCCGAGCGCCGTACACCGCCGAGCGGGCGATGCCGATCTTGCGGCCCAGCATATTGTCCGGGGGTTGGTTAGTGGCGCGAACAGCCACGTCGGCTTCGCGGCGGGTCAGGTTAGCGAGCTGGTTGGTGCCGACTACCTGCAACTGGATCAGCGGATGCTGTTGCCGGAACGCCAGCAGATGCGGCGACAGCAGGCCCCGAAACAGCGTGTCGGTCGTCGTGATCCGAACGATCCCCGACAACTGCAAATCTTTCCCCGCAAGCCGGTGTTCGGTATCCGATAGCACTTGCTCCACCCGCCGGGCCACTTCGCGCAATTCCTCGCCAGCGGCGGTCGGCGTGTAGCCGGTGCGCAGCCGCTCGAACAGTCGAACCCCCAAGCGTTTTTCCAGGCTGGCGATCCGTCGCAGTACGGTGGTGTGGTTCACGCCCAGCCGTCTAGCGGCGCCCAACGCTGAACCGGCCTGTTCGACGGCCAAGAAATAGCGGTAATCGTCCCATTCCATGATGTGTATTTTTGCAGATTGTAGATTGCAGAATTAGGTATTCATGTGCTTTTTTGCAAGGTATAACCTATTTACGTCGATTTCAAGCAATCAATCAATTTCAGCGAGGAATACCTACATGAGAAAGCCGATGATTCATGCCGCCCTGATCGGTGCTTTGCTAGGCGCATCGTTCGTTCCAACCGCCCAGGCCGCGCCAGAACAATTCGTGATCGACAGTGCGCACACTTATCCATTCTTCGAAGTCAACCATCTCGGTTGGTCCACCACGCGCGGCCTGTTCCGCAAGGCGACGGGCACGGCGACACTGGATTTCGCCGCCAAACGAGGTACCGCCAAAATCGTCATCGACGCGAGCAGCCTGGATACCGCCGATGCCAAGCGCGACGAGCATTTGCGGGGCGAGGATTTTCTGGATGCCGCCAACTATCCAAGCCTGACCTTCGAGTCGGATAAGCTGAGTTTCGTTGGCGACAAATTGGTCAAAGCCGACGGACAGCTCACCTTGCATGGCGTCACCAAGCCGGTCACGCTGACCTTTAGCCAATTTAAATGCGGCGAACATCCGATCTACAAGAAGCACTATTGCGGAGGCGATGCCACGACGACCATCAAGCGCAGCGATTTTGGCATCACGACTTATGCGGGCGCTATCGGCGACGAAATCAAGCTGTCGATCCAGGTTGAAGCGGCGCGGGAAGCCAAGAGCGAGTCAGGATCGTAATCCGGATAGAGCCAAGCGAAGTCCGGACAGAATCTTGGGGGCGAGAACGACGTGGAAAAAGTGACCGCAACGCGTTATAGCGGCGTGGCGATAGGGCTGCACTGGCTGATGACGGTGCTGATCGTGGCCGCATTCGGTTTGGGCTGGACGCTATCGGGCATGGAGTTCAGCCCCCAGAAGTTACGCTGGATTGCCTGGCACAAATGGCTGGGTGTCACCGTGCTCGGGCTGGCCGCCCTGCGGTTAGCGTGGCGCTCGACCCATGCCGCGCCGCCGCTGCCCGCGACCATGCCGATCTGGCAGCAATGGGCGGCGCACGCCGTCCACGTTCTGCTTTATGGGCTGATGTTCGCCATTCCGCTCAGCGGTTGGCTGTTCAGCTCCGCCAAAGGGATTTCGGTGGTCTACCTGGGGATTTTGCCGCTGCCGGATTTGATCGGCGCCGACGAACGGCTGGCGGATTGGCTCAGAGCCTTGCACGCGTGGCTGAACTACGCGCTGCTGGGTGTCGTGGCGGCCCATGCCGGTGCGGCCCTCAAACATCATTTCATCGAACGCGACGACGTGCTGGTGCGCATGTTGCCGCTGCTCGGTCGCCGGGAGAAATAGCGATGACAAAACGTAGGTGGTGGGGTAGATGGTGGGTGATCGTTGCGGTGCTCGTTTTGGGGCCGGCCGCATCGGGAGCTTGGGCCGGGCAGGTGCTGGTGCCAGAACGGAGCGAGATTTTTTTCATCGGCAAGCAGATGGGCGTTCCAGCGGAAGGGAAGTTTCAAAAGTTTGCGGTGGAGGCCGCGCTCGATCCGGCTGCCGTCGAAAAGAGTACTGCCCGCATCGTGATCGATATGAACAGCGTCGCGTTGCCGGCAGCGGACTTCACCACGGAAGTCAAGCGCAAACGCTGGTTCGATGCCGCCGGTTTTCCGGAAGCCACCTTCGAGTCCAAACGGTTCCGGTCGCTGGGGGACGGCCGCTACGAAATCGATGGCACGCTGACGCTCAAAGGCGTCAGTCGAGAAATTTCGTCGCCGCTGATGTTGAAGACCGACAACTCCGAATTGGTGGCGGAAGGTGAGTTTGAGATAAAACGGCTGGATTTCAACGTCGGCGATGGTCCTTGGGCCGATACCGACACGGTCGCGAACGAGGTGCGGATCCGGTTCAAGTTCCGGTTGCGGCCGCAACCTTGAAGGGTGCAGCGTCGAACGGATGCGTAGCTATCCTATCAGTAACCGTGCAGCCATCAGCACCACCACGGCGAGGAACACCGGCCGGATGAACGGCGCGCCGTAACGGATGGCGCTGTGCGCGCCAACGAAGGCGCCCAGCATCAGCGTGACGCCCATAGTCAGACCGACGACGTAATCGATGTTGCCGAAAACCGCGAAAGTCAGCAGGGCGGTCGCATTGCTGACGAAGTTCATGAACCGCGCCACGCCCGCCGCCGCGACCAGATCGAGCCGGAACAGCTTCATGGCTGCTGCCATCCAGAATGCGCCCGTGCCGGGGCCGATGAATCCGTCGTAAAAGCCGATCAGGCAGCCGGTCAGCAGCTTGACGCTGCGCCGGAACGGATGGGCTTCTGCCGGTTCCGGATGAGGGGTAGCCGAAGTAGATCGGCGCGGCCATGCCAGATAGGCTGCCGCCAACAGAATCGCGAGCGGGAGCAGCTTCTTCAGCACGCCCGCGCTCATCAAATAAATCAGCACGGCGCCGACTAACGCGCCGGCGAAGGTGCCGAAACTCATCGCCCACCACAGCGCCGGTTTAAACAAGCCCTTGCGAACGAAAGTCAGCGAGGCGCTGAAGGTGCCAAAGGTGCCGATCAGCTTGTTGGTACCGACTACCAGATGCGGCGGCATTCCAGTGCCGAGTAAAGCTGGCATCACCAGCATGCCGCCGCCGCCGGCGATGGCATCGACGAAGCCCGCCAGCAGAGCGGCGATACCTAACAGCAGAATGGTGGTGGGATCCAGGGCGTGTTCCATGATCGCGGATCGGTTGCGGGTCGGCTCAGGCGATGGAGCGCACGGCCGTCAGGGTATCGGCCAGCCCCGCCAACAACTCGGCGAGAGCTTCTGGACCGGGCAGATGATATTCCGCTGCCGCCGGCGGTTCCGGGCCGACGCCGAGCGCGATGCCACCCCATTCCGCCGCCAACGTCAGCGCATCGGCATCGTTGGTGGTATCGCCGGCGTAGAGAACGAACGCTGGCCGGGCGGGATTTCCATGCGTGGCGATGGCTTTAAGCGCCGTGCTCTTGTCCGGCCCCGGTTTCGGTAATACCTCGATGGCCAACGGGGCTTGGTAAACCCGCAGTGCGGCGAAGCGGGGTTCGAGCAAAGCCACGAGTTCGGCTTGTAGCGATTCGGCCCGGTCCGCGCTCACTTGCCGATAATGGATGGTCAATCCCAATCGTTTCTTTTCGACCCAGGCGCCAGGATAAGATGGCAGCGTGGCCTCTAGTGCTGCGATCAGATCGAGAATCGATTGGTTGGGTTGCGATATGTCCGCGGTGACGATCCGCTCACCGCGTAAATTCAGTTCCAGACCCCAAGTGCCGCCGAAATAAAGTCCGGGCAGGCCGACCATCGCCATCAAATCGTCCAAGGCGCGACCGCTGACCACGCCCACGGCTACGCGCGGAGTGGCCGCCAGCCGGGCCAGCGAGCCGCGCATCGCCGGATCGAGGTGCGCTAATTCGGGCCGCGCCGCAAACGGCGCCAGCGTCCCGTCGTAATCGAAGACTAAAACCAGCCGCTCGCCTCGCAGATAGGCGGCGGCCAGTTGTTCCGACGGCGCGCGACCGGCTGCTGTCCCGGTCATCGATCCGGCAACCGGTCGATTGCGGCGATATCCTCGGCGCTCAGCGCCAGGTTGGCCGCTTGCAAGCTGTCGCGGATGCTGGCGGTTTTGCTGGCTCCCGGTATCGGCAGGATGTGCTGGCCCTTGTGCAGCAGCCATGCCAGCGCGATCCGGTGCGGAGTCGCTTCGTACTTGGCAGCCAATTGCAGCAACAGCGGTTCCCGCGAAAGTCGAGCATGATCGTGATGGCCGCCGACCGGACTGTAGGGAATGTAAGTGATCCGCCGCGCCTGGCAAAAATCGATCAGGCCATTGTGAAAGTCGCGCTTGTCGAACACGTTGCAGCAGTTTTGTACCGAGGCGATCAAGGTGGCGCTCAACGCCTGCTCCAACTGGGCCGGGCTGACGTTCGACAGGCCGATATGGCGAATCTTGCCTTCTTCTTGCAGCTTGATCAGGGCTTCGAGCGAGCGTTGGAACTCCACCTTCGGATCGACGGCGTGCAGTTGGTAGAGGCCGATGCAATCGGTTCGCAGCGATTGCAAGCTGCGTTCGCAGGAAAGCCGCAACCAGCCGGGATCGCCATCGACGACCCAGGCCCCACCGGGGCGACGCAGCCCGCCCTTGGTGGCGACGAACACCNNCGCTCGTTGTGGCCGATGTCGTCATCGTCCAGGCAGTAGACGTTGGCGGTATCGATGAAGTCGCCGCCGCCGGCGACGAAAGCTTCGACGACGGCGAACGCTTGCGCCTCGTTTGGCCGGCCGGCGATGGATAGCGGCATGGCGCCCAAGCCGATCGCTTTGAAGCGCAGTCCGGTGCTGTCCAGTTCGCGTTGTTGCATGGCTATATCCTCCGGTGGTGCGGTTTGACGAGCTCGAATATCGGACCTATCGCGCGTGCGCTTGCGGCCGCACGATGGCCCGGTCGTTTCAAGACCCCCCGTTCATCCTCGGTGGCGATAACAGCTCGCGCAGCCCCCTGAGCGGAAGCTCGGCCCAATCGGGGCGGTTGTCCAGCTCGTAGCGCAGCTCGTAACAGGCTTTCTCTAAAGCGAACAAGTCCAGGAGCACCTTCACCTGATCGGGATCGGTGGGGTATCCGAGACTGTTGCTGGCGGCCGCGACGTAACCGTCCAAAAATGCGGCGCGGGTTTGCTGTTCCCAGTCGGTGACGTACGGCAAAAATGCGGCCCGGTCGCGGGTTCCATCGGCGGTGGCTTGGCGTAGGGCGGCGTGAGCGGCGTAGTCGAACGAGCGTAGCATGCCGACCACATCTCGCAATGGCGAGTGTTTGGCGCGCCGTTCCGCCAGCGACCGGGAAGGTTCGCCCTCGAAGTCGATGATGATCACGTCATCCTTGGCGACCAGCACTTGGCCGAGATGGTAGTCTCCGTGATAGCGGGTTTTGTAGGTCTGCGGAGTCAATGCCTCGATTTGTACGGCCCTGACTTCCGCCGTGCCGCGCGACTCCAGCACCTGGGTGGCAAGCGAGGCGTAGCGACCCGCTTGCGGTACGCCGATATCGGCCATCAGCACCTGTTCGGCCAGCGACCGGGCCGGTTCCGGAAGCTGGCGCCAAACTTGTTCCAGCCGCTCGAAAGTCATCTTCGCTTCTTCGCGAATCCGGTCCAGCCATTCGGCCATGTCGGCCGCCGTGATCGGCTCGGGATCGAAGGCGGGGTCGCCGCTCGCTTGCGCCAGCGCGCAATGCAATTCGCCCGTGCGCCGGCCCAAGGTAGCGGCGAACAGCAGGTAGACCGTATGGGTGTTTTCGCTGGTTTTCCGGATTTCGTCGGGCTGTTCGAGGCAGTCCGTCAGAAAGCGTTCCAGATAATCTTGCGTGTAGCTCCAAGCGTCGCCTTGATTCGCCATGAAGCCTTGCAACAGCACCAAGGTGATGCTTTCGCCCGCCTCGTCTTCGTATTCGAGCGCACCGGCCAGCGGTGCGATATTCGGAAAAGCGGTTTCGGTGAGGAAACGGCCCATCTCCAGTTCGGGATTGATGCCGGGCCGCATGCGGCGATAGGCTTTCATCAGCAGCCGGTCGCCGATGGCGATGGTGGTGTTGCTGCTGTCCAGCGCTAGCCGCTTGACCGGCAACGATTCGGGGGTGTCGCCGGCCAGTTCCGCGAACGCTCGCGTGGCGGAGAAACGCAACCGGCCCTGTCCCAGCGGTATTTGGGCGCCGCGCCCGATCATGTCGACCAAAGTCTGGCAGAATTTCTCGTCGGCGAAAGCACCGTACAACAGCCCCATCTTGGCGCGGACCCGGACCCTGGCCAATGTGTAGGGCCACAGCGGCCGCAGCTTCTCGTCCCCGTCTTCCTCCCACGCCAGCGCCAGAGGCAATCCGTAGTCCTGGGGTTCTGACCGTCCGACCAGCCAGACCCGGATCCGCGCCAGCAACCATTCGTCTCGATCGGGCCAGATGTCGTACTTTTCGATCTCCACCTTCTCGATTTTGCCGCCTTTGCCAGCGAACCAGCGCTGGGTCGGAAGGTAATCCGGCAACACTTGCCGGACCAGCCGTTCGTGCAAGGTCGCCGCCATCGCGCGCCGGCCTGGCTCGACTTGGTCGACGAAGAAGCTCTTCCAGCCATGAAACAGGACCAGCACCCGCAATTCCAGGCCGGGCAGCGCCCCTTCGTGCCAGACCGGCGGCGCGGTCCGGGTCAGCCGGAACCAGTAAAATGCGTGGCGAGGCAGGGTGAGCAGATACGGCAGCTCGCCGATGGGCGGAAACGAGGCTTGGCCGAGCATTTCGACTGGAACCAAGCCCTTGTACGACCTGAGGTCGAGCTCCACCGGTTGCGCCGAGCGCGACAGGTTGGCCACGCACAGCACGACTTCGTCGGCGTAGCTTCGGACGTAAGCCAAGATCTTGCGGTTGCCGGGCCTGAGGATTTGTAGCTGGCCGCGTCCGAACGCCCGGCAGGACCGGCGTACCGCGATCATCCGCTTCATCCAGTTCAGCAGCGAAGCCGGTTCGCGCTGCTGCGCTTCCACGCTGACCGCCTCGTAACCGTAGATCGGGTCCATGNNGCCGATCTCGTCGCCGTAATAGATGATGGGCGTGCCGGGCATGGACAGCAGCAGGCTGTTCATCAGCTTGATCTTACTCGGATCGTTGTCCAGCAACGGCGCCAGCCGGCGGCGAATGCCGACGTTCACCCGCATTCGCGGATCGGCGGCATAGGTGCGGTACATGTAGTCCCGCTCCTGGTCGGTGACCATTTCCAGGGTCAGTTCGTCGTGGTTGCGCAGGAAAACCGCCCATTGGCAGTTCTCGGGAATATCGGGAGTCTGTTCGAGGATTTCGACGATGGGATAGCGATCTTCCTGGGCGATGGACATGAACATGCGCGGCATCAACGGGAAATGATAAGCCATGTGGCACTCGTCACCGTCGCCGAAGTAGTCGCGCACGTCCTCCGGCCACTGGTTGGCTTCGGCCAGGAACATGCGGCCGCGATAATGCCGGTCGACCACCGTCCGCATCTGTTTGATGACCTCGTGGGTCTCGGACAGATTTTCGTTGAAGGTGCCCTCGCGCACGCACAGGTACGGGATGGCGTCCAGGCGTAGACCGTCTACTCCCAAATCGAGCCAGAACCGCATGACCTTGATCACTGCCCTCACCACCGCCGGATTGTTGTGGTTCAAATCCGGCTGGTGGGAGAAGAAACGGTGCCAATAATATTGTTTCGCCACCGGATCCCAGGCCCAGTTGGAGGCTTCGGTATCGGTAAAAATGATCCGGGTTTCCGGGAATTTCCGGTCGTCGTCGTTCCAGACGTAGAAGTTGCGTTCCGGCGAACCGCGCGGCGCCCGCCGCGCGGCCTGAAACCAGGGATGCTGATCGGAGGTGTGGTTGATCACCAGTTCGGTGATGACTTTGAGGCCCCGAGCGTGCGCGGCGCGGACGAAGGCCCGAAAGTCGGCCAGCGTGCCGTAGTGGGGATGGACATCCCGGTAATCGGAAATGTCGTAACCGTCATCCCGCAAAGGCGAGGGATAAAACGGCATCAACCACAGCGTGTCCACCCCCAGATCCTGGAGATAATCCAGCCGCTGACTCAACCCCCGGAAGTCGCCGATGCCGTCCTGGCTGCTATCGCCGAACGCCTTGACGTGCAGTTGGTAGATGACGGAGTCCTTGTACCAGAGGGGATCTTCCATACCGATCCAGCCTTTGCGGTTATGAATCATGAGCACCTCTCGGGTTTTTCGAGCAAATCGGAATCGTATTCTCGGAACGGTTTTCTGAATGAGGACGGACGTTGGATCTGGTATGGGCGATAGTCAAGGTTTCGGCCAACGCGACCAGCAATTCGCCCAGAGCGGCAGGATCGGGTAGCCGGTAGACGGCTTCCGGCGGCGGTTCGGGGCCGATACCCAGCGCGATGCCGCCCAGCTCTGCGGCGACCGCCAGCGCCGGGGCATCGTTGGCGGCATCGCCGGCATATAGCACCGTCGCCGGTTCTGCGCCACCGTGGGCGACGATAGCGTGCAACGCCGTCCCCTTGTCCCGCTCGATGGCCGGTACGACTTCCAGCGCCAGCGGCCCGTCCAGAACGTGCAAGCCGGCGGCATGCGGTTCGAGCAAGGCCAGCGTTTCGGTTCGCAACGCTTCCGTGCAATCCGTCGCCGCGTTCCGGTAGTGAACGGTAAAGCCAAATGGTTTTTTTTCCACCCAAGCGCCCGGATAAGCGGCCATCCGCCGTTCGAGGGCGGCGCTTAAGGTATTCAGAAGAGCGCGGTTTTCCAGCGCGTCGATAGAAAGGAGACGCTCGCCGGCCAGCTCTAGTTCCAGCCCGGTGGAGCCGCCGTAGCTCAATCCTGCCAAATCGACCATCCCGATCAGATCGTCTAATCCGCGCCCGCTGACCACGCCGACGGCGACGCGCGGCATCGCGGCCAGCCGGGCTAGCGCGGCGCGCGATATCGGATCGAGATGAGCCAGGCTGGGATGAGCCACCAGCGGGGTCAGCGTGCCATCGTAATCGAACGCCAGCACCAACCGTTGGCCCCGGCGATAAACGGTGGCGAGCCGTTCCGGAATCGCTGCGGCGGCCAGCGGCATCAGACGGTCTCCTGGGTCGGAGGTGACGGTAGGGGTACGGCGGTCAGCTCGGCCAGGAAATTGGCCGCCCAGCGGTAGACGTTGTGTTCCTCGACCTGTCGCCGCATTCGCGCCATCCGTTCCCGCCGCTCTTCCGGCGCCATGTCCAGCGCCCGGTGGATCGCTTCGGCGAATTGCTCGGTGTCGTAAGGGTTGACGATTAAAGCGTCCGGCAATTCGCGAGCGGCGCCAGCGAATTCGGAGAGAACCAATACACCGTTCTGGTCCGTTTTAGCCGCGACAAATTCTTTGGCGACCAAATTCATGCCGTCGTGCAACGAACTGACGATACCGATCTCGGCCATGCACAGGAAGGCATGGATCGTCGCGGTGTCGTAGTGGCCGACCAAAAAGCGAATCGGTTTCCATCGCTCGGTTTGAAAGCGCCAGTTGATTTCGTCGGCCAACGCCTCTAATTCGTTGATATAATTGCGATAACGTGGAATATGGGTGCGACTGGGAGCGCCCAGTTGCACGAGGGTGAATTGTTCCCGGAATTGAGGGTAGCGTTCGAAGAACCGGGCTACGGCGCGGAATCGCTCCGCCAGTCCTTTGGTGTAGTCGATGCGATCCACGCCGACCGCGATCCGCGCATCGGCCAGCTCGTATCGCTCCTTGAACTCGGCGATTTTTTGCGCGAGCGCGTCGCCGGTTAGCGCATGGCGCTCGTCCCAGCTTTCGACGCTGATCGGGAACGGGCGCACCCGCGAAGCATGTCCATGCAACTCCACGGTGAAGTGGTCCCAATCCAGCCGCGCCTCGATCATCCGGTCCACGGTATCGAGGAAATTGTTGCAATGCTGCTGGAGATGGAAGCCGATCAGGTCTGCTCCCAATATGCCGCGCAGCAGGTCGGCGCCCCAGGGACAGATGCGGAACGCTTCCGGGTTGGGCCAGGGAATATGCCAGAAGATGCCGACCGCTAAATCGGGCCGGGCTTCTTTCAGAAAGCGGGGAACCAGCGCCATTTGATAATCTTGCACCAGCACCACAGCCGGACCGGAACCGGCTTCTTCGAGCGTCGCTTCGGCGAAACGGCGATTGGCGCGCACGTAGTGTTCCCAGTCGCTCGCCCGAAATAGCGGCCGCTCGTGCGCCAGATGGCAAAGCGGCCACAAACCCTCGTTGGCGAAACCGTAGTAATAGCCTTGCTCTTCCTCGCGGCTCAGCCACACTCGCCGAAGGGTATAAGCGGGATCGTCCGGTGGCACCGCCAACCGGCCTTTGGCGTCGACCATCCGCCAATCCGCTTGGCCGGAACCGTGCGCGATCCAGACGCCGCCGCAGGCTTGCATCACGGGATCGAGCGCGGTGATCAGCCCGCCGGCGGGCACGATCAGCCGGGGTTTGCCGTCGCGCAGTGCGTGCATGTAGGGCTCGCGGTTGCTGACCGCCAGCAGTTGGCCGCCGCGCAGACAGTCCACGACGTGAGCGCGCAGCCGGTCCCGGGTCCAGGTATTGGCGGCGTGCATGACCGCCCGCGCCTGTGTCTGCTGCGCCAAGCGGGCGCCTCGCAGCGAAGCGGCCAGCCGGTCGCTTTCGTTGGCCAATCGCCGCGCGATGGGCAGTTCGACCGGCGGCGCTTTGGCAGCGTCGCCGGTGCGCACCTGCCGCATCCACTCCGCCAACCGGTCGAGCGAGCGGTCGTAGAAAGCCCAAGTGCTGGCTACGACTAGCACCAGCAACGAAAGGGTGATCAGACCGATCCATAAACCGAACTGTACCAAGCGGCCATTGGCGCGCTCGTCCAGTTGCACGAGATCGTGAACGACGACGAGCGCACCCTCCGGCTGACCTTCCGGCGCGCGAATCAGCGAAGCGAGAACGTGGATGTGGGCGTCGGCCGCGCGCGAGGTATTGATGATGTCTTTCGAGGTCTTGAGCGATTGAGCCACGATTTTTTGCAGGATGTCGGCGAAATCGATCACGTTTTTGCCGGCGGCGATCAAGTGACCATCCGATTGGTAGACGGCCAGGCCGGTCAGTCGCCGGTAGCCGTCCAAGGCGGGCCCCAGCGCGACCACCGCTTCCTTGTCCGGCAGTTGGAGCGCCGCTCGGACCGGGTAGACCATTTGATGGGCAATAACGTAGGCGCGCCGGTCCATCTCTTCCAGATCGGCGCGACGTTCCCGCTCGACCTGAATCCAAGCCAAGGCGGTGATCAGCAGGCCGACCAATACGGCGATCAAGAGTCCCATCCGTATTGAGTTTGGCAAATGAAACAAAGGATTGGGGTTCATGACCGCTTCTCCAGACAACATGCCCTCCCGATGGGTTCATCCGCGTTGTGAGAGTTGCCGTCGCGACGACGGAGCGTGGTTGCCGCCTGCCCATCATCGTTGGGCAACCAGCCGGGCGAGCGCGGCAATATTTCGGAACCGGGGATCAATTTGATCGCCGGCAGGCGGTCACAGACGCTGGTGATCCGGCTGGTGCCCGGTATCGACACGCTGTGCCGGACGCCTCGATAGCCGCGACCGCGCGCGTTTCGACGTGCCGTCCGCCGAAGGACAATGACGTAGTATCCAGACTGATGGTTTTGGATGTCGAGCCGGTGTTGCCGGGTTGGCGTTGTTGCATGGATCGATTCTCCCGCTAGGTTGGCCAGGCTCGATGAGCGTTGTTCTTTGTATGTGGTTATTCGGCTGGCGATAAGTTCGGCGTTACCGAAATTTCTTGTAGAGAACCTAATGAATTTTCTTTGTTTTCCAGCTCAAGGATTTTAGTTCGCTGCTTTCCGGCTTGTAAACGGCCAATTCCCTATTTAGAATAATGAATCTTTGGAATTTTTAAGCCGTAATTTTAGTTTTTCTTCTAAAGTTGAATACGCTAGCATCACGTTGCCATCACGTTCGCGATGGTAATCTTCGGCGAAATCTGATGGTCTTTATAATCTGTTTTGGCTTTGAGGAAAACGCTGATACTGGGAGGAAGACCCGCCAGACGGATGGGTTCATTTGGAATGGAAGTCCGAGTGATATCCAGATAATTTAGCAACTTGATATTGGGATCGAAACCCGTTTCATCTTCCTCTGCCATCGTTTTGCCAGGCGCGATCATATCGAAAGATCGTCTGGCGTCTCCGTAGTTTTTCTGCCGGGACTCGGTAGTCCGCTCGACGGCGGGAAGCAAATTCGAGCGGCTGGCCGCGATCAATTCGGCGCCGATCATTTCGATCGATGCAATGATTTTTCTGATCATGGCTCGTATTTCTTCCTCATTGTAAAGAGTAGCTTAATAGGCTTGCCACGGCCGAAGCATTACCGCCGGACCACTCCCGCATTTCCTCGCATTTCGGTACGTTTCGGTTTATCTTTCGGGACAGTTTGACCTAAAATTAATCGCGATGAACGAAATAATCCTGCCCGAAGTGCTCCGACGGGCGACCACGATGATTGGTGGCATGCGATAAACGATTGTAACTCCCGACCTCGAAGTCGGGCAAAGGAAGCCTCATGTCTAGTTCGCTTTGGCCTGGCAAGCCCTATCCTCTCGGTGCTTTTTGGGATGGCAAGGGCGCTAATTTCGCGCTGTTTTCGGAGAATGCCAGCAAGGTCGAACTGTGTCTGTTCGATAAGGATAACCAGGAAACCCGGCTGGAGCTCAAGGAGGTCAACAAGTTTACCTGGCACGGCTACGCGCCGGGCATCGAGCCAGGCCAGCGCTATGGCTTTCGGGTGCACGGACCGTCCGCACCGCACGAAGGCCATCGCTTCAATTCCAACAAGCTGTTGATCGACCCCTACGCCAAGGCGCTCGACGGCGACGTCCGGCCAGGCGAGGCCATTTTCGGTTATCCCTGGAACCAGCCCGACGACGATCTGGCCTTTTCCGGGCGCGACAGCGCGCCGCTGGTCCCCAAGGCGGTGGTCGTCGATCCTCGCTTCGATTGGGAGGGCGACAAGCTGTTGCAAATCCCTTGGCACGAAACGGTCATTTACGAATTGCACGTCCGGGGGTTCACTCGTTTGCACCCGGATATTCCGCCCGAATTGCGCGGTACCTACGCGGGCCTGGCCCATCCTGCCGCCATCGCCCACCTGCGTTCGCTCGACGTGACGGCGGTCGAGTTGATGCCGGTGCATCATTATCTGGCCCACCCGGGCCATCTGGCCGGCACGGGGTTGCGCAACTACTGGGGTTACGATTCGCTGAATTTCTTCGCCCCTTATTCCGGCTACAGCGCCAGCGGTAGCGATGGCCAGCAAGTGCGCGAATTCAAGGAAATGGTCAAGGCGCTGCACCGGGCCGGCATCGAGGTGATTTTGGACGTGGTGTACAACCACACCGGCGAAGGCAACCAGATGGGGCCGACCCTGACCCTGCGCGGCGTCGATAACGCTGCTTACTACCGGCTGGTCGAGGACAATCCCCGCTACTACATGGATTTCACCGGCTGCGGCAACTCGCTCAACGTTCGCCATCCGCAAGTGCTCAAGCTGATCATGGACAGCCTGCGCTACTGGGTGCTGGAGATGCACGTCGATGGTTTCCGCTTCGACCTGGCCTCGGCGCTGGCGCGGGAGTTGTACGCCGTCGACCGGCTGGCGGCTTTTTTCGACATCATCCATCAAGACCCGGTATTGTCCGACGTGAAACTGATCGCCGAACCGTGGGACGTGGGAGAAGGCGGCTACCACGTCGGCGGTTTCCCGTTGCTGTGGTCGGAATGGAACGGGCGTTACCGCGACACGGTGCGCGATTTTTGGCGCGGCGAGCCGAGCCGTTTGGCCGATTTCGCTTTTCGATTTACCGGCAGTTCCGATCTCTACCAATCCAACGGCCGCAGCCCCAGCGCCAGCATCAATTTCGTCACCGCCCACGACGGGTTTACTCTGCGCGATCTGGTCAGCTACAACGACAAGCGCAACGAAGCCAACAACGAGGGCAATCGCGACGGAGAAAGTCACAACCGTTCTTGGAACTGCGGGGCCGAGGGCGAGACCGACGATTCGGTAATCCTGCATCTGCGCCAGCGCCAGCAACGCAATTTTTTGGTGACTTTGTTTTTGTCTCAAGGCGTTCCCATGCTGCTGGCCGGCGACGAGATGGGCCGCACTCAATGCGGCAACAACAACGCCTACTGCCAGGATAACGCGCTTTCCTGGCTCAATTGGGATTTGCCAAAAGAGAACGCGACGCTGCTGGAATTCGTCCGCGAGCTGTTGGAATTCCGGCGCACGCATCCGGTGTTGCGGCGTCGCAAATGGTTTCAGGGCCGCTCGATCCACGGCTCCGGAGTGCATGACATCGTTTGGTTCAATCCCGATGGCGGCGAGATGACCGAGGCGCAATGGCACGACGGGTTGGCCAAGGCGATCGGTATCTTCCTCAACGGCGAAGAGATCGCCACGCCGAACGAGCGCGGCGAGCGGATCATCGACGACAGCTTCATCCTGTTATTCAATGCCGACGACGAAACGGTCGCATTCGTTCTGCCCGAGGAGTTGCTCGGTTGGGAATGGCGTACCGTCGTGGATACGGCCCAGCCCCGCTTTCTGCGGCGCGGCCGCCGCTACGGTGCCGAAACGCCGACGGTGCCGGTGGCGAGCCGGGCGCTGGTGGTGCTGCAACGACCACCTGGCCTAGTGGCGGCGGCGAATAATCCTTGAACGGTCGAGGGGTGGCGGATGGATGATCTGCCGCTCGTCGCGACACACGCGAGGCTAGAATCCCATGAACGATTTCGCTTTGGGCGCCCGTTATCTCGGCGACCGCCGGTGCGTTTTTACCCTGTGGGCACCGTTGCTAAAACAGGCTGCGGTGCGTTTGGTCGCACCCGTGGAGCGGCTGATTCCCATGACCTGCGACGAACGCGGTTACTGGCGCGCCACGGTCACCGACATCGAACCCGGCGCGCTCTACTTCTACCGCTGGGATGGGGAGACCGACCGTCCCGATCCCGTTTCGCACAGGCAGCCGCAAGGCGTCCACGGACCATCCCAAGTAGTCGATCACGCTTTTGCTTGGACCGACGCTGGCTGGCGGCCGCCGCCGCTGGAGCGGTGGGTGATGTACGAACTGCACGTCGGAACGTTCACGCCCGAAGGCACCTTCGACGCCATCATTCCCCGCCTGCCGGAATTGCGGGAACTGGGGGTGAACGCCCTGGAATTGCTGCCCGTCGCCCAGTTCCCTGGCGAGCGCAACTGGGGTTATGACGGCGTTTATCCCTACGCCGCGCAGGATTCCTACGGTGGGGTCGATGGCCTAAAGCGGCTGGTGGATGCCTGCCACCGCGAGGGTCTGGCGGTGATCCTGGACGTGGTCTACAACCACCTCGGTCCCGAAGGAAATTATCTATGGGGATTGGGCACCTACTTTACCAACCACTACCGTACCCCCTGGGGTGACGCCGTCAATTACGATGGTCCACACAGCCCCGGCGTGCGTGAATACGTGGTCGGCAATGCACTGTATTGGTTGGAAACTTGCCATTGCGACGCTCTGCGGCTGGACGCCGTACACGCCATCTACGATTTCGGCGCGCGGCACATTCTGGCGGAACTGGCCGAAACGGTCGCCGCCTGCGGGCGACGCCTGGGCCGGTGTTTCCACCTCATCGCCGAAAGCGATCTCAACGACCCGCGGTTGATCCGTCAGCCCGCAGTTGGCGGTCATGGGCTGGATGCGCAATGGAGCGACGATTTTCACCACGCTTTGCATACCGTCCTGACCGGGGAGCGGCACGGCTACTACGAGGATTTCGGCGCTCTGGAGCAGTTGGCGCAAGCCTACCGCCGGCCCTTCGTTTACGCCTGGGATTATTCCCGGCACCGCCAGCGTTTCCACGGCGACGATCCCGGCGACTGTCCGGCCTGGCGCTTCGCGGTGTGCAGCCAGAACCACGATCAGATCGGCAACCGGGCGCTGGGCGAGCGGCTGTCGGGCCTGCTGCCGTTTCCGGCGCTGAAGCTGGCGGCAGCGGCGGTGCTGCTGTCGCCTTACGTGCCGCTGCTGTTCATGGGCGAGGAATACGGCGAACCCCGGCCGTTTCTGTATTTCATCAGCCACGGCGACCCGGCGTTGATCGAAGGGGTACGCGAGGGCCGCAGGAAAGAATTCGCCGCCTTTCATGCCGAGGGCGAGGCGCCCGATCCACAGGCCGAGGCGACGTTCGAAGCGTCTAAGCTGCAATGGGATCTAGGTAAAGCGGGCCGGCACGGTCAACTGCGTGCCTTTTACCGCGAGCTGTTGCGGCTGCGGCGCGAATTGCCGGCGTTGGCTCGATTGGATAACGCCAGTTTGACCGCGACCTTGATCGCGCCGGCCGTGCTGGAATTACGGCGCTGGTGCGACGACGACCGAATCGTCGTTTGGATGAATTTCGCCGCCGCGCCGGCGACCGCAGCCGTCGCGCCGGGCGCCGGTTCGTGGTGCAAGCAATTGGACGCCGGCGATTCCGCGTGGGACGGCGATGGTTCCAGCTTGCCGGTGCAACTGGCCGATGGCGCCCTCCCGGAGCGGCTGACTCTTCCTCCTTACGCCGTGGTGCTCTACGCCGCTGGCGTTCCCGCCTGAATGACGATCACGAGGATCATCCCATGATGCGCGTTCCCGTCGCGACCTATCGCCTGCAATTCACCCCCGGCTTCGGCTTCGATGCCGCCACCGCCATCGCTTCCTACTTGGCCGAACTGGGGATATCCGATCTCTACGCCTCGCCGATTCTCGCGCCGCGCCACGGTAGCCAGCACGGTTACGACGTGGTGGACGCGAACGCCATCAATCCCGAATTGGGCGGCGCGGAACGATTCGAAATGCTGAGTCAGGCGCTGAGGAATCATGGGATCGGTTGGATACAGGATATCGTGCCCAACCACATGGCTTTCGACAGCCAGAACCGGATGCTGGTGGACGTACTGGAAAATGGCCCGGATTCGCGCTATCACGATTTTTTCGACATCAACTGGAACCATCTTTACGAGGGGATTCGCGGCCGGGTGCTGGCGCCTTTCCTCGGCAAGTTCTACGGCGATTGTCTGGAAAGCGGCGAATTGCAGTTGCGCTACAGCAAACAGGGGCTCGCTGTTTACTATTACGAATTCCGTTTTCCGATCCGCATCGAGTCCTATTACCGGGTGCTGACCTACGATCTAGGACGGTTGCGTGCCCGGCTGGAGCGCAGCCACCCTCACTTCGTCAAGTTTTTGGGGGTGCTTTACCTGCTCAAATACATTCCTTCCGGCGAGGAAGGGCGCGAACGTTACGACCAGATTTCTTTTCTCAAACAAATGCTCTGGGAGCTGTGGAACGACAGTCTCGAAGTGCGCGACTTCATCGAGGAGAATATTCGCATTTTCAACGGCGAGGTCGGCAAGCCCGAAAGCTTCGATTTGCTCGACAGCTTGCTCGACGAGCAGTTTTTCCGGTTGTCCTATTGGAAAGTCGGCAACGAAGAGCTGAATTACCGCCGCTTTTTCACCATCAACGACCTGATCTCGCTGCGCATCGAAGACGCCAAAGTGTTCGACTCCACCCACGAGTTGATTTTGAAGCTGGTGGACGAGCAGAAGATCAACGGGTTGCGGATCGACCATATCGACGGTCTCTACGACCCGGCCCAATATCTTCATCGCCTGCGCGACCGGGCTCCCTACGTTTACCTGGTCGTGGAGAAGATTTTGGAACACGGCGAAGAATTGCCGGTGAACTGGCCATGCCAAGGCACCAGCGGCTACGATTTTCTCGGCGTGGCCAACAGCCTGTTTTGCCAACCGGCCGCCGAGGCGGAGTTCACCCGGATTTACCACGCGTTCATCGGCGATACCACCTCCTGCGAGGCGTTGATCGACTGCAACAAACGGATGATCGTGGACAAGCATCTGGCCGGCGATATCGACAACCTGGCGCACCTGCTCAAGCGCATCTCCGAGCGCTACCGCTACGCCAGCGATTTCACTTTGTACGGGCTCCAGATGGCGCTGATCGAGATCATGGTGCTGTTTCCGGTCTACCGCACCTACATCGGCCGCCTCGGCGCCAGCCGCGCCGATCAAGAATGCATTCGGCAGGTCATCGCCCGGGCCCGGATCAACATCCCCAACTTTCGCAACGAACTGAGTTTTATCGAACGCTTCCTGCGCTTGGAGTTCGACGAGCACATGGCGGTCGAGGACAGGGACCAATGGCTGCATTTCGTCATGCGCTTGCAGCAGTTCACCGGGCCGCTAATGGCCAAGGGCGTCGAAGACACCGTGTTTTACGTCTATAACCGGTTGCTGTCGCTCAATGAGGTGGGCGCGGGTCCCTTGCAATTTGGCATCGATCTCGACGAATTTCACGCTTTCAACCAACATCGCGCATCCTGCTGGCCGCATGCGATGAGCGCGACCGCGACCCACGACACCAAACGCGGCGAGGACGTGCGCGCCCGGCTGAACGTGTTGTCGGAAATGCCGGACGAATGGGAACAGCGCGTGCGGGAGTGGCACGAAATCAATCAGTCGCGCAAGGTGCAAACCGGCGGCCGTCCGGCGCCCGAGAACGACGACGAATATCTGCTGTACCAGACGCTGCTGGGCGCCTATCCGTTCGATCTGGCCGAGTACCCGGCCTTTATCGAGCGGGTCAAGGCCTATTTGATCAAGGCTACTCGCGAAGCAAAGGTTCACACCAACTGGCTGGAACCCGACAACCACTATGAGAATGCCTTGCTGGCTTTCGCCGAACGGGTGATGGAACCGGGCAAGGACAATCCGTTTATGCAATCTTTCCTGCCTTTCCAGCGGCGGATCCAACACCACGGCATCCTCAATTCGCTCGGGCAGACGCTGCTCAAGCTCACCGTTCCCGGCATGCCCGATTTTTACCAGGGTACGGAGTTGTGGGACTTGAGCTTGGTGGACCCCGACAATCGTCGGCCGGTCGATTTCGAACGGCGCGGCGCGTTGCTCCGGTCGCTGCAACATCGCGTCGGTGGCAGCATTCTGCAATTGATCGCGGAATTGCTAGCGGCGCCGGAGGATGGCCAGATCAAGCTGTTCCTGATCTATCGTGCTTTGCAGGCGCGGCGGGCGGAGCTGGATCTGTTCCAGCGCGGCGCCTATCAGAAATTGACGGTGATCGGCAGCCTGAAATCGCATGTCGTGGCGTTCGCCCGGGAACTGGGCGAACGGCGGGCGCTGGTCGTGGTGCCGCGCTTTTCGAGCGGCTTGGTCAAGGATGGCGGGTATCCGCTGGGCGAGGCGGTCTGGCACGAAACCCGGGTGCTGCCGCCCGCTGGTTCCCGCTTGCGCTGGCGCGATGCCCTGACCGGGGAGAGCGTTCAAGGCGAGGAGGCGTTGTGGCTACGCGAGGTGCTCCAGCATTTTCCGGCCGCGCTGCTGATCAACGATCCGGGGCAGGGCTGACGGGGATATCGGCGCCTGTCTTTGCCAATCGCGGGATCGCGAAATCTTGGCGCTTGGGGCCGGTTAGCTGCCCCAGCGCTCGGCGAGACGTTCGAGATTCTGCGCGGCGGTGATGATGACGACCTCGTCGCCGGGGACGAGCCGCATGTCCTCCTCGGGGAGCAACCACTCGTCGCCGCGATACAGGCAGACGACCCGGCTCTTTTTCGGCAGTTCCAGTTCGCTCAGTCGCTTGGCGTCCTGATCCTGCACCACGAACGAAAAGATGCGCGCATCTCCTCGAATCTTGGCCGAGATTTCGAGCGGATCGTGCCCCTCGAACATCTCTCCCAGATGCCGGGCGATGGTCAGCGAGGGGATGATGGTGTCGTGCAGCCCGAGCTCGATGCAGACGTGCACGAACTCCGGGTCTTGGATTTTGGTCACCACGCGCTGGAAGCCGAGGGATCGGCCGACCAGACTGGCGAGGATATTGGCCTGATCGTTGTCCGTCAGGCAGTAGAGCACGTCCGCGCGCTCGGGATTGACCTCGCGCAAGATCGCCGGCTTGCCGCCGTCCCCGTGCAGAAATCCGCAGTCGAGCGTGGCGGCGAGCGCCTCGATGCGTTCCTTGTCCTGCTCGATGATGACCACTTCGTGACCGCGCTTCAGCAGCATCCGCGCCGTGGCGACGGTAGTGTGGCTGGCGCCGACGAAGATCGCTCTCATATCCGCCTCCTCCTGCCCAACCAAGTGCGCGGTGCGAACAGCACCAGCACGGCGACGATTTCGAGACGGCCGAGCACCATATCGGCGCACAGGACCCCTTTCAGCAGCGGGTGCAGGCCGGGACCGGCGATACCGGCCGAAAGACCGGTGGTAGCCAAGGCCGAGACGACCTCGAACAGAGCGTTCAAAGGATCGTGGCCGAACCAGAGAAAGGGAAACCAGGAACACAGCACCGCCGTCGCGAACAACAGCATGAGCAATAACCCTCGCGTCAGTTCATCGGCTTCGATGATGCGTCCACCCAGGCGCAATTCCACCACCGCATGGTTGGGCATGGCGAGGCGACGAAGCATCAGTTGACTCAAGCGCAGCAGCAAGAGCAGCCGCCAGAGCTTGATCCCGCCGGCAGTGGAGCCGACGCTGCCGCCCACCAGCATGCACAGGATCAGCGTGAGCTTGGCGGTCGCGTCGAGTTCGACGACCGGCAAACTGGCGAAACCGGTCGTGGTTTGCGCCGAAATAGCCATCAGTACAGCATGGCCGGCAAGATCGGGCTGCCACGCGCCTTGGACATGGTATAGCAACAGCGCAAGCAGCGCGCTCGATAATGCGCACATCGCGAGCAGGGCATGGAGCTCTACGTTGGCAGCGAGCTTGCGCCAACCCTGCCGCCAAGCGAGGAAGTAAAGGGGCAGGGCAACCGCGCCGGCCAGCGAGAGGCCCATGATGACCAGGCGTGGTGTCCAGCCGGGAAAAGCGGCGAGGCTGGCGTCGCGGGTAGAAAATCCACCGGTGGAAATGGCGGCGAGCGCATGGGTCAGGGCCTCGAACGGCGGTAAACCGGACCACCACAACATTGCGATGCCACCGAGCGTCAGCGCGGCATAGGTCAGGAACGCGCGGCGGGCGAACAGGCGCGCGCTGGTATCGAGGTTCTCGTGCACGGCCTGCGGATCGAGCAATTGGCGGGTGGCGGCATCGTAGCCGGACAATAGCGCCACGGACAGCACCACGATCCCGAGACCGCCGTACCATTGTTGCCAGGCGCGAGCGAACAGAAAGTATCGAGGTTTGTCTTCGACGCTGGCCAGCGTGGTGAGGCCCGTGGTGGTGATCGCCGAAGTGCTTTCGAACACGGCATCCAGCCAGCTCAACCCTGGGCCCATCAGCGGGAAAGCCATCGCGAGCGCCCCCAGGATGAAGGCGAGCGCCGCGATCGCGAACGCCTCGTTCCCCTGGATCGGCGTGGAGATCGGGCGGCGCGCGAGCGGCAGGCCGATGCCCAGGAGAACGGTCAGCACCAGGCCGTAGCGCAGGGTTGCCGCCGCATCGCCGTCCAGCGTTGCCGCCGCCAGTGGTGGTAGCGCGAGCGCCGCAAGTACGATGGCCAACTGGCCGAGATACTTACCGATTACGGAAAATCGAACGGCGTACTCCAATGTCCCAAGCGGCATGGCTTTGGTCAGGGATTCCTTAAGGGCAGTCTTGCCGGGGTGCGGTTCGGGCTGTCGCGCTCCTCCAACCGTTCCGTGCCGATTCCATCGATTGGGACAGCGGCAACCGCCGGGGAAGCATCATCGCGCATGGCTTGAAATGTCAGGCTGGGATTTGGTGGCGCCGGGAGACACGGCGCGTTCCATTCTCAACGGCTGGCGGATGCGCCGTTTCCCCTTCATCGATAAGCCGTCAAGGTGTAGGAGAAAGCGATGCCGTCATCGACCGAGGCCGGCGTGTCCGCATCCCGGCTGAAGCGAACGAAGACCGCCACGTTATCGGCGCCTTCGTAATCGGTGTAGGACTGCCAGAGCCCCACGGTGTAGGGCAGGCTGCTGGCGATGTCGGAGATCAGCAGCGATACCCGATTGGCATAGTCCACCGGCGCGTAGCGACCGTAACGACCGGCGTTGCGGTTGGATTGGACCAGCGCAAAGTCGGCCACTTGGCCGAAGTCGGCCAGCAGCGGCGGATCGTCCGGATTGGTCGGGATGGCGAGCGGATGCTCGCGCCGCCGGCCATCCGCGTACCAGGCGGTGAACCGGTCGGCGTCGTGCGCCTCGTCATCGGAATCGTCCAGCGTGGCGCGGCTGTCTTTCCAGAACATCGAACTCAGACCCAGGGGGCCCAGGCTCGGCTGGTCGGCTATTCGCAGCGGTTTGCGCAAGAAGATTTTCAGCGTGACCCGCAGGGTGCTGGCGGCACCCGGTTGCAGCGTGGCGGCCAGCGCCGCCGCATAGGCTTCGCAATCCACCAGCCCCAGTATTCGGAGGGCTCGTTGATTGATGGGCCGAAGATACAGTTTGCGGAGCTTGACGAAATCCTCGTTGGGCTGGCCCACATCGTGTACGCCCAGCCGGAACGACGTGCCGAATTCCAGCGGCGGAAAACCGGCCAGCCGGCCGTAGCCGTTGCCGCCTAGATGGAGAATTTGAGGCCAGCTCATCGGATTGCTGCGATGGGAACCGATATCGACCGCGCTCAAATGGCGGGCGGCGGTGGGAAGGGGATCGGGCAGCGGTGGCTGGATTTCGGGATGCCCGTAGCTGAAATCTTTCGCCCGATAAGTCACGAGGGCATAGCTCTCGCTTTCGGGCTGATACATCCAGATTTCCAGCGGGTCTTTCTCGAAATTGCCGCGCGGTTTGGCCCGCAGCCACCAAACGTGGTCGTCGTGGAGCGGTTTTCCCGCCAGCTTGCCGTATTCGACGAAATCGAGCCCCAGCGAGTCGCTGCCTTCCGGCGGATCGATTTCCGCTACGGGCGTAGGAAGCATCGGATCCCAAGGTAGCCGGGAGCGATCGAAAGCTTCCTGCGTCAAGTTGGCGAAGGTGGTGGCGGTCGCGGCTTGAGCGCCCAGGGCCAGCGCGCACAGCCAGCCACAGGCGAGTCGGTGCAGCCACCAGACAGCAGTCCGGGGTGGTGCGGCCATAAGGTTGTCGGTTTGGACAGTCATGATAGTGATTACATTGCTTGCGTTCATGTTAACGGCGGCCAGTCGCCGCATGGGTCTGGGCGACCGGTTTATCCGTCTCGACATTTCAGCCGGCGCTCGAACTTCGCGTGGCATCCGCTGGCGGCGTCAGGCTGATGACGGTCCAACCGGGCGATGGTTGCAGCGACTCCCCAGCCGAAAAGACCCGGAGTATGCCTTTGGGATCGAGCGCGAACAGCGGAATGGCTAGGTTGCCCCATTTGTCGCGAAAAGCGAGGAAATCGAAACTGGCGGTCAACGGCGTGGCGCGTATGACGTAACCCTGTTTCAACTTCTCCCGCAAACGCGCCAGAGTGATCTGCTCGCCGAACAAACGGGGGATACGATAAGACGGAATCATCCGGGCGCGGTTCGCCTCGTCGCGCTCTATGTCCAGCCGCAGAGCATAGACTCGATCCGTTCCCAAAGCCCGCCGATAGTAAAAGCTGACGAGGGTATTGCGCTCGGGCCAGGGCGACATCGCGAGCAAGGTGCCGATTCCGGTCAGGTCGAGATAGGTATCGGCGTGTTCGGAAAGAACGTTGCCATGATAAACCGGAATGCCGGTCATGCGGGCGGCACGAATGTTTTCCCAGGCCGAATCGGCCAAAATGACCGGAATATCCCGTTCATGTAATGTCTTGGCAACCTCTCGCGCCACCAGATTACCCCCCACGATGAGGACGCCTCGCGGCGGCGGTGCGGCCACGCCCAGCCGGCGCACGACGGTTTTAGCGGTAAGGCTTTGCAAGGTGACGGTGACCACGATGACCAAGAAAGTCAACGCCGCCAGAGTCCGGGCTTGAATATAGCCCAGTTGTTCCAGTTGCAGGGCGAACAGAGCAGACACCGCCGCTGCCACGATGCCGCGCGGGGCGATCCAAGCCAATGCTGCTTTCCGGCGCCAGTCCAGCTTCGAGCCGGCCGTGGCCAGCCAGACGGCGACGGGGCGGGCAACGAAGAGGACGACCAGCAGTACACCGACCGCTCCCCAGCCCATGTCGGCGAACGCTCCCAAATCGATCCGGGCTGCCAGCACGATAAAAAGCACCGAGATCAGCAACAGGGTCAGAGTTTCCTTGAAATCGAGGATATCGTCGATGAGGAGGTCGCGGATATTGGCCAGCCGCAGACCCATGACCGTCACCGCCAGCAGGCCGGACTCGGCGGCGAGAGCGTTCGACAGGGCGAACACGCTCAATACCAACGCCAGGCTAGCCACCCGGTGCAGGTAATCGGGTAGCCATTGCCGGCGCAGCAGGGTAGCGAGCAGCGAGGCGCCGGCCAGGCCAAGCAAGGTCCCGGCGATCACGGTGACGCCGAACATCAGGACCGTGTGTTGGTGCTGTTCGGAGACGGTGAACTCGAAGACCAGCACCGCCAGCAGGGCGCCGATGGGGTCGATCAGGATGCCTTCCCAGCGCAGGATGTTGGCGATTTCCCGCTCGGGGCGGACACTGCGCAACAAGGGCGCAACCACGGTTGGGCCGGTCACGGTGACCAGCGCGCCGAACAGCAGCGCCAACGACCAGGGCAAAGCAGCGCAAAATCGAGCGGCCGAGGCGATGATCAGCCAATTGGCCAGCGCGCCGACCGAGACCAGATTGCGAACTACCCGCGCCTGGCTGCGGATCTCCGCAAACCGCAAGGTGAGCGCACCCTCGAACAGGATGACGGCAACCCCGAGCGAAACCATCGGAAACAGCAAATGGCCGAACAGCCGGGCGGGGTTGAGCCAGCCGGTGACCGGGCCGGCGAGCAGGCCAACGGCCAGCAACGGCAGGATGGCGGGCAGACGCAACCACCAGGCCAACCATTGTGCGCCGATGCCGGCGAGCAAAATGGCGGCAAGCGTCAGAGGAATGTCGTTGTGCATGAAAGGCCCGTTGGTTGGAACCCATACAAACTTCTGGCGTCGGAGCCGCTATCCCGAAATGGGATTTAGCCCACCAGCCGAACCAGTACGCTCTCGTAGATCCGGCTGAGCCGTTCCAGATCGTCGACCGGAATGCGTTCGTCGATCTTGTGGATGGTGGCGTTGAGGAGACCGAATTCGATGACTTGTGCGCCGGTGGGCGCGATGAAGCGACCGTCTGATGTACCGCCGCTGGTGGACAATGCCGGTTCCAATCCGGTTTCGGCGCGAATCGCAGCGGCGACGGCGGCCACCAGATCGCCGGGAGGGGTGAAGAATGGCGGGCCGGACAAGCGCCATTCCAGCGCATACTGGAAGACTTGGCCGGTTTTGATTTCTTCGTTGAGCAAGCCCGTTTCGACGATCAGCCGGACGCGCTCTTGGAGTTGCTCGACCGTCACCGCCGGCGAAAAACGAAAATTGAACAACATTTCCAGATCGCCAGGAATGACGTTGTCCGCGCCGGTGCCGGAACGGAGATTGGAAATCTGGAACGAGGTCGGTGGGAAAAACTCGTGGCCTTGGTCCCAGATTTCGTCGGAAAGAGCGGTCAGGATCGCACCGGCCGCATGGATGGGATTCTGGGCCAGATGGGGATAGGCAACATGCCCCTGGGTTCCGCGCAAGACCAGCCGGCCGTTCAACGATCCACGCCGGCCGTTCTTGATCGTATCGCCGAGTTGGGCGACGCAAGACGGTTCGCCCACTAGACACCAGCGTATCTTCTCGCCGCGCGCCTCCAATCGCTCCACCACTTTGACCGTACCATCGACCGCTGCGCCTTCTTCGTCGCTGGTGATCAGGAGAGCGATAGAGCCGCGCGGTTGCGGATGGGTGGCGAGAAAACGCTCGCAAGCGGTGATCATCGCCGCCAAACTGCTCTTCATATCCGCCGTGCCGCGCCCGTACAAGTAACCGTCGCGGATCGTCGGCACGAATGGCGGCGATTGCCACCGGTCCAGCGGGCCGGGCGGCACGACGTCGGTGTGGCCAGCGAAAGCGAACAGCGGTTCCCGGTCGCCGAACCGTGCCCAGAAGTTTTCTACATCGCCGAAGCGCAATCGTTCTACTCGAAAACCGATGGTTTGCAGTCGAGCGATCATGGTTTCTTGGCAGTCGGCATCATCCGGCGTAACCGATGGGCGACGAATCAGGTCGAGGGCGAGATCCAAAGTGGTGGACATGGGTGCAAGGTCTCGGTATCGCTGTTGCCGGGTATTTGGTGTCCGGTTTTTAATGAGTATCCGCGAACACTTCGGCCAGCGTGGCAGCGTTCAATACTCGTTCTCCCCACAATAGCAGCATATCGGGGCCGGCTTTTGCGATGCGGTGTTGGTAGCTTTGGGGTAGCTTGCCAAATTTGGCTTGGAGCAGACGTTCCAGAAACAGTGTCTCTCCCTCGATCTTGCCCTCGATCTTGCCCTCGATCTTGCCCTCGATCTTGCCCTCGATCTTGCCTTGTTCGAACAGTTGTTGTGCAGTCGAAATCATGGTTGCCTCCAGAGTGGGTGACGGCGGTGGGCTCAATAAGTTTCGCCATTGCGCTGGTTGCAAATCTGTTACCTGGAACAGATAGACCAGCAGCGCATGGACGATGTGGGTGCTTTGAGGTTCCCGGAGCAACTGGTCCGCCAGGCGCAGCACTCCGGCGAGCCGAGTCGGGTCGGGGTGGCGGGCGCTGTCCAGCGCCGCCAGAAATACCCGCAGAGCTAGCGATTGCCATGCCAGAGGTTTGGCGTGGACGAGGTCGAACAGCAGATAGCCGAAATCCGGAACGTAAGGTCGATAAAGCGCCCGCCGCTCGGTGGCAAGCGACAGTTCGTCGATGAATCGTCGGCCGGTCGGATGCGGCGCGTCGCCGTGGTAAAAAACGACCGCGACCACCGGGGCCGGCTCGTCTTGTGCGGCATAAATCCGCGCCAAGTAGCCTAGTAATTGTCGCAATAGTCCTTGATCCAGCACCGATTTATGCTCGAACAGCAGATAAACCTGTTGCGGGTTACCATCCTTGCCCGGCACCGAGAACAGCAAGTCGGAATATTGTTCGCGCAGGTTTTCGTCGATGAAGGTGGCCGGTTCGCCGCGCAGCCGCGCCCAATCCAGCGTATCTGCCAGCGCCGCCTGCAGCACGGCGCTCAGGAATTCCCGCGCGTGCGCGGGTTCGCCAAAGAACTCGCGCACGAAGCGGTCGTGAGGGTGTTGCAGCCGCATGGGAATATCGATGGCTCAGCGATCTGGAGTTTCAATCGCGCAGCAGTTCGTTGAGGCTGACCCGGCCGCGCGTTTTCTCGTCCACCTGTTTGATGATGATGGCGCAGTACAGGCTGTAACGGCCGTCGGGGGCGGGCAGGGCGCCGGGCACGACCACCGAGCCGGCCGGTATTCGACCGTAGCTCACCTCGCCGGTCATGCGGTTGTAAATCTTGGTGCTTTGGCCGATGTAGACCCCCATCGAGATCACCGAGCCGCGCTCGACGATCACGCCTTCGACCACCTCGGAGCGGGCGCCGATGAAGCAGTCGTCCTCGATGATGGTTGGGCTGGCTTGCAGCGGTTCCAACACACCGCCGATGCCGACCCCGCCAGATAGATGGACGTTTTTGCCGATCTGGGCGCAGGAGCCGACCGTCGCCCAAGTGTCCACCATCGTGCCGGAATCGACGTAAGCGCCGATGTTGACGAAGGAGGGCATCAGCACCACGCCGGGAGCGATATAGGAGCCGCGCCGGGCGGCGGCGGGCGGTACCACCCGCACGCCGGCGGCCAGAAAATCGTTCTCGCCGTATTCGCTGTATTTGGGTGGCACCTTGTCGAAGTAATTGGTGTAGCCGTCGCGGATGATCGTGCTCTCGCTCAAGCGGAAGCTCAACAGTACCGCTTTCTTCAGCCAGGCGTTGACCGTCCAAGCGCCATCGCGCGGTTCGGCGACTCGGGCCTTGCCCAGTTCCAGCAGGCCCAAGGCTTCTTCCACCGCTTCGCGCAGTTCGGCCGGCGCGTTGGTGGGGTCGATCTGGCCGCGACGCTCGAAGGCGTCGTCGATAATCCGCTGTAATTCGCTCATCGGGCAGCATCCTCGGTAAGGGTAATCCAGACTAATTTCAAGGTTTGGGCGCAACCACAAAAAAACTGTCATAATAAAAGGCGATAAAACAAGATAGCCGGTCGCCGCACGGACGACCCGAACCAAAGCGGTAACTCTATCACCTCGGCTTTCGAACGGCAGCAGGCTGGCCGCCAAGATCGCGGCGATGATCGGCGCGCAACGAGAAACCATACCAGCAAGAACGAGGGTAACCGGTATGACCAAGAAGACCGTGGCGGATGATAAAAAGAAAACGCCTGTTGAACCGGCACCGGCTGCGGCCACCGCTCCGACGACGGACAAGAAACCGGTGCCGGTTGCGGCGGCGGGCCGGCCGGCAGCAGTGCCCGGTTCGACCAAAGCCGCAGCCGTCGAGCCAGCGCCGAATTCGACGGCGATTCTATCGGAGGTACCGCAGATCGCGACGGACGGCCGGAAACGGACGGTCATCGAGGGCGTTACTCCAGAAATCGACGGCGGCCGGTTTCCCATCAAGCGGACCGTGGGCGATACGATCGTGGTGGAGGCGGATGTTTTCACCGACGGCCACGATTCGCTGTCGTGCATGGTGCAGTATCGCAAGGTAGGCGACGCCGGCTGGCAGGAAGTGCCGATGCGTTTTCTGGTCAACGACCGCTGGCGGGGCGAGTTCCAAGTGTTGGATTTGGGCCGCTACGAGTATACCGTCACCGCCTGGGTCGATGCGTTCAAGTCCTGGCGGCACGATCTTGGCCGCTGGGTGCAGGCCGAGGATATCGCCATCGCTTTGCGGGTGGGCGAGAAGCTGGTCGAAAGCGCCAGCCAGCGCGCGGCGGGCGAAGATGCCGAGTGGTTGGCCAAACGCGCCAAAGATTTGGTCGGCGACCAGGATTTGAACTATCGCCGCCAACTGGGATTGGACGAGGAGCTGGCCAGGCTCGTGGAGCGTCACGCCGATCGTCGGCTGGCGCTGAGCTATGGCAAGGAACTGGGCGTTATCGTGGACGACGAGCGCGCTCGTTTCAGCACCTGGTACGAGATGTTCCCGCGCTCTTGCAGCCCCGTGCCCGGCAAGCACGGTACCTTCAAGGATTGCGAAGTCTGGTTGCCGCGCCTCGTCGCGATGGGTTTCGACGTGCTGTATTTTCCGCCGATTCATCCCGTCGGCCGCGTCAACCGCAAGGGCAAGAACAATACGCTGACTCCGAATCCCGACGACGTCGGCAGCCCTTGGGCCATCGGTGCCGCAGAAGGCGGCCACAAGGATATTTTGCCGGAACTGGGCACGCTGGAAGATTTTCGCCGGCTGGTGCAAAAAGCCAAGGAGCACGGTATCGAAATCGCCCTGGATATCGCTCTGCAATGCGCGCCCGATCATCCCTACGTGAAGCAGCATCCCGACTGGTTCCGCTGGCGGCCGGACGGTACGGTGCAGTATGCCGAAAATCCGCCCAAGAAGTACCAGGACATTTATCCGTTCAATTTCGAGACCGGCGACTGGAAAGCGCTGTGGGAGGAGATCAAGAGCATCTTCGAATTTTGGGTCGCCCAGGGCGTGCGCATCTTTCGGGTGGACAATCCCCACACCAAGCCGTTCGCGATGTGGGAGTGGCTGATCGCCGAGATCAAGAAGACCGCGCCGAACGCTATCTTCCTCGCCGAAGCGTTCACGCGCCCCAAGGTCATGCATCGCCTGGCCAAACTCGGTTACGGCCAGTCGTATACCTACTATGCCTGGCGCAATACCAAGTGGGAGTTGACCGAGTACCTGACCGAATTGACCCAAGGTCCGGGCCGCGATTATTTCCGGCCGAATTTCTGGCCGAATACCCCCGACATTTTGACCGATGCCCTGCAGTTCGGCGGCCGGCCGGCATTCATGTCCCGGCTGGTGCTGGCGGCGACCCTAACCGCCAACTACGGCATTTATGGGCCGGCCTACGAAATGATGGAGCATGTCGCGATCAAGCACGGCAGCGAGGAGTATCTCGATTCCGAAAAATATCAGCTGCGCTATCGCTCCTTTAAGGAACTGGACGGCCCCAACAGCTTGCGCGACTTCATCGCCCTGATCAACCGCATCCGCAAGCGCAATCCAGCCTTGCAGATCGACTGGAATCTACAGTTTCATCAGGTCGATAACGAGCAGATCATCTGCTACAGCAAGGTCGCCGCCAACCGCGCCAACGTCGTTCTGGTGGTGGTAAACCTCGACCCCAACTACACCCAAGCGGGCTGGACGCAACTGGATCTGGAGGCGCTGGGCGTCGATCCGCACCAGCCGTTCCAGGTCCACGATCTGTTGACCGGCGCACATTACATGTGGAACGGGCCACGCAACTACGTGGAGCTGAACCCGCATCGAATGCCGGCGCATGTGTTCCGTCTGCATCACCATCTCCACACGGAGCGCGATTTCGACCCGTTTGGAGGTTAGCGGGAAGGCGATGCGAGCGTAGTGCGGTCGAATGGCCGACGGCGGGATGCGGTGCCGTGCGCCGCATCGGCGAACGTGGTGCTGCCCGAGTTCTCGCCGACCGATGCCGGTTGGCCGGCCATGTTGCGAACTGCGTTACGAATTGGATAACTGCCCCGATTGGGTCGAAATTTCTCTCGGGGGTTCGTGCAAACTGTTGTCACTACCAACGAAGGATATGCCGCGATGAAACAACCGAAAATTCTTGCGTTCGTAATGGCCGGCGGCGAAGGTTCCCGCTTGAGTCCTCTGACTTCCCAAAATTCCAAGCCATCCCTGCCGTTCGGCAGCCGCTACCGGATCGTGGACTTCGTTCTCAGCAACCTGCTCAATTCCAATATCCAGTCGATCTATTTATTGGTCCAGTACAAATCCCAATCCTTGATCGAACACGTCCGCAAGGCTTGGGTGGTATCGCCGATGCGCAACGAAGAGTTCGTGACGGTGGTGCCGCCGCAGATGATGCGCGGCGGCGACTGGTTCATGGGCACCGCCGATGCCGTCTACCAGAACTTGAACCTGATCCAACTGCACAATCCCGATCTAGTGCTCGTGTTCGGCGCCGATCACGTCTATCGGATGGATCTCCAACAGATGGTGGATTTTCACCAGGAACGAGAGGCCGACGCGACCGTTGCCGCTTTGCCGGTACCCATCGCCGAAGCCAGTTCGTTCGGCATCATCGATGCCGATCACGCGGGCCGGATCAGCGATTTCAAGGAAAAGCCGCTCGACCCACCATCGATGCCGTCGGATCCTACCCGCGCCTATGCATCGATGGGCAATTATCTGTTTGATGCCAAGGTGCTGGTCCAAGCGCTCAAGGAAGCCAACCAGCGCGGCGAGCACGATTTCGGCCATAACGTGTTGCCGCACCTGAAGGACACGCACCGGCTGTTCGCTTACGATTTTGCCAGCAACAAAGTGCCGGGGACGAAACCCTACGAGGAGCCGGCCTACTGGCGCGACGTGGGAAGCTTGGACGCCTATTTCAACGCCCATCAGGATTTGCTGGGATTGACGCCGCGCTTCGATGTGTTCAACCCGCAGTGGCGGATCTTTTCCAGCAACTATCAGGGGCCGGTGGCGCGCATTCTGGATGGCAAGATCCACAACAGCGTGATCGCCGCCGGTTCTTTGGTGCACAACGCTTCCATCAGCAACACCATCATTCGTCGCGAGGTAATCGTCGAAGACGACGTGGAAATCGAGGATTGCGTCATTCAGGATTACGTTTGGATCAAGCGCGGTGCCCGGTTGCGGCGAGCCATCATCGGCCAGTACAACGTCATCGAAGCGGGTAGCCGGATCGGCTACGATCCCGAGATCGACCGGCGCTGCTTCCACGTCACCGCCGGCGGTGTCACGGTGGTCGGACCGGGCGAGGTCACCACGACCATGCGGGCCTTCAGCGAATAGGGCCGGAGCGGTAGTTTGCCTCTCCGCCGTGGAGCGGAGGGGCGCGAGGATGGTGCGAATACCGATGAATAAACCGACCACTATCGTCTGGCCGGGCCGGCCGTATCCGTTGGGCGCAACTTGGGACGGCGAAGGCGTCAATTTCGCTCTGTTTTCGCGGCATGCCGAGCAGGTGGTGCTCTGTCTGTTCGACGCCAAGGGCAAGCACGAGACCGAGCAGATCCGGTTGCGCGAGCAGACCGGCGGCGTCTGGCACGGCTATTTGCCGGAAGCCCGCCCCGGTTTGTTGTACGGCTATCGGGTGCATGGTCCCTACAAGCCGGACGAGGGCCACCGCTGCAACGCGCACAAGCTGTTGTTCGATCCTTACGCCAAGAGCATCGTCGGCCAGATTCACTGGAGCGATGCCCAGTTCGGCTATCGGATCGGCAGCCGCAACGAGGATTTCAGCTTCAACGCTCGCAATAGCGCAGTGGGGATGCCCAAGTGCCAGGTGGTCGATGCCGCCTTCGTTTGGGGCGACGACCGGCCGCCGCACGTTCCTTGGCACGACACGCTGATTTACGAATTACACGTTCGCGGTTTCACCATGCGCCATCCCGACGTGCCGGCCCACCTTCGCGGTACCTACGCCGGTTTGGCCTGCGGGCCGGTGATCGATTATCTGAAGGCGCTCGGCGTGACGGCGGTCGAATTGTTGCCGATCCAGTATTTCGTGGACGAGCGCCATCTGCTCGACAAAGGACTGCGCAATTACTGGGGTTACAGCCCCATCGGCTATTTCGCTCCCGATCCGCGCTATGCCGCCACCGACAATCCGGTGAGCGAATTCAAGAGCATGGTCAAGAGTCTGCATTCGGCCGGCATCGAGGTGCTGCTCGACGTGGTCTACAACCATACCGCCGAGGGTAACCATCTCGGTCCGACCCTGTGTTTTCGCGGGCTGGACAACGCGGTCTATTACCGGCTGTCGCCGGAGCATCCGCGCTACACCATGGACTATACCGGCTGCGGCAATACCCTGAACACCGCCCATCCGCGCGTGCTGCAACTGGTCATGGACAGTCTGCGCTACTGGGTGCAGGAGATGCATGTTGACGGCTTCCGCTTCGACTTGGCCGCTGCGCTGGCGCGGGAGACGGACGGCGAAGTGGATCAAGCCGGTGCGTTCATGGATGTCGTTCACCAAGATCCGGTGCTATCGCGGGTCAAGCTGATCGCCGAGCCGTGGGACACGGGGGAGGGCGGCTATCAAGTCGGCAAGTTCCCGGTCGGCTGGAGCGAGTGGAACGGCAAGTANNGTGGTGCGCGACTACTGGCGGGGCGAGGGCGGGCTGATCGGCGATCTGGCCTACCGGCTCACTGGCTCCGCCGACCTGTACGAGCACAACGGCCGCCGGCCTCACGCCAGCATCAACTTCATTACCGCCCACGACGGTTTCACGCTCTACGATCTGGTCAGCTATAACGAGCGGCACAACGAGGCCAATCTGGAAAACAACCAGGACGGCGAGTCGCATAACCGCAGTTGGAACTGCGGAGCCGAAGGCGATTCCAGCGATCCGCAAGTGCTGGCGCATCGCTTGCGCCAGCGGCGCAATTTTTTGGCGACCCTGCTGCTGTCGCAAGGCGTGCCGATGCTGTTGGCCGGCGACGAAGTGGGCCGCACCCAGCGCGGCAACAACAACGCCTATTGCCAGGATAACGAGATCAGTTGGTTGAACTGGGATCTGGCGTGGTTGCCCGAAAACAGCGAGCTGCTGATGTTTACCCAACGGCTGGTGCACCTGCGCCGGGAGCATCCGACTTTCCGCCGCCGCCATTTTTTCCGGGGGATTCACGGTAGCGGGGTCCGCGACATTCTCTGGTTCAATCCCGATGGCCGGGAGATCGACGACGACGAGTGGAGCCACGACTACGCTCGCTGTCTGGGCCTGTATCTGCCCGGCGATGGTCTAGGCGACTGGGACGAACGCGGCCACGTCTTGGAGGATGACGACTTTTTGCTGCTGTTTAACGCCCATCACGAGGAAATCCCGTTCGTGTTGCCCATCGTGCGGGACGAAGCCATTTTCGAGGTGCTGGTCGATACCGCGTTACCGCACGGCCAGCCGACCACCGGCAACCAGCATCCGGCGGAAGAACCTTATCCGACGCAGGGGCGCTCGCTGGTGCTGCTGCGGCATCGCCGGCGGCGGGCGGCCTGATTCGTTCCATTTAAAATCGCGTCGCCTTTATCCAGTTGGAGATGCGGTATTGATTTGGTCGAGCCATGCAATTTTGCATTTGAAGCAAAAAATTGCATGGCCGCACTGAAATCAAGCCATCGGTGAAGCCACAAAGTTCGCCGTGGCTGCCAGCATCCGGCAATATGATCCCGAGCCATATCGTGCGGCCGGATGTTCCGATAGTCTCCGCATCGAGGTCGAAAATGGCACCTTCGAAAATTCCCGATACCGTCGCGCATTACGACGTCCGGCAAGGCGATTCGCTGTGGGCGATTTCCATCCATCGGTTAGGCGATGCGCGTTTTTTTAGTGACTTGGCCAAGTTAAACGGATTGTCGCCCAAAGCGCTACTCCAAATTGGTCAGCGGTTGATCGTTCCCGACTATCGGCGGTATGACCTGACAGTCGCTTACATGTTGTCTCAGATGGTGAATAACGCCAACGGACCCGAGGCGCGAGCGATAGCGAATGCGATCACCCGGAGCAAGCAATTTCAGACCGAGGGCGACAGAGCGCTTGAAGACATGAAGAAAGCCAAGTGGTACGAACTGTTCCGCGCATACGGTGACCAGCAAATTTTCAATGCAACGGTGCAGCAATCCGGTACCGCGATCGCCGAAGCGAAGGCAAGATGGTTTTTACAGGTCCGCCAAGACGGTCCATGGGACCACAAACCAGTTTTACGAAAGATGTACGAATCGATGCCGGCCCCACCACGGCCGTTCGGGACGCTCGGACGGGCGTTCCACTTCCCGGTCCGAGGTGATCTTTTCCACGAGTTTTTTTACGATATTTGGTCGAATATCCACTACGGTTACGTCGGCGTGAAGTGCGGTTTCGACGAACAGACGCTTCAGGAGGGCGCCGCATCTGGGTTTCCTGGTGCGGGCGGCAACGACCAAGGAGACGTCATCAGCGTGAAAATTGGCATCGACCTCTGGCGAAGTTTTGGCGCTACCCTGTCCATAGATCAACTCCGGCGAGCAATCCTGGCGCAAACCGCGAACTACCAAGCCGCACGGACTCGGGAGATCAGTCAAGGAATAAAAGAAGCCGACGCGACGAACGTAGTTATCACAAACAACGATTACAAATAGAGTAGTGAGTAGCGATCACTTGCAAAGTACCGAACGGCTCAACATCGAGCCGGGATTCAACGCTATGGAGTGGATATTAAATTCCTGATAAAGGTTGCTCGTAATGAACGAAAGAAAAGGAAGCCATTCATTGTTTTTATCGATAAGCATAGTGTTTTACTTCTTGTTTCCATTTTTTGTTGCTTGGTTGTCGTTAAGCCTCACAAGTATGTATATGGCGTACTATGACATCGGTATTAATGCGAGCGCCAACAATGGCTTTCTTCTTTGGATCGTAGCACCATTATTATTAATCATACTTTTCATCACGGCCGCAGTTTCTTTGTATTTAGCACGCCGTTTTCAAAGATCGACATGGTTTGGAATCGCGTTAGGAATAGGATTGGTTTTTGTTGTAGGAATTGGCGCATTTCTCATTCAAGCCTGGACTTGTTTCGACTACCCAACCGAGAAACCACAACATATATCCACGTTTTTGAATTACTATGTGGAGGAAATGGAAAGAAGAATTCTAAATAGATCGTAGATCATTACGGTGTTCTGTTCGATCATGATTTGACCAAGTCCGATATGGACAATTTTTCGCAGTATTAGGGCGCTATCTGCCCCGCATGCCTATAACAGAAACTTTCCTTATGCCCCTATTGAGCATCGACAACCTCTCCATCGCCTTCGGCGCCGAAAAACTGCTCGATGGCGCCAGTTTTCAGTTGGATGCCGGCGAGCGGGTTTGCCTCATTGGCCGCAATGGTGCGGGCAAAACCACCTTGCTGCGCTTGCTGACTGGCGAAATTCAACCCGACAGCGGCGCGATTTGGCGTCAGCCCGGCTTGCGCGTCGCCACGCTGGCGCAAGAGTTACCCGCCGACACTGCGGCCACCGTCTTCGAGATCGTCGCTGGCGGATTGGAAGGATTAGGGGAGTTGCTGGCCGAATATCACGAGGCTGCCATTCAGCTCGCCCACAAATCCACGCCCGAAGGGATGCGCAAGATGGAGCGGTTGCAGCACGAACTGGAGGCGCGTGACGGCTGGCGCTGGCAACAGCGGGTCGAAACCGTCATCAGCCGCCTGCAATTGCCGGCGGACACGCCGTTGGCGGAACTGTCCGGCGGCTGGCGGCGGCGGGTGCTGCTGGGCCGGGCATTGGTCCGCGATCCCGACGTATTGTTGCTGGACGAACCGACTAACCATCTCGATCTGGAAACCATCCAGTGGCTGGAGGATGAACTGCTGGAGTTTCGCGGCGGATTGCTGTTCATCACCCACGACCGCGCCCTGTTGCAACGGCTGGCGACCCGCTTGCTGGAACTGGATCGCGGCGTGCTGACGTCCTGGCCGGGCGACTACGCAGCGTTTCTGGAGAAAAAGGCCGCCCTGCTGGAAGTCGAAGCCCGGCACAACGCCAAGTTCGACAAGAATTTGGCCCAGGAAGAAGCCTGGATTCGCCAAGGCATCAAAGCGCGGCGCACCCGCAACGAGGGCCGGGTGCGGGCCTTGCTGGCCTTGCGCGAAGAACGCCGCCAGCGCCGCGAGCAGTCCGGCAAGGCCAACTTCGCGCTGGAGCAGGCGGAATTGTCCGGCAAGCTGGTGATCGAGGCGCAAAATCTCCGCTACGCCTGGCAGGATGAACCGCTGATCCGCGATTTTTCGGTCCGCATTCTGCGCGGCGACCGCATCGGTCTCATCGGTCCCAACGGTTCCGGTAAGAGCACCTTGTTGAATCTGCTGTTAGGAAATCTTCAACCCGGCGCCGGCCAAGTGCAGCATGGGACCAAGCTGGAAATTGCCTATTTCGATCAACTGCGCGAGCAACTGGACCCGGAACAATCCGTGCTGGATAGCGTCGCAGGCGGGCGGGAAACCATCGAAATCAACGGTCAGCGCCGCCATATCATCGGCTATCTGGGCGATTTCCTGTTCACCGCCCAGCGGGTACGCTCCCCGGTTAAATCCCTCTCCGGCGGCGAACGCAACCGGCTGTTGCTGGCGAGACTGTTCACTAAACCGGCCAACCTGCTGGTCATGGACGAACCGACCAATGATCTCGATCTGGAAACGCTGGAACTGCTGGAAGAATTGTTGCTGGACTACACCGGAACCTTGCTGCTGGTCAGCCACGACCGGGCGTTTCTGGATAACGTGGTGACCAGTTGCCTGGTGTTCGAGAGCGGCGGCGGCATCCGCGAATACGTCGGCGGTTATAGCGACTGGCTGCGGCAGCGATCCGCGCTGGAACCGGCTCCCGTTACCAAGCCCAAACCTGCCGCCCCGCCCGCGCCGAAACCGCCAAAATCAACTGCGTCGGGCAAGTTGAGCTACAACGAGCGGCGAGAATTGGAACGGTTGCCGGCGCGCATCGAGGAACTGGAGCAGCGCCAGCAGGAGTTGCACGCCGCGACTGCCGACCCCGCTTTTTACAAGCAGGAAGCGGCGGTCGTCACGCAGCGATTGGAAGAGTTGCGGATTTTGGAAGCAGAATTGGAAACTGCTTACGGACGCTGGGAGGAATTGGAAGCGCGGGAGTAGGTGGGGTGAAGTGCACCGCTGGCATGTAGCCCATAGGAATTATTGATTGACCCTATAGAACATATGAATTCTTAATTTTCATCGGGCGCGCTTATATTCGCTTGGCACACCGTGCTTCCCACCATACGGAGACCTGCGATGCGCAATAAAAAAATCCCGTTACTTGCTACCTTGGCGATAGCTCTATCGCCGTTCGCGACAACCAGCATTGCTCATGCTCAAGCCAAACCGATGTCGAACCAGGCATGGTGGCCCGAGCAACTGAATCTACAACCACTTCGCCAGCACAACGCCACGTCCAACCCGATGGGGAAGGACTTCAACTACGCCGAAGAGTTTAAAAAGCTCGATCTTGCTGCCGTGAAAAAGGATATCGCGGCGCTGATGACCTCGTCGCAGGACTGGTGGCCGGCGGATTATGGCCACTATGGCCCCTTCTTCATTCGCATGGCCTGGCATAGCGCGGGCACCTACCGCGTGGCCGACGGTCGCGGCGGCGCCGATGGCGGTCAACAGCGTTTCGAGCCGCTCAACAGTTGGCCCGACAACGCAAGCCTCGACAAAGCGCGCCGCCTGCTGTGGCCGATCAAGNNTGAACAGCTGGCCCGACAACGCCAATCTCGACAAGGCGCGCCGATTGCTGTGGCCGATCAAGCAAAAGTACGGCAGCAAGATTTCGTGGGCCGATCTGATGGTTCTGACCGGCAACGTCGCGCTGGAATCGATGGGCTTCAAGACCTTTGGCTTTGCCGGCGGCCGTCAAGACGACTGGGAAGCCGACCTGGTCTATTGGGGTCCCGAAAAAAAGTGGCTTGACGACAAGCGCTACAGCGGTGATCGCAAACTCGAAAATCCTCTCGCCGCCGTCCAGATGGGCCTCATCTACGTAAATCCAGAGGGACCGAACGGCAACCCGGATCCGCTTTTGGCGGCCAAGGATATTCGCGAAACCTTCGGTCGTATGGCGATGAACGACGAAGAGACCGTCGCGCTGATCGCGGGCGGTCACACCTTCGGTAAAGCGCACGGCGCGCACAAGCCAGCCGACTGCGTGGGTCCGGAGCCAGCGGCCGCAAGCATGGAGGAACAAGGTTTCGGCTGGAAAAACAAATGCGGCAAGGGTAATGCGGAGGACACCGTCACCAGCGGTCTGGAAGGCGCATGGACCGTCAATCCGGTCGCCTGGACCACGCAGTATTTAGATAACCTGTTCGCCTTCGAGTGGGTGCAGACCAAGAGCCCCGCCGGCGCGATTCAATGGATTCCCGCGAACGGTCAGGCGGCCAACCTCGTCCCGGACGCGCACGACAAGACGAAGCGGCATGCGCCGTTCATGCTCACCACGGACCTGTCGCTGAAGTTCGACCCGAGCTATCGCCAGATCGCGGAACGCTTCAGGAAGGATCCGAAACAATTCGAGCTGGCGTTCGCCAAGGCGTGGTTCAAGCTGACGCATCGCGATTTGGGTCCACGCACGCGCTATATCGGCGCCGACGCTCCCAAGGAAGCGTTGATTTGGCAAGATCCGGTGCCTGCGGTCGATCATCCGTTGATCGGTGCGAGCGACATCGCGGCGCTCAAGGCCAAGATTCTCGCGTCCGGCTTGACTACCCCCGAACTGGTGAGAACCGCCTGGGCGTCGGCCGCTTCCTTCCGCGGTTCCGACCTGCGCGGCGGCGCGAATGGCGCGCGCATCCGCCTTGCGCCGCAAAAGGACTGGGCGGCCAACAATCCGGCAGAGCTGGCCAAAGTGTTGAAGAGTTTGGAAGACATTCAACGAGGCTTCAACGGCGCGCAATCCGGTGGGAAGAAAGTGTCGCTTGCCGACGTGATCGTGTTGGGCGGCACGGCGGCCGTCGAGCAGGCCGCGAAGCAGGGTGGATACGAGGTCAAGGTTCCCTTCAAACCAGGACGCGCGGATGCGTCGCAGGAACAAACCGATGTGGCTTCGTTTGCCGTGCTCGAACCGACCGCCGACGGTTTCCGCAACTACTTCGGCAGCAATAACCCGCACTCGCCGGCGGAAATGCTGGTGGATCGGGCCAGTCTGCTGAATCTCACCGTTCCCGAAATGACCGTTCTGGTGGGCGGTATGCGCGCCTTGAACGCGAACACGGGACAGTCCGCGCATGGCGTGTTCACCGACCGGCCCGGCACGCTGAGCAACGATTTCTTCGTGAATCTGCTCGATATGTCGACGCAGTGGTCCAAGTCGGCCAAGACCGAGGGCCTTTACGAAGGTCGTGATCGCAAGACGGGCAACGTCAAGTGGACAGCTACCCCTGTCGATCTGGTGTTTGGTTCAAACTCCGAGCTGCGCGCGGTCGCGGAATTTTATGCCGCCAACGACGCGCGCGAGAAGTTTGTGGATGACTTTGTCGCGGCTTGGACGAAGGTCATGAACCTCGACCGGTTTGACCTGTGATGCGGACGGAATAAGGGGCTCGAACGCCGCTGAAAGTCGGCTCATTTGAGCGCCGATGCCTTCGGGCAAAAAGGGCCGTCCAACCGGGCGGCCTTTTTTCGTTTGGTCGCGCTGGCTTGGCCTGCATGCCCCATCATTTCTCGCGCGATGCCGACCACAACCCGCCGTAAAATTTACGTATAATCACCCAAGAGGTGCGCCATGAAACTTCGCGAAATCCTGACTGATATTCATACCTTAGAAGAAGAACTGCTCGCGTTCGAGCGTAAGTATGGTGTCCGTTCCGAGACGTTTTACCCGGCCTATATGAGTGGTGAGGAGCCGGAAGATGATGGCTGGGTGTTGGACTTTGGCGAATGGGCGAGCGTTTACAGCACTTGGTTATCCCGACAAGCTGAGTATCGCAACGAAGTTCAGCGCCTTCAACGCAATGCTCCCTATGCGGATGCTTAACTGATGCCCCGCTAGATTATTACTCTTACGAAAATAGGAGAAAGCGTGATCATAATTCGTGAAATAAATAGTGGCGGATTTGGCCGTGTTGAAGAGGTGGAACTAGAAGATGGGCGTCACGCTGCCAAGAAGTCTTTTGCTCCTGCTTTTGTGCCTAGCACAAACGATGAACTTGAAAAACTCAAGAAGCGCTTCCAGCGGGAAGTGCGTGTCCAATCGTCTCTGAAATCAGATGCTTTTGTGCCGGTGCTGTCAGAAGAACTCGATGGGCCTACGCCATACTATCTAATGCCATTGGCGGACCGCAATTTATGGGACGAAATTCAGGAAGCGAAGAGCAAAGGCCTTCCACCTCGCCAAGCTTTAGCGGATATCCTCAATGCGCTTGATGAGCTGCATGAACTTGGGTACGTCCATCGCGATCTAAAGCCGCAGAACGTATTACTAATAGACGGTAGCTGGAAGCTTAGTGACTTCGGACTGGTTCTGCCTCCGACGGGGTCAACGACCAAATTGACTTCAACTGACTCGAATTGGGGTTCCACCGGCTACTGTGCTCCTGAGCAAAGTGTTGAGTTCAGAAGCGTGCGCGCACAGGCAGACATTTACGCCTTTGGATGCATCCTTCACGACATTTATGGTGTTTCTGCTCGCGTTCCTTATCAACGGTACTCAGCCCCTGGTGAAATTGGAGCAATTATAGAGAAATGCACTGAATTAAGCCCAAAGAAGAGATTTCAAACTGTCAGAGCGCTACGGGGTGCGCTTCTGACCCTGCTTAATATACTTCCTTCTTCTATTTGCCCAAGTGAGAGTGCAGCCGAATGGGCGGACAAAGTTAAGAAGATTGAGGACTTGAACAAGGATAAATTAGAAGAACTAGCGAGATATCTATACTTTCTTTCCGATGATGGAGATAGGTATGCTGTGTTAAGAGAAATAACTGAAGATGCTATCGTCCGAATGTCTGAAATCGACGAAGAACTGTTTCGGACTGTGGCAATGGTATATTGCGATTGGGTGGAACACACGGGTTTCCAATGGGACTTCTGCGATGTTGTAATACGGCGCCTAGAAAAGATTTTTGAGATTGGCGATATCGAACTGCAAGCCCTCTCAGCTCTTGCCGCCGTAGAGTTGGGATGTAGCCATAATAGGTGGTTTGTGATGCGTAGAGTAATGAACATGTGCGGGAGCGGATTGGCGGACTCATTGGCTCGTCGCATAGTGATCGAGATCAGAGCCAAGGAAGCAGAGCGCAGTTTTGTAAAATGCGCAAAGGTAATTAATCGCCATATTGACGACTATCATCCACTCATTGCTGAAGTGCTGTGATCGGTTGAAAAATTTAACATAAACGTGGAGCGGCAAGAAAAAATATAAAATTAAGCGAGTTACAACTAAACGACATGAGGATTTTTATATGACAAAACTTCTTGAAAAAGCTTTTAATGAAATTTCTAAATTGACCGAACTGCAGCAAGATCATTTTGCGCGTTGGTTGCTAGACGAAATTGCATCCGAACAGCGTTGGGATAAAGCATTTAGCGATTCTCAAGATTTATTAAGTCAACTAGCTCAAGAAGCATTAGCAGAACATAAGGCAGGTAAAACCAAGTTACTTGATCCTGACAATTTATGATTTCTCACACTACGCAAAGTTTTCGTAAAGCCCTTGTAAAATTACCTGATTCTGTAAAGGCGCAAGCGAGGATCGCCTATAGGCATTTTATAACTGACCCTTACTATCCTGGTTTACAGTTCAAACGGGTTCACGAGACCGACCCTATATATTCAGCCAGAATCAATATCGATTATCGTGCTGTAGGCATTATGAATGACAATGAAATTGTTTGGTTTTGGATAGGCCCACATACTGAATATGAAAAACTGCTGAAGCGGCTTTAAGCTAAAGCCAAAGTAGGCATTGCGCCTGTCCCCGCTAGGCGGGGCAGGCGAACGAAATCGTTAAACGATTGGCTATACCTTTCTGCCTATCCCTATCCACCGGAAGTAGCCCGATTCACCGCCCGCCGTTCCAGCCGCCGCAAGCTCTTGAACGCGATGGCTCGAATCGCACCGTCCTCGCTCTTGTTGGCCAGGATACCCTGCAACGCAGTTTGCGCCACCTCGCCGCCCAGCCGGCCCAGGGCCGCAATCGCGCTGGATCGCGCCACTGCTTCACCGCCGGCTGCTGTAGCGCGACGGACCAGCGCCGCGACTTCCCGCTGCTCCAGATAAACCGGCAACGCGGTTTGCCGCTGTCCGGCGCTGGCTAGCAAACGGCCATCCGCTTTGGGCAGAACCGCCCGCAGGACCGGGCGCAGGGCCGCGCCATCGATGGTCTTGGATTGCTCCAAATGCTGGAGTACGGATTCACCGCCCAGCCGGGCCAACGCGGCGCTGGCCGCCGCGCGCACGCCGGCATCAACATCCTCCAGGGCTTGCAACAACGTATTGCTGTCCTTCGCGTCGCCGCACCCGGCTAAACAGCGAATCGCTTCGCGCCGCACCGTGACCGGATGACGAGGATCGGCGAGTGCGGCCCGCGCCGCGGGCGCGACGGCAAGCTGCAATTGACGGGCGGCCCATAACCCGGCCTGCCAAGCGTGCGCTTCCGCGCCGGCCTGTTCCCNNGCGATCCAGGCCGCTTCGGCGCGCGTCGCCGCCGCGTCGCTTTGCAGCAGATCGCGCAGCGCGCCGCTGGCGAAGGTCTGGCGGCGGATCAACCCGCGCCGCAACCGTTCCCGAACCTGTTGGTCCTTGACTACGCCCAGCCGTTGCGTGAGGGTGGCGGGATCGCCTTGCCGGGCCAGGAAGCGCGCGGCGGGCTGGCTGATTTCGGCGTACTCGCTGTTCAGGGCCAGCAGGTTGACCTGGGTAGCATCATTGGGATAAATCCGCCGCAACGCCTCCAGACCCGCCTTGCGCAGATGGGCGTCGCGCTGGTGCAGCAGCGGCTCCAATACCGATTCGGACATGGAATTGCCTAATTTGCCCAGCTCGATGGCGGCTCGTTGCCGGGTAGTGCCGTTTTCGTAGGGATCGCTGGCGAGGCGTTCTAGCAGGGCGCGGCTGCGCTCGTCGCCGACGCGCCGCAAACCGCTCAACGTCCGCCAGCGCAGTTCGCCCACGCCCTCGCGGGACAGCCGCTCCAGATTGTCGCGCACCCGCTGGCGTTCATCGGCGTCGCTCAAGCGGGGGAGCAACGCGCCGAGGGCTTCAGCGGCATCCGGGGCCAAGGCGCGGTCGTCGGCGGGCACGTCAGCGCGTTGATCGAGCAACGGTTCCAGATATTCCAACGCGCGCCGGTCGCCCAGCTCGCCCAGCGCGGCGATGGCGCGTTTGCGCTCCACGTCTGTGCCTGCCGTGAACGCCAGCAACAGCGGCTGGAAGGCTTCCGGTCGTTGCTGCTTGGCCAAGCCTTCGGCGGCGGCCAGCAACAGTTCGCGGCGGCCGCCGGTCAAGGCCCGCGTCAACGGTTCCAAACTCGCGCCCGGCATACCGGCGATGATGCGTTGCGCCAGTTGCGCACAAGCCAGCGCCCGAATCGCCTCGTCGCGGTCATCCAGCAGCCGGACCAGCAGCGTTTCAGCTTGCTTGGCCTCCAGGTTGCCCAACACCTCGACGACGCGCGTGCGAATCGCGGCGTTGTCGTGATCGAGCAACGGCGGTAAGGCTTCCAAGGCCAATTCTTCCCGGTAGCGCGGGTATTGCCGCCCATCCGCCCGCTTTTGTGCTGGCTGGATCCGGTCGCGCAACAATTGCAACAGCACGTCCAAAGCCTGACCGTGATAAGTGGCCTTGTCCTTGTCCAGCAACCAGCGGCCCAGCAGCGGCGCGGCGGCGATGTGGCCGATGCGGCCCAGGGCGCGCAGCAGAGCCGGACGGTCGGCGGTCAGATCGGGATCGTCTTCCAAGCGGGCGGTCACGGCTTCGGCCGCCTGCGCCGCGACCTGCTCGTTCGGACGGGCGTGCGCCAAGACGACCAGCGCCTCCAGCGCCCGGTTGGCGGTCCGCGATTCGCCATGCAGGGCAGCGGCCAACACGTCCAGCGCCAGCGGTTCGCCGCGCTGGGCGAGTCCGACGGCGGCGCGCAGGCGCAATTCCTCATGCTCGCTTTCCAAGGCGCGGCTCAAAGCGGTCGCGATGCGCGGATCGTTGGCATCGAGCAGCCGGTCCACCACGGTCAGCCGCAAATCGTCGTGGCGGCTGTTCAGCGCCAGCAACCAGGGTTCCAGACTGCCGGCGGGGTACAGACGGGGCAGTTGCTCCAGCGCGTGGCGGCGCGTCTCCGCATTGGCGGCATCGACCGCGCCGCGTGCCAGATCAGCGGCGCGCGCATCGCCGGTCGCGGCCAAAGCCAGCAAACGGTCAAAGGCATTGCGGCCAAGGTCGGCGGAATCCACGTTCAAGGCCAGGGCCAGGGGTTCTAGCGGATCGCGCGGATGCAGTTCAGCCAGCGCGTTCAACGCCGCTTGCCGGACCAAATGATGCGGATCGCCCAAGGCTTGGCGCAGCACCGGCAATACCGCTTCCCGGCCGATGACGGGTTGCTGGGCCAGCGCCGCGAGACGGGCGATGCTGTCGCGCCGTACCCGTTGATAATCGTCCGGCCCTTTGGCGACCGGCGCTTGCCGGATGAGACCGGCATACGTTCCGAACGCCAGCCGCCACAGTTCGGACGCGCTGGCCTGATCATGTGCTTTGGGCGGCCGCCGCCCGCCGCCGGCGAAGCGCAACACGGTCAGCAGGCGTTGGGTGGCGGAGTTGTTCGGCTGTGGCTTGCGCTGAAACAGACCGCGTATCCAGCCGGTTTTGCGTTCCAACCGCGTTTCGGTTTCGGGCGCGGTTTGCGGCGGCGCTTGATCGGTGGCGACTTCGGCGAGACGTTTCGCCTCGCGCCAGAAGGTTTCCGGCTGCGGGCGCAAGCCGAGCACCTGGGCGGCGGCGTAGCGCCGCGCCGGGGAATCGCTGGCCAAGGCATTGACGACCGCGTTGAGCAGACGCGGCCGTTGCGCCGGGTCCGGCCAATTGCGCATGTCGCTGGCTTTCTCCGGCTGGCGCGGCCCGATCAGTTCCAGCCCCCATTGCCCCAGGTCTTCATCGCCCAACCGCGCTTCCAGCACGCGCGCGGCGGCATAACGGATTTCCGGCTGGCCAGCGCTCAGGGCGCTGAGCAGCAAATCCGGCTCCAGCCGCGCCCGCGCCAGGGCAATATCGCGGGCCACGATCACGGCGAAGGTCAATTCCTGAAGATCGCGCTCGCGATCTTCCAAACCTTGCAGCAAGCCTTGCACCCCGGCGGCGCCGAGCGCGACGAAGCTGTACAATGCGCCGCGCCGGATTGGCAGATGCTCGTGGCGCTGGGTGCCGGCTAGCACCGGCAGCGCCCGCGGATCGCCCAGTTTCGACAGACCATCGGCGGCCCAACTGCGCACCGCNNGGTTGCTCGTTGCCATTTTGGCAAGCAGCGGCCAAGCCGCGCGCGCCGTGTTCCCGTACCAGCGGATCGTCGTCGCGCAGGAGAATGGTTAAAAATGGGATGCTGGCCGGGTCACCTACATCGGCCAAAGCATTGGCGGCGCGCTGGCGCAACGTT
>DEHU01000223.1:0-5651 GCA_002352125.1 Competibacteraceae bacterium UBA2792 | reverse complement strand
GGCGCTTCCTCGGTTTGCAACAGTTCGATCAAACGGTTCCGCAGCGGGGCCGGGTCGGTCGCTTCTAGCGCGCCTTTCGAACCGGCCAAGCGGACTTCGGCAGCGGGCGAATTGAGCGCCGCCAGGTGGTAATTGGAGCGTTTCTTGTCGGCGTCTTCCTTNNGACTGGCGGGCTTGGCGGGCCAGTTCGTCCACGGCCCAGCGGCGCACGTCGGGATGCACCGAGGCGACCGCCCGGCGCAGGGTGGTTTCTGGGCGTTTGCTGTGCCAGGCCCACAGCGTTCGCATGGCTTCCCGGCGCACGTCTTCGGCTTCGTCGTCCAGGGCATGACCGAGCAATCCATCGATGTGGACGGCGAGTTCACCTTGCGCAGTTGCACCGTGTTTGACCAGCAATTGCAGGGCGCGGGTCCGGATCTCGCCGGCCTGGGTACGCAGAGCCAGTTCGGCCAGATCGATCTCGCCGGCTGGACCTTCTGGCTCGGCCAGTTTGAGCAGACCGTCGAACGCGGTGGCGCGAACTTGCGCATCGTCGTCGTTCAACAGCCATTGCAGGCGATGGCGCAAGCGCCGGTCGCCGGCCAGATTGATGGTGGCGTTGGCCAGAAAACCGGTGACCATCCGCCGTGTCCCGGCCTCCGGTTCCCGGCTAAGTTGCAGCAAGGCGCCGCTGGCGCGGTCGTCGCCGAGCCAGCTCAAGCACAAAGCACTTTGCAAGGCCATGTCCGGCTGACGGCAAACCAGAGCAGTGAACAGCGGTTCCAGGTCCGGCTCGGTCGGGGCCGTGCCGGTGGTGGTTGCCGCGCCTTCGATGCCGAGAGCGGTGTATTCGTCCAGTATCTTGGCGACATCGGCGCCGCTGGCGCGCAGGTTGGCAACCAGCGCAGGGTGGACCGCGACCGCGATCCAAAAGGCCGCGTGGCGCACCGCGAACGTGTCGTCATTGATCGCTTGGCCGAGTAACTGGCGGCCCTGTGGCGTGGCGTTCAATCGCTGCCGCCCCAGCCGGATCAGGACCGCGCGGCGGATGTCGGGGGAGCCTCGCTCAAATGCGCCACGCAGGGGCGCCACGCCTGCTTCGGGGTCCAAGGTCAGTAAACCATCGAGCGCGGCTTCTCGGACTTTGGCGTCCGAGTCGTTCAACCGTTCGTTCAGCAATCCCGGCACCAGAGGCGATGCTTGGCGTAATGCGGTCAGGCGTTGCACCGCATCGAGCCGGATGTCCGGGTGCTGGCTGCCCAGCGCCAGTTGCAGGGCTTGCAGCGGCGCTTCGGCGTCGATCTGTTCCAAGGCTTTCAACGCGGCCTTGCGCACGCCGACATGGTCGTTGTTCAGCGCCTTGGCCAGCACTGGCCGGCTACGGCGGCGCTGGCTGTCGCCCAGCTTTTGCGCGGCTTCGATGCGTTGCCCCGGCCGGGAATCTTGCCCGAGCACGTATTCTAAGCCTTCCCGCGCCTCGTCCTCGGCCAGTTGCGCCAAAGCGTCCAGGGTGGCCGACGATGAACGATTCGCTTTAACCTCGTCGAGCAAGCGTTGCAGCCGGGAATCCCAGGTTTCGGCGCTACCGGATGGATTGCCGCTTTGATCGACCGGACTGAGCCAAATCAGCCGGTTTTCCGTAACCGCGACCAGCAAGCCGCCGCGCTGTTCCGGCTTGGCCTGCGGCAACGGATCGAACAGCGCCAGCGCGCTGGCGTTGCGGCCGATAGGGACGGTGCGCGGTTTGCGGCGCTGATCCAGCGTCCAGACCTTGAGTTCGCCGTCCTCGCCGAGTGAGAACAAGCGGCGGGGAAGGGGACGGCCCTGTTCGTCGTTCAGCGCCGCGCTGAACAGCAGGCTGCGCACCGGTCCCTGATGGGCGGCGTCGCCGCTGCGATTTTCTTCGTCGATGGCCCCTTCCAGAAAGCAGACCCGGATCGAACCGTCGCCGCAGCCGGCCACGATCCGCCCGTCGCCGGTGAAGGCCAAAGAGTAGATGCCACGTTCGCCGCAGGGCATAACACGGGGTTCGGCGTCACCCAGTTGGGCCAGTGGCAGGACGTAAATGGTGTTATCGGCGCCGGCGGCGGCCACGCTGCCGCTTGTCGGGTCCAGCGCGACGGCGCGTAATGGCTGTTCGCTCAAGCGGCGTTTGGCCTGCTCGTGCAAACGGGGCCGGTCGCCATCCATTTCGATGGCGTGCAATGCCAGTACGCCGTCGTCGCCGACGCTCAAGACCTGCGAGCCGGTCGCAGCCAGTGCGCGCACCGCGCCGGTGTGAACAGCCAGTTGCCCATCCGGGGTTTTGCCTTCGCCGTTTGCGCGCCAAATGGCCAGATCGCCCTTGGCGGTTCCGGCCAGCAACAGATCATCGCCGCAGAAGGTCAGCGCGGACGCGGCGGCATCGAGCGGGGCGCTGAAGCGGGCATTGAGCTTGGGCAGTTGCAGCAGGTGAACGCTGGAGTCGGTGATACCCACCGCATCGCGGCGACCGCCGACGGCCAACAGCTTGCCGCTGGCGGCGACGGCTAATAAGCGTTCGATGTGAGGCGCGTATTGTTTAGCCACGGGAGGCGATTCCTTTTGGAATACGGTTTGCACTTAGCAGTGGTGGTGTCGGTGACAATAAAAGAAGCAAAATTTTATTTAAAATCGCCCGCACCATTGTTTCTCACAAGGAACTCCATCATTGTTTCCATCTATCTTTACATTAGGGCAGTTTCTTAAAAAGAAGGTCGCTTCTTCACAAGAGGTCATCTGTGAACAGTGGGTTCTGCCATCACATTTAAAACTTGAAGTTACTACCTTACTGGAGTTTTGCGAAGGCATAATTGTCAGTGCTCCTCCTACTGGTTTTTCCTCTAAACAGACTGTTCCTTGAGGTAAGTCACCGTAAAGAATGCGCCCATCTTTTGTAATACACTTTGTTGGTTTTTTATAGGCTAAATCAGTGAGTGATTGTTGCGTAAATATTGATCCATGTTGCTTATATAAATAGTTCCCGTACCAACCAATAGCTAAAATAATCGCGATTAGGACGAGCTTTTTCATAAATGATCCGCTCCATTTTTAACTAACATTGCGGCTAACCGGCGTGCAGAAGGAGGTGAAGCCGACTGGAGCACATCCAGTTGAGCCGCTTGTTCAGCATCACTGTGATGCAGTGATAGCAGCCTTCATCTGCTGCGTTGGAGCGTTCCTTCTGAAGATCTTTTTCGTCATAGCAATCTGAGTGCGAAGTCTAGGCGAGAATTCATCTCCCTTGCCAAGTTTTTCTGACTTCAAAAATGCATTCAGGTCTAGCATTTTGAGAAATTCCGGTTCTAGAAAGAGACTGTCTTCATTCCCCTGCGTGAGATAATCATCTATCAGTTGAACCGCCGCATCGCCAAAATGCTCTAGATATCCACCGATATGCAACCGTGATATCGCAGTTGAGATAGATGCGTGCGTATAGTCGAGTTGATTGTTCAGCAAGAAATCCTTAACCAAGTCAGTTGCAACCATGATGAATAGATACCGTGTCTGACCACGGCTGGGTATCTTTGCACCTCGGCCGAAGTTGTACTTGTTGGCCAATTTTTGCATCAAGAATGCGGCGTAAAGACCTTCAATGCCGAAAGTCGGATCGTTCGTAATTTTATTGAAGAGGGAGCCGCCAGGTGCAAACGGCGGATTCTTTGCGTATGCAACGCCAGGCTCGGTCAACCATCCAGCGGCGTAGGCCTTCAGCAAGTCGAATGCATATGCCGCTTCTTCGTAGCGAGGTTCAGTAAGGGGGTGTTGGCGTTGAAAGACACGCCTCGCCTCCCAGGCACCGCGTTGAATCTCCAAGAAAACTCCGTATCTTGAGTTGAAAAAAGGTACCCAGTTTCGAAAATCCTTTTCGAGAGCGATGAAATCTTTCTCTCCGACAGCGTTCTGCGAGTTGGTATAGCGTGTTGTCTCGGTCAGCAATTCTTCCCCCTCGGCACCGACAACAACGATTTTTGTAATGACAACGGCCGCGTTTAGTTTCTCTTCCCAGGTCTTCTGTTGCGGCGTTGGGGATGTTCCTCCTGAGTTGAGTTTTCTTTGCAAGACAGACCAAATCGAACGGGTAGTCTGACAACCGTTTACAATGAAAGGATTCCGAAGGAAAAGCTCGTCAGTGCTGAGCTTCGAGACTTCTTCGGTGACAATTGTGATACCGTTGTTGTACAGACCGAACCGCTCAGGATGGTTTTCGATTGTCGCTTCAATCCCTTTGTTAACTTTCCTCTTATTGCCGAGAAATTTGCGAACATTCTTTTCATAAAGTAGGTCTAGATCGCCGGATGCCGACTTGTAGTCCTGCATAAACTGGTACACGTCTGTTAGACGAGTCGCGCCGACAAGTAGAATGTTCCCAGAACTAGCGACTATAGTCTTCAGCTTGACTTGAATCTTCGCTGGTCCGAACGCGTCTTCTTCTGCGACCTTGTTATATATTATTTCTATTGAAACTGAGTCAACGTCGAAACATTCACCAAATTTTGCTCGGCCTAAGGTCTTAATATTTGCAAGGTATTCCTCTTCTTCGACGGTCAATCTCTTGGTGGTTGCCAATACATACTCAAGTCGGTCTTTCGGCCCTTTGTTTTGCAAGAAATTTCGCAGGCGTCCAACTAACTCTGTTGACAATGACGACAGCTTTTCTCGCTTGCCATCGAGTGTTGCGAAGAGCTTTTGCGCTTCCGCGCTAATCGTTTCCGACCCGGCGAAGGCTGACCCATACTTGCTCTGTATGAGCATCCATGTGTCACCCTCGATCCCTTCGTTCGGATCTCCTCGAACAAAGATTGCAGCGTCGATGCCACCGTCGCCTGCGCCGTCACAAAGAACTATCTCTGTGGTGGCTGAATCGATCTCGTGCCAGTCTCGAAGAATCTTTTCAGTGAATCGGTGACCCAATTCGGTTGTCGACGGGGTACCAGCGACGACATCTTCCAGCCATTGACTCTCAAATTCTTCCAGTGAAATCACTCTCGTTCTCCGTTGGTGTAGCAAGGTGAAGCCGAACTAGCTGTTATTTAACTGATGTATTTATTCTTTAGCTTTGATATTCGCAAAGCAGTTTGGTTACAGGTTCAAGCCAAGCTTAAGCAGCTACTTCAATATATTCCACCTGACTGGAAGGCTCTGGAATCGGTAAGCCATCCTCTCGCATACCATGTAAATGCAATTGAATGGCTTCTTGAATCTGTGTTTCTATCTCTTCCAGAGTTCGGCCGGTCGCTATACAGCCGGGAAGATCGGGAACATAAGCCGCATAATTTCGTTCCGCTTTTTCAATCACTACCGCATAACGCATGGAAGAGCCCTCATCATTTTTTCAAACCAGCCTGTTTCAAGATACTGTTTTGAGTCCCCAGAGTTAAATCGTCGCTCGGTTTACCCGGTACAGTAACACGCCCTAACTTGGTGGGATGTTTGAATTGTCGGTGACTTCCCACAGTAGCGACGAGATACCAACCATCGGCTTTCAACATTTTGAGCATGTCGCCAACTTTCATAAGGGCAAGGTGAGTTGTCCTTTTGAGAAGTTAAATACTGCGCAATCTGGCATTCACCTGCCCTATCGGCAAATCCACTCGAATCGCTGGATGTACCCGCCGGATTTGCACTAGCGCGGCGACGCAATGTTGCCATTC
>DEHU01000228.1 GCA_002352125.1 Competibacteraceae bacterium UBA2792 | reverse complement strand
GGCGACGTGCGGGCGCGGGCGGTGACGCTGGGGAAGATCGCCGACGTGTATCAGGTGCGCGGGCAGTTGGACGAGGTGCTGCGGATCCGCCAGGAGGAACAACTGCCGGTCTACGAGCGGCTCCGGTCGGCGCGGGATTTACTGGTCTGCCGCGCCAAGATTGGGATGAATTATCTGGCGCGCGGCACGGCGGGAGACCGCGAAAAGGCGCTGGAGCTGTTGAACTTGGCCCTGCAGGACGCCCAGCGACTCAAAATTCCCGAAGCCCAGCAAATCGCCGGGATTATCCGGCAGGTGCAAACGCCGCCGGACGCGCTTTCTTCTCCGGATCAGCAAGCAAACGGCGGCTAAAGAGGGAAATCGGCAGCGTCGCGCAGCCGACAATCGAACAGCACGTCCTCGCCCATCACGTAGCGACGATGGCGGGGGCGCAAGCCCTGGGACAAGTCTCGAATCGGCGGCAAAGTGATCCCCGGCCGGCCGGAGCCGACGATCAGCGGCGCCACCGCGATTTGCAACCGGTCCAGCAAGCCCTGCTCCAGAAAAGCCGACACGGTCAAGCCGCCGCCCTCCACGAAAATCCCGGACAGGCCGCGTGCACGCAATCGCTCCAGCGCCGCGCCCAAATCCAGATACCGGCCGCGACGCGGCACGCCGACGATCTCGGCGCCATCTAACCCGGCCTGTTCGGCCAACGCCTCGTCGCAGATCAAAATGGTCGGCGCCGCCCGGTCCCGAAACACGCCGCAGCCGGCGGCAAGACGGCAGCGCGGATCGAGAATCACCCGCACCGGGTTGGGGCCGGGAACGCGCCGGGTCGTCAGCTTGGGATCGTCGCACTCCACGGTGTTGGCCCCGACCACGATGGCATCGCACAACGCCCGCATCCGGTGCAGATGGGTCAGGTTTTCCGGGCCGTTGATGTAGCAGGACGCCCCTTCCAACGTGGCGATGCGCCCGTCCAGGCTTTGCCCCAGGTGCGCCACCGCCAGCGGCCGAGCGTGGCAGGCCAGCGCCATCGGCAAATACAAATCGTACCACTCGGCGCTGGTTCCGGTGACTGGCGCCTTGGCGATCCAGGAACCATCGGCGGCGACCTCCAGCAAAACCGACCGGTCCGCGACCGGAACGATGGCCGGCCTCCCCTCTTCGTCCAGACCCAAACCGAGGCGCGCGGGCAACGGTTCCGGCCTCCGCGCCCGGTGCCGCAACGCCAGCAGCAGCAACCACGCCAGTTCTGGATCGACGCCTCGTTCGCCCGCTGCCACCTGCAACCGATCACCCATCGGCCGCTCCCGCTCGCAACCGCGCGTAAACGTCGCCAGAACCGCCCGCCGCACCGAAGCCGTCGAACCGGGCCAGCATTCGGCCGGCGTCGAGCCATTCGGCCGACTGCAAACGGTGCGACTCCCCGACCGACCAGTTGAACTCGTAAGGCCCGAGCGCCGCGACACGCACCACGCAAGCTCGCGCCGTGTCCAGGCAAGCCGAAACATATTCGAAAGAAAGCGCCGGAATCGGCTGCGACAGCCCTTGCAGCACGTCCAGCTCGTAGCCCTCGACATCGATTTTGCAGAACGCCGGCAGGCCGTGGCGGGCGATCAGTTCGTCCAGCGTGGTGACGGTCACCGGCAAGCGTTCGTCCCAGCGCACTCGCGCAAAACTCCGATCCCGATGCACCGCCGCGATCCAGTCGCGCGACAGGGTGGTCACGGTCGGCGTGCGCGGGCTGACCAGCAATTCCGCCGTGCCCGGACTGGCGCCGGCCGCCTGCTCGACCAGCACCACGCGCGCATCGCCGCCGAACCAGCGGCGCAGCAAGGCCATGCACGCCGGTTGCGGTTCCACGGCGACGATCCGGGCACCCAGCGGCAACCAGGCTCGCAACCGGCTGCCGACGTGAGCGCCGATGTCGAAACACAAATCGCCCGGCCGGATGAATTGGGCATAAAACCGCGTCAGCCGGTATCGGCGAAAAGGAATGCCGTGATACATCAGCACCGAGCGCAACAAACCCAACCGCCGCTCCAAACCGGCCCAAACGCTCATAGAAAATCGAACAGAAAAGCGGTGAGAAAACCGGCGATGGTGGCCAAACCGACGGCTGGCCCCCCATCTTCGTAGGCTTCCGGCATCATCACCGACGACACCATTGCCAGAATACCGCCGCCGGCGATGGCGCCGACCAAGGTGAGCAACGCCGGCGGCGCCCCGGCGAGAAAAAGGTTGCCGAGCGCGGCCGCTACCGCTCCGGCCAGCACGAGCATCCCCCAGAGCGCGAAAATGCGCTTCGTCTTGAAACCGGCCTGCTTCATCCCCACGGCGCTGCCGATGGCTTCCGGCAAGTTCGACAGGAACACCGCCGCCAAGAAGGTGAACCGGAACGAATCGAGCGACACGAAGCTGGAGCCGATGACGACCGACTCCGGCACGCCATCGAGCAACGCCCCAAGGAAAATGGCCAGCGGGGCGCCCGCCGGCGCGTGCTTTTCCATGAGCGCCACTTCTTCCGCGCGGCTCAATCGCTGGATGTTCGCCAACGCGATTTTTTGCCACGCCGCCGCCCCGGATCGATCGTGCACGACGGCGACATTTTGCAAGATCCGCTCGGCGTTCAGGGCTTCGACCGCTTCGCGCAAACGAGGGAAACAATCCAGAAGTTCGTCGAAATGCTCCTTGGCGATTTTCAGCAGCGCGGTGTCGGTGATGGCCACCACGGTAGCGGTGCGCGGGCCGCCGCTCAGCAGCGCGATTTCGCCGAACGACTGGCCCGCCGAGAGATAGGCCAGCGCGGTCGTTCCCCGCTCGCCGTCGGCCGTTCCGGCTTCGGCGCTGTCGAGCACCATGACCGTACCTTCGTCGATCAGATACAGCGCATCGCCAATCTCGCCGCGCCGAAAGATGGTCTCGCCAGCCACCGCTCGCACTGGCTGGACGCACAACAACACCTCTTCCATCTCCTCCGGCGGCAACGACCGCAGCAAATCCACCCGCGCCAGCCGCGCCAACAAGGCAGCCGACTGCTCTCGCTTCTTGCGCAACAGAAAAAGTTTGGTCAGCGCCGGATGCCGCAGAGCGGCACCGTAACGCTCCAGGCGACGATCTCCCAGGTAATACAGCACGCCGCCCAGCGCAAAACCGCTCGCCACCCAAAACCAACTGGCAAGGCCGCTCAGATGGCTCTCGACCATCAACCGCTGCGCGCCCTCGAACGCCAGATCCAGAGCGAGCGCCTGAATCAGGGCGCCGGTGCCGAACGCCATGATGATGGCGTTGGTTCGCTGCGATGGCTTGCCGTACAACCCGATCACCACGCCGACCGGCAGCGACAGCATCGCCAGCACGGCCAGCAGCACAGCGCCGAACACCGCGGACGAGTCGAGCGCTATCGTCATGGGTCAACCGGGCCGGCAGTCCCTAGGGAATCCGCTCGACCGCCGCCCCGGCATCGAGGAGCCGGATCCCGCCATACGCGGATCAGCAACCGCAAAGCGGTCCCGGTCGATTCGGAAACGGCGGGAAGAAGGCGATCGGTATTCACGCGACGGGATCTCCGGAAGATCGCAATGGACACGGGCATCAACAGATCGAAGTGATCCCGGCAACAACAAAGCACGGCATGAATTATGCTCCAAAGCGTCGGCCCGACAAAAATTGTCATGCTCGCCCCGAGACCGGCCTGCCAAGCCGTTTTGGCGCATGGTTTTAAAAGGGGATACACTATTTCGCACGGGATGAAAGACTGACGGAAATGCGTTTTCCCCCCGCACCAATACCCCGAAGAGCACAATAATGAACGACCAAAACTACGATGTCATCGTGATTGGTACCGGTCCGGGAGGAGAAGGGGCCGCCATGAAAGCCGCCAAGGAGGGCAAATCGGTAGCGGTGATCGAGAAACACCACTTGGTCGGCGGCGGTTGCACCCACTGGGGCACCATCCCGTCCAAAGCCCTGCGGCACGCCATCAACCGGATGCTGGAATTCAACACCAGCCCGGCGTTCCGCAACGCGCTCGGTTCCGCGCTGCGGCTGTCCTATCCCGATCTGCTGCGTTCCGCCGAATCGGTCATCGCTCGCCAGACCGCCATGCGCCGAGATTTCTACGAGCGCAACCGGGTCAGGCTTCTTCACGGTCACGCCCGCTTCCTCGACGCCCACACCATCGAAACCCGTTCCGGCACCAGCGCCGAACCGACCGTCCTGACCGCCGACGCTTTCATCATCGCCTCCGGCTCGCATCCGTTCCGGCCGCGCGACATCGATTTCAACCATCCGCGCATCTTCGACAGCGACACCATCCTCAGCACGACCAGCACGCCGCGCTCCATCGTCGTCTACGGCGCGGGGGTGATTGGCTGCGAGTACGCCAGCATCTTCCGCAACATGGGCTGCAAGGTGGATCTGGTCGATACCCGCTCGCAACTTCTGTCCTTCCTCGACGATGAAATCGCCCATGCGCTCAGCTACCACCTGCGCGATCAGGGCGTGATGATCCGCCACAACGAGGAATACGAACGGGTGGAGGGTCTGCCGGACGGCGTGCTGCTGGATCTGAAATCCGGCAAGCGAATCAAGGCCGACGCGCTGCTCTGGGCCAACGGCCGCACCGGCAACACCCAAAACATGGGGTTGGAGGAGTTGGGCATCACGCCCAACAGCCGCGGCCAAATCAAGGTGGACGAGAGCTATCGCACCGCCCTGCCCCACGTCTACGCCGTGGGCGACGTGATCGGCTACCCCAGCCTGGCCAGCGCCGCCTACGATCAGGGCCGCTTCGCCGCCACCCATCTGATCCACGGGACTTGCGACCATCATCTGGTGGATTACATTCCAACCGGTATCTACACTTCTCCGGAAATCAGTTCGGTCGGCCGCACCGAACGCGAATTGACCGAGGATCGGGTGCCCTACGAGGTCGGCCACGCCTACTTCAAGAGCTTGGCGCGCGCCCAGATCACCGGCCGCACCGTGGGAATGCTCAAGTTGCTGTTCCATCGCGATAGCCTGGAAATTCTCGGCATCCACTGCTTCGGCGACCAAGCGGCCGAGATCGTCCATATCGGTCAGGCGATCATGGCTCAACGGGGCGCGGCCAACAGCGTCCAATATTTCGTCAACACCACGTTCAATTACCCGACCATGGCCGAGGCTTACCGAGTTGCGGCATTGAACGGCTTGAATCGGCTCGCCTGAGGGAGGACCCCGGTGGACATCACTCCGTATCTCAAACTGATGGTCGACAAGAATGCTTCCGACCTGTTCTTTCACGTCGGAGCGCCGGTAAACATCAAAATCGGTGGCGTGGTGCGCCCGATCGGCAACAAGGTGCTCGGGCCGGGTCAAGTGCGCGAGATCGGCTACTCGGTCATGAAGGACGACCAAATCAAGGAATTCGAGCACGAATGGGAGCTGAACTTCGCCATTCCGCTGCACGGCGTCGGCCGGTTCCGCGCCAACGTGTTCAAGCAGCGGGGCGAAGTATCCATGGTGATCCGCTTCATCAAGGGCGATATCCCGCAGGTGGAAGAGTTGGGTTTGCCGCCGCTGTTGCGGCAACTCGTGATGGAAAAACGCGGCCTGATCCTGCTGGTGGGCGCCACCGGATCCGGCAAGTCCACCACGCTGGCGGCGATGGTCGATCACCGCAACGCCAGCGCGCCGGGCCACATCATCACCGTCGAGGATCCGATCGAATTCACCCACCAGCACAAAAAATCGGTGGTCGCTCAGCGCGAGATTGGCATCGACACGCACTCTTACGAGCACGCTCTGCGCAGCGCCATGCGCGAAGCGCCGGACGTGATTCTGGTGGGCGAGGTCCGCGAGCGCGACGTGATGAAATACGTGCTGACCTTCTCCGAAACCGGCCATCTGGTCTTGTCCACCCTGCACGCTAACAACGCCAACGGCGCTCTGGAACGCATCGTCAACTTCTTCCCCGAAGATGCCCGGCCTCAGTTGCTCATGGACTTGTCGCTGAACCTGCGCGCCATCGTCTCGCAGCGATTGGTGCGCGCCCTGAACGGCGGTTTGGTGCCAGCGGTGGAAGTGTTGCTGAACAGCCCTTACATCGCCGACCTGATCCAGAAAGGCAAAATCGACTACGTCAAGGACGCGATGGAGCAATCCACCGAATCGGGGATGATGACCTTCGACCAGTCGCTGTTCAAGCTATACAAGGAAGGCAAAATTTCCAGAGATGAAGCAATCAAAAACGCTGACTCCAAGAACAACGTCGGCCTGCAAATCCGGTTGTCCGAGGGCGTGGGAGCCGGTGGCGGCAAATCGTCCGGTTTGGCCGACCTGACCATCCGCGACGAGAACACCGATCGAGGGCGGATGATGTGACAGGCCGGTTCCGCGCGCTGGCCGGCCGCATGGCCGACATCGCGCCGTTTCACGTCATGGCGCTGCTGGCTCGCGCCAAGGAGCTGGAAGCAGCGGGCCACGCCATCGTTCACATGGAAATCGGCGAACCCGATTTTCCGACTGCGGCGCCCATCGTCGCCGCCGGCCAGCGGGCGCTGGCGGAAGGGCGCACCCGTTACACCGCTGCTGCGGGTCTACCGGAACTACGTCGAGCGATCAGCGCGCACTATCGAGGACGCTACGGCGCCGAAGTACCGGCCCGGCGCATTTTGATCACCCCTGGCGCCTCGGGTGCCCTGCAACTGGCCACGGCGATTCTGGTCAATCCCGGCGACCGGGTGTTGCTGGCCGACCCCGGCTATCCCTGCAACCGGCATTTCGTGCGGCTGGTCGAAGGCGAAGCGGTCGGCGTCCCGGTCGGACCGGAGACCGGTTACCAGCTAACGGCCGGGTTGGTGGAGCGATACTGGGACGACCGGACGGCGGCGGTGCTGCTGGCCTCGCCGGCCAACCCCACCGGTACGATCATTGCGCCGGACGAGCTAGCGGCCATCGTTGCCACCGCCGAAGCGCGCGGCGGCCGGGTGATCGTGGACGAGATTTATCACGGGCTGGTTTACGACGCGCCGGTCCAGACTGCACTGGCCTATTCGGATCGGGTGCTGGTCGTCAACAGCTTCAGCAAGTATTACGGGATGACCGGCTGGCGGCTGGGCTGGTTGGTGGCGCCGGACGACTGCGTCGGCGACGCCGAGAAGCTGGCGCAAAATCTGTTTCTGGCGGCGTCCACCCCGGCACAGTACGCAGCGCTGGCGGCTTTCGAGCCGGAAGCGCAAGCGATCTTCGAGGAGCGTCGGCAAGCATTTCAGGCACGGCGGGATTTTTTGCTGCCGGCGTTGCGCGAATTGGGTTTTCGCATCCCCGTCAACCCGGCCGGTGCGTTCTATCTCTACGCCGATTGCGGCCATTTCACCGACGACAGCTACGATTTCGCTTTGCGATTGCTGGAACAAACCGGAGTCGCCATCACGCCCGGCATCGATTTCGGCTGCCATCTACCGGCGCGACATGTCCGGTTCGCCTACACCAACGCCATCCCGGTCCTGGCCGAGGGCGTGGAACGGTTGCGGGCGGCGTTGCATAGCTGAGGGAACTGCGCGGCTGGAATCGTTCGTCGAAGCGCCTCGATGGCGCTTCGGTCGTTTTGAAGCTTCCCCTAACCCGCTTCGGGTCGTTCACGGCCAAAGTGCCCGCTTCTGACTCCAGAGTGGAGGGTCTACCCAGCCAGCGCCCGCCGATATACGGCGACCGTTTCATCGACGCAGCGTTCCCAGGAAAATTGACGCGCCTGTCGCAATCCGCGCTCGGTTGCTTGTGCTCGCCACTCGGCGTCGGTCAGTAAACGCTCCAATCCAGCGGTGAGGGTATCCACGTTCTCGGGATCGACCAGCAAGGCCGCATCGCCCGCAACCTCCGGCAGCGAAGACCGGTTCGAAGTCAAAGTCGGCGTTCCGCTGGCCAGGGCTTCCAGCACTGGCAAGCCAAAGCCTTCGTAAAGAGAGGGAAAAACGAAAGCGTGGGCGCTACTATAAATCAGAGGAAGATCTTCCTGAGAGACATAGCCGAGGCGCTTGATTTGACCGCTGCGTTCCAAAGGCACCAATCGCCGTTCCAGCTCCCCGGTCAACCAGCCGCGCGCCCCGACGATAACCAAGGGGTGCTGTTGGCGCAGAGGCATCGGTAATCGGCTATACGCTTCGATCAAGCGCAGAAGGTTCTTGCGCGGTTCCAGCGTGGCGACTACTAGCAGATAGGAAACGCCCGCCAAACCATGACGGGCGAGGATCGGGGCCGATTCCGCCGGCGAGCGTGGACGAAAGCTTGCATCGACCCCAAGGGGTACGGTTTGAATGCGGTGCGCGGCGACTCCAAGCAGATCGATCAGTTCTCGACGAACGAATTCCGAATCGGTGACGATCATGGCGGCTTGTGCCAGGGTGCGCGGCATTTGCCGATTCATGAACGCGACGCGCTCGCGAGGATGGTGCTGGGGGTAATGGAGATAGGACAGATCGTGAATCGTAGTCACCGCCGCACCAGAAAACGGCATCAGGATAAAGTTCGGAGTGTGCAACACATGGCTGTTGAGGTTTCGGGTTCGCCAGCGGAACAATTGGCTGCGGGCGAAGCCGTACAGGTGCAGGGCGACGGTTTTGAAAGGTACGCGGTTCCGAACTTCGCCCAAAGCTTGGTTGAAGCGCAAGGCTTGATCGGGGTCGGCAAGCCAACGGTAAGCCGAGAAGAAACGAACGTTATCAACCGTCGGGTGCCTCCGCAAGCCATGGGCCAGTTGCAAAGCGTACTGACCAATACCGGTCAGAGGCAATTGAATAGCATCCAAATTTAGGATGACGTGCATGGTTAGGGCACGCTAAGCTGGGGCGCGATACATTTCCGCGAGCAAGTCGCGGATGCCGGGAATAGGCTGCTCGCCGATCAGCGAAAACAGCTTGTGGTTTGAACCAATCAGCCGGCGAATTTCGTTGGTGCGCACGAAGGCAGGATTGACGGTGACATCGATGGCGTAGCCGGCGATGCCGTTCATGAAGGCGATAATCTCGCCGAGCGCAGTTCCCCTGCCAGAGCAGATATTGACCGTAACATCTGTATCCGGGCATTCCAGCAGCTTCTGGTAAGCGTTGACGACAAAAGCGACAGCGGAAAAATCGCGCACTACGTCCAGGTTGCCCAATTCGATGATCGGTCGCCGTGCACGGTAGTGGGCAACGATCTTGGGGATGAGGAAGTGCTCCGCTTGACCGGCCCCCGTGTAGTTGAAGGGGCGAGTGATGACGAGAGGCAGGCGATCATCGTAGGTGCGGGCCATGTGCTCCATCGCCAGCTTGCTGTTGGCGTAATGATTGACCGGAGCGGGGCAAACGGTTTCGTCGATCACCTCTACCGATGGATTGCCGTAGACGTTGGCGCTGCTCGCGACGAGAACCTTGAGAGGTTGCAATCCGACCGCGAGAATGGCATCGAGCAGGTTGAGAGTGCCGAACAGGTTGACGCGATAGATTTCGGCGCTGTCGCCGTGCGGCACGAAGGTGATAGCGGCGAGGTGGACGATATAGTCCGGTCTCGCAATTTCCAACGCTGCCCGCAAAGCGGGTGGATCGCCAAGATCGGCTTGTATCTCGGCTGGGGTTTGGGCCGGCTCCTGGGTTAGCCCGAAAACCCGATAGCCGGCTTCGGTCAATCGCGCGGCTAACCAGCGGCCGGTGAAGCCGCCGATCCCGGTGATCAAGACTCGCCTAGAAGGAGAAGCCACGCCGATTTCTCCGCAGGTCGGCATCCACCATCAGCCGGCAGAGCTCTTCCAGGGTCGTGGTCGGCGTCCACCCTAGATGGTCGCGGGCTTTTTGCGGATTGCCGCAGAGGATGTCTACCTCGCAAGGACGATAGTATTTGGGGTTGACGCGCACCCGCGTTTGACCGGTTTTGGCGTCGCGGCCCAGTTCGTTGTCTTCGCTGCCCTGCCATTCGAGCTCGACGCCAACGGCCCGAAAGGCCAGCTCCACGAAATGCCGCACCGGCCAAGTTTGGTTGGTGGCCAACACATAGGTATCCGGCTCGGCGTGCTGGAGCATCCGATACATTCCTTCGACGTATTCTTTAGCGTAGCCCCAGTCGCGTTGGGCGTTCAAATTGCCCAACTCCAGTATCTCCTGCTGGCCCAGATGGATTTTGGCGACGGCGTCGGTAATTTTCCGAGTCACGAATTCTTGGCCACGCAGTGGGGATTCGTGGTTGAACAGGATCCCGCTGCAAGCGAACAACCCGTAGGATTCACGGTAATTGACCGTGGACCAGTGCGCAAACAGCTTAGCGACGCCGTAGGGGCTGCGGGGATGGAAGAACGTGGTCTCGGTTTGCGGCATTTCGTGAATCTTGCCGTACATCTCCGAGGTGGACGCTTGATAAAAGCGGATTTTGGGGTTGACGATCCGAATCGCTTCCAGCAGATGCAGGGCACCCAGGCCGGTGATGTGGGCGGTGGTCACCGGCTGTTCGAACGAAACACCGACGAAGCTTTGCGCAGCGAGGTTGTACACTTCGTCGGGTTGAGCCTGCTGCAAAATTCGCACGCTGGCACCGGGGTCGGTGAGGTCGTATTCGACCAGGCGAAGATTAGGATGGTCCTGAACGGCGAGTTCTTCCAACCGCCAAAAATTGACCGAACTGGTGCGGCGGTAAGTACCATAAACCCGGTAACCCTTGCTTAACAGCAATTCGGTGAGATAGGCACCATCCTGGCCGGTGATGCCGGTAACGATCGCATTTTTCATGTTGTATCTATCGATTGTCTTGAGTCAGATTTAATCTACGGTAGCCTGCTTAGGATCGGCGTACACTTCGATACCCAACTTTTCCGGGAGCCCGGCGGCGCGCGGGTCGAGGAACGGGGTGATGACCAGCCGGCGGTTGGCTTTGCGCTGGTGTTTGCGTTCGTAGAAATCGACCTTGCGCGAGAAGATGTACAACCCGGCCTTGTCCATCGAGGATTTGATTTCGCAAGCGATCAGCAGGCCATTTTTGATCAGGATATCCAGCTCCACCTGATCGGGGCGGCCGAACACCAAGCCTTCATCATCGTAGTCGTTGATGTTGATGACCTCGACGCCGAAACTTTTTTCCAGGATAGCGGCCAATCCGTCGCGGAAGGCGGTTTCCGATAGCAAACCCCAGCGCGCGCCCAGCGCGCCGATCTTGCGATCCAGCTTGTCGGCCATGGCCATGATTTCTTCGTGGAGACGATGATTTTCTGCGACCTGCTCCGCCCATTTTTCGTCGGATTTACGGTTTTGCTCGTCCCACTTGCGGTTTTGCTCGTCCCACTTGCGGTTCTGTTCCTCCCACTTGCGCTCTTGCACCTCGCGGTCGCGGCGCAGTTCGTCGAGCACGCGGTCGAATCGGTTTTCGGTTTCGCGACGGTCGGCGAATTCACTGCGGGCAAGGTTGAGAATCCACTGGCGGAAGTCGGGATCTTCCCGCAACCAGCCGGGCAGCTCGTGGCGCAGGCGGTCGCGCAGTTCCGGGGTGAGGGTGCTCATGTCCATGCTCCTTGATCGTGACTTGACGTATTGTAGAACGGTTTGAAACAATTCCGTTCATCGAACGGTGTTCGAGAGATAATGATAAGTTAAATTATATAGTTATAAATATTATTGGCCTGCCGGAGCCGCGTCTTGCTGTCCCGCTTCGGCGAATCCGATGTAGAATGTTCTCCTCTGCCAACCACTCTAACCCGACCGCTTGCCCATGATCCAAGCTGTGATGTTCCGCTCCCTCTGGCAATATCGGGGGTTCGTCTGGGGCAGTGTCCTTCGCGAGTTCAACGGCAAATACCGCGAATCGCTATTCGGCGCGTTCTGGGCCGTGGCCGGCCCGTTGACGATGATTGTCATCTACACGGTCGTCTTCGCCCAATTGATGCGTCCTACTTTGCCCGGGCACGAAAGCACACCGTTCGCCTTCAGCATCTATCTGTGCGCAGGGGTCATTGCCTGGAACCTGTTTGCCGAGATGCTCGGGCGGCTGAACAACGTCTTCCTGGAAAGCGGCAATCTGATCAAGAAGGCCAACTTCCCCCGCATCTGCCTGCCGATCATCGTCATCTTGTCGGCCTTCATCAACTTCTCGATTCTGCTAGGTATTTACCTGCTTTTTCTGGCGATTATCGGCCACTGGCCTGGCTGGACCATCCTTGCCGCCATCCCGCTGCTGGTCCTACAGCTTCTTTTCACCATGGGTTTGGGCGTGGCGCTGGGCACCCTCAACGTATTCTTTCGCGATGTCGGGCAGATCACCGGGGTGGTGCTGCAGTTCTGGTTCTGGCTTACCCCCATCGTCTATACCTTGCAAGCCCTGCCAGAAGGTGCCCGGGCGGTCATGCGGTTCAACCCCCTGCTGTCTCTGATCGGCGCTTGGCAGACCGTGTTTCTCGACCGGGACTGGCCTGACTTTGCTTCCCTGCTGCCGCTGGCCATGCTGACCTTGTTGATGCTTTGGCTCGGCGCCTGGTTGTTCTTGGGACGAGTGGGCGAGCTGGTGGACGAACTCTGATGGGCTATTTGCGAGTTCGTAACGTCGGCAAGGCGTACAAGCGCTATCCGGGCAAATGGGCGCGTTTGACCGAATGGGTCACTGGCAGGGAAAGACACGAAAAGCATTGGGTGCTGCGCGATATCAGCTTTGAAGTAGCTCCCGGCGAAGCCGTCGGTATTGTCGGTATCAACGGCGCCGGAAAAAGCACGCTGCTCAAGATCATCACCGGCACTGCCCAACCCACTACCGGTAGCGTTGAAATAGGCGGACGTGTTGCTGCCCTGCTGGAACTGGGCATGGGCTTTCATCCCGATTTCACCGGCCGGCAGAACGTTTACATGGGCGCCCAGATTAATGGGTTGTTCACCGGGCAGATCAGCGAACTCATGCCAGAAATCGAGGACTTTGCAGAAATCGGCGACTATATCGATCAACCCTTGCGAACCTATTCCAGTGGGATGCAGATGCGTTTGGCGTTTAGTGTAGCCACAGCGATTCGCCCGGATATTCTAATCGTTGACGAAGCGCTTTCGGTGGGAGATGCATATTTCCAGCACAAGAGTTTTGATCGGATTCGTAGGTTTGGTGAACAAGGAACAACATTGCTGATTGTCAGCCACGACAAAAACGCTATCCAAAGCATTTGTAATCGCGCCATCCTGCTAAAAGCTGGTGTTATTGCAAAAGAAGGCGAGCCTGAAGAAGTAATGGATTATTATAACGCGCTGTTGGCAGCTCATCAGAGCCAAATTGTGCAGCAAACAATTTCTGTCGAGCAAAAAGTAAAAACGGATTCCGGGACGTATGAGGCTCAAGTAACGAAGGTGAAAATTTTCGATGCAAAAGGGCAAATAATTGAAGTTGTACCAGTTGGCGCTTGGGTAACTGTACAAATTACTGTAATAATCAATAGAGATATCGATGGATTGGTCTTGGGCTTTGGCATTAAGGATCGCCTAGGGCAAATGGTTTTCGGTACCAATACTTTTCACACAAAACAGAGAATTGAAGAGGCGAAGAGAGGCGAGATTTATCTTTTTGGTGTTTCATTCTACGCTAACTTGGGTGTTGGATCTTTTTCTATTCATTGTTCGCTCGTGCGCAACGAAAGCCATGTCGAAAAGAACTATCATTGGATAGACTGTGCCAAAGTCTTTGAAGTAGTGAACGTTGACAAACCGTTATTTGTCGGATGTGCTTGGAATGATATGCAGTTTAAGATCAAAAGGGTTTCTGACGCTCGGGCAATAATGATGGAAGATTAATAATGTTAATAATAAAAGTAATTTGCTCTTGGTATAACGTCGATCCCCAGCCGAACAAGACCAGCCTAGTTCTATGAATGATATGAATGAACATAATCTTGGTGCCCACCCTTTAATCGTCGTTGATGTAGGATGTCGCTGGGGTTTCGCTGAGCATCTTCTAAATGGGGAGCATGCTCATAACTTTCGAATTTACGGTTTCGACCCAGATGCAGATGAGTGCCAGAGACTTCAGAAGATTTACGAGCATTTTCCACAAGGTGGAGTGCAATGTATACCCTTGGCTCTGGGCGGCAAAGAAGGGAGACGTGATCTTTTCGTGACAAAAGAACCAGCTTGCAGTTCGCTGCATACTCCTATCGAATTCCTCTCAAAAAACTATCCCGCACTGGATTGTATTAAGAAAGAGCGAGTATGCCCAGTGAAGGTTGTAACGCTAAAAAGTTGGGCTGATAGTGAGGTGATCGATAGGATAGATTATATAAAAGTTGATACGCAGGGCTCTGAGTTAGAAATTTTACGTGGAGCGGGAGATATATTAAATACCACTCGATGTATCGATATTGAAGTGGAATTCAACCCGATATATGAAGGGCAGGCATTATTCTGTGATGTTGATATGTTTTTACGATCGAAGGGCTTTCGACTGTGGCGACTTTCCAATCTTGTTCATTACTCGTTAGGGGGAACTGCAATACCTTTAGGCGGATCAAACGCCTTTTGTTATGATACCCATCATAGATATGAGGTACCGGTTCATGGAGGTCAATTATTTTGGGCAGACGCTAGGTATATACACAACGACGTGATTGAATGTGATAACCAAACTGAAGGTGCGATTGCTAGAGATAAGCTGCTTTTCGATGCTCTTGGCATGCTCGATATTTTGGAGCACATCGAACGAGTTCGTAGCAGGAGGGTCGCCTAAACGGTGGCGTAGTATTGATGGCTTTCATATCCTATGCACAAAATTTTGAAGACGTGATGCTATGGCGAGCACTCAAGGATATTGAGTGTGGGTTTTACATTGATGTTGGTGCTAACGATCCTGAAATAGATTCGGTAACCAAAGCATTTTATGATCGTGGCTGGCGTGGCATAAATATCGAGCCTGTCCCACAGTGGTTCGGTAGGCTTCAAGAAAAGCGTCTGCGAGATATCAATCTTCAGATTGCTGCTGGTGCTGAGAAGGGTGAATTGATACTTTATGAATTACCAGACACTGGCCTATCCACCATCGATAAGGAAACTGCAGAACGCCACGAAGCCGAACGTGGCTATACCAAACTTGAGCGTGTTGTACCGGTCGAAACGCTTACTGCGATCTGTGAGCGTTTTCACGTAGCCCCGATTCATTTCTTGAAGATCGATGTAGAGGGTGCGGAAAAAGATGTTTTAGTTGGTCTTGATCTTTCAGTTATCCGACCCTGGATCATCCTTGTCGAATCAACATTGCCTAATACCCAGGTTGAGGATTATGCGCAGTGGGATCCGCTTATCCGCGCCGCGCACTATGACTATGTATATTTCGATGGGCTAAACCGGTTTTACATTGCAAAGGAGCACGAAGATCTGAAAGCGCATTTTCATGCGCCGCCAAACGTGTTTGATGGGTTCATGTTAAGCGGTCTCGCCTCTCAGCCGTTTTATAAGTTGGTTGAGGCTAAAGTCCAGGAGGGGCAACAACGCGCGGTCGCGGCCGAGGCCCACGC
>DEHU01000295.1 GCA_002352125.1 Competibacteraceae bacterium UBA2792 | reverse complement strand
GGCGAGCGCGCCTTGGAATTGATCACCTGAGGCGCGCCACACGTTTCACGGACACCGTTATGGAAGCTTCCCCGAACTTGCGCTGTTTGTTGATCGCGGTACAAAGCGGCCAGATTATCCTGCCGAACAGTATCGTGGTCGAAGTGTTGCCGTTCGCGACNNAATTCCCGCATCATCATCGTCAATACCTTGGGTGCCGATTCCCGGTTGCCGCACTTCGGGATTCTGGGTACGTCGGCGCCGCGGCCGATCAATCTGCAACGCGACGAGCTCCAGTTGAATCCGGAGGTCGGCGAAACCGACCTGCATTTGCCGGGGATTCTGAGCTGGGCGCGCTATCAGGATCAGCCGGTCGTCATTCCGGATCTGGAAGCTATCGAAGCGGTGCTGCAACCACTGGTCCGCCGGACTTGAGCCGGCCGCGCGATAGCCTTTCGACGCCCTCATGCGGCTGAGCAAGATCAAGCTGGTGGGGTTCAAGTCGTTCGTGGACCCCACGGTTCTGCATTTGCCCAGCAATCTGATCGGTATCGTCGGCCCGAACGGTTGCGGCAAATCCAACATCATCGACGCCGTGCGTTGGGTGATGGGCGAGAGTTCGGCTCGCAGCCTGCGCGGCGAAACCATGACCGACGTGATCTTCAACGGCGCGGCCAGCCGCAAGCCGGTTGGGCAGGCCTCCATCGAGCTGGTGTTCGACAACGGTCAGGGCCGGCTGGGCGGCCCGTGGGCCAGCTACGCCGAGATCGCCGTCAAGCGGTTGGTCGGCCGCGACGGGCAATCTAGCTATTTTCTCAACGGCACTCGCTGCCGCCGCCGCGATATCGCCGACATTTTTCTGGGAACCGGGCTGGGACCGCGCAGCTACGCCATCATCGAACAGGGTACGATCTCCCGGATCATCGAAGCCAGGCCCGAGGATTTGCGCGTCTTTTTGGAAGAAGCGGCTGGCGTTTCCAAGTACAAAGAACGTCGTCGCGAGACCGAGACCCGCATTCGCCACACTCGCGAAAACCTCGAACGGTTGCGCGACGTGCGCGACGAACTAGGCCGCCAACTGCAACATTTGCAATGCCAAGCGCGGGCCGCCGGACAATATCGCGAATACCGCGCCGAAGAACGCCGCCTCAAGGCGGAACTGTTGACGTTGCGTTGGCGTAGCTTGCGGAGCGATCTTCAGGCGCAGGAACAAGCCCTGCGTCAACAGGAAACCGCATTGGAGGCGATCCTGGCCGAACAGCGACGACTGGAGGCGCAATTGGAAATCGGGCGGGCGCGGCGCACGGAACTGAACGAGGCGTTCAACGATAACCAAGGCCGCTATTACCAAGCCGGTGCAGAAATCGGCCGGCTTGAACAATATCTGCAACACCAGCGCGATTTGCGGCGGCGCCGCGAGGACGATTGGCGCCACATCGCGATGGCGTTGGAGCAGATCGACGCGCAATTAGCGCAAGATCGGGTGCAACAAGGCGAATGGACGCAGGCGTTGACCGCGGCCGAACCGGAACTAGCGCGATTTCTGGCCGCCGAAACGGATGCCAACGCGGCGTTGGCGTCCGCCGAAAGTGTGCTGCGCGAGGGCCAGGCGGCTTGGGAGGAATTCGGCCAGCGCAACGGCGATGCCCGGCGCCAAGCCGATGTAGAACGCGCCCGGATCGAGCACTTGGAGCGGCAGTTGTTGCAGGGAGAGCGGCGGCTGGAGCGGCTGCAATACGAGCAAGAGCAATTGGCCGGCGCCGAATTCGACGATGAGCGCGCTGGGTTGCAGATGAATGAACGAGCCGTCGCCGAAGCCTTGCGGCAAGATCAGGAGCAGTTGGCGCACGTCGAGGCCGAACTGATCGCGACGCGAGACGCGCTGCGAGATGCCGAACAGCTCGTGCGGTTATCGCGGGAGCGGGCACATATGGAGCGAGGCCGTCTCGCATCGCTGCAAACCCTGCAAGAAGCCGCGTTGGGCCGGCACGCCAACGATGCGAACGATTGGTTGCGGTCGCGGCAGTTGGATCAAGCGCCGCGATTGGCCGAACGGATCGAGGTCGAATCCGGTTGGGAGGCTGCCGCCGAGGCGGTGCTGACAGACTGGCTGGACGCGGTTTGCGTACCGGATCTCGACGTGCCGGCTCGAACCATCGCCGAGCTGGCACACGGCCGGCTGGCTTTGTTCGAACCTTCTACCTTGCCGGAAACGGATGCGCGCGCGTCCGGATTGGCCACCAAAGTGCGCGCTCCGTGGCCGCTCGCCGATTTTCTGGATGGCGTGAGTACCGCCAACGACTTGACCGAAATGCTGGCGCGCCGCACCCAATTGCGCGACGGCGAAATCGTGGTGACGCCCGATGGTGTGTTGTGCGGCCGGCACTGGTTGCGGCTGGCGCGCGGCGGCGACGAGGGCGTCCTGCGGCGCGAACGGGAAATCCGTCGCCTGGAGGCGGAATTACGCGAAATCGAAGCCGCTCTGGCCCAGCAGTCGGCGCAAGCGGAGCGGTTCCGGACCCGGCTGCACGACGAACTCGAACGGCAACGACGGGAGTTGCAGCAGGCGATCAACCAGCGTCATCGCGACCACGCCCAACTGCAGGGACGATTGCAGGCGTTGCAGGACCGCCTGGAACAGACGCGGATGCGACGCGGTGTGCTCATCGAAGAACAGGCCGAGCTGGAGGAGCAATGCCAGCAGGATCGAGAACAAATACAGCTCGCCCGCTCGCGGTTGGAGGACGCATTGTTGGCTCTGGAGAGCTTGAGCGCGGAACAGGCTACATTGGCCGAAAGCCGGGAGCGGTCGAGCGACGAGCTGCGCCGTCGCCGCACTTTGGCGGATGCCGCTCGTCGAGAGGTGGCCCGCCAGATGACGGCAATCGAGACCTTGCGAACCCGCTTGGCGGCAGCCGAGCAGGCACTGGAGCGGCTGCTCGCGCAACGGCGTCAGTTGCAAGCCCGCCAGGCGCGGCTGGAGCAAGAACGCACTACCGATACCGATGAGGTGTTGGCCGTGGCCGAAAACGATTTGGCGCGCTGGTTGGAAACCCAGCTTGCGGTCGAGGCGGAACTGCGAAATGCCCGCCAAGCCCTGGATGCCCAGGACACCGAACTGGAAGCCGGAGAGCAGAACCGCAGTCGATGCGAGCACCGGGCCGAAACCCAGCGTCGAGCGATCGAGGAGCAGCGGCTCGCCTCGAACGAAGCGCGGGTTCGCCAGCAAAATCTGCGCGAGCAGTTGCACGACCTTGCCACCGATCCGGAGACGGTTCTCTCGACGCTGCCGGTCGAAGCGACCGAACCCGACTGGCTGGCGCGGCTGGAGCAGGTGGAGCGACGCATTCAGCGGCTGGGTCCCATCAACTTGGCCGCCATCGAGGAATGCGCCCAGTTATCGGAGCGCAAACAGTATCTCGACGCGCAAAACGACGATCTGCTGGAAGCGTTGACCACCCTGGAAAACGCTATGCGCAAGATCGACCGCGAAACCCGCGCCCGGTTTCGCGAGACATTCGATCGGGTCAACGCCGGATTGGGAGAGCTGTTTCCGCGCTTGTTTGGCGGGGGGCAGGCTCATCTGGAGCTAACCGGCGAGGACATGCTGGATGCCGGCGTGGCGATCATGGCCAAACCGCCCGGCAAGCGGATCGGCTCGATCGGTTTGTTATCCGGCGGCGAAAAAGCGTTGACCGCCGTGGCCTTGGTGTTCGCCATCTTCCAGCTCAATCCGGCTCCGTTTTGTTTGTTGGATGAGGTGGACGCACCGCTGGACGAAGCCAACGTTGGCCGGTTCGGCGCGCTGGTCCGGGAAATGTCGGCACGGGTGCAGTTCATTTTCGTCACCCACAACAAGGCCACCATGGAAATCGCCCAGCATTTGGCGGGTGTGACCATGCAGGAGCAGGGGGTATCGCGGTTGGTCGCGGTCGATGTCGAAGAGGCTACGCGATTGGTCGTAGCCGGCGGCTAGAAGCGCGGGCCGGATCATCCGGACGTTCGTTCCGTTGGCTTCCTGCCGAGGAGGTAATGCGACGGCGGATGGCATTTGTTAAAGTGAACGCATTTCGGTATAAACGGCCGGACGTTGCCCCCAACCCACCCGCGCGGTGGCGATGGGGGTTTGCCGTTCTGGCATCGTCATCGCGGTGCAATCTGGTTGCGGCAGACACAATCTGTAAGCTTCGAGTTGATGGAAATGGACAAAACGCAATTGCAGTGGCTGCTAGCAGGTATCGGAGCCGTCATCGTGGCCCTCGTATATCTTTGGGGCATCCGTGCCCGCCTCAAGGAAGAAATCCGCAAACGTCGGCGCCGGTCCTCACTGATAAAAGAACCGAAACTGGGCGAGGATTCGGCGCAAATCCCCGATGGGCTGGTGGAGGCGCACGATTTTGGCGATCTGGGCCGGATCACTCCCGATCATCATCTGGCCGACAAGGTGTTGGTGGACGTAGAGATCCGGCCGCTCTATCGCCAGGCTCATTCCGAGCCGGCGCCGTCTGCCGAACAGTTGGCGCCGGAGCCGTCGTCGTGGCCGTTCGATCATGAACCGGTCAGTTCGCGGCAGACGGAACCGGCAACCGACGAAGCGGCCGTTGCGTCGCGGGAGCCAGTCGACGAATCGTACCAGCAGGCTGCGGCGTCACCGCTATCCAAGACGACGATAGCTCTGACCGTCATGGCGCCGCAGCATCGATCCTTCAAGGGAGCCGATATTCGAACGGCAGCGGAAGAGGCAGGATTCCGGCTCGGCGCCGCCGGTCTGTTCGAACGGTTCCCCGATGGGGGAGCGACCGCCGACGCGCCAGCGTTCAGCTTGGCACACTTGCGCAAGCCAGGATCGTTCGATTTGCGAAGGCTGGCGGAGTTGACCACGCCGGGTTTGTTGCTGTTCATGAATTTGCCTGGCCCGTTGGACAGCATGAAGGCGCTGGATTTGCTGGTGCTCTCCGCCGACCAGTTGGCGCGCAAGCTCGATGGCGTGATCTGCGACGAGCACCGCATCAGAATGACCAATCGGGGCTTGATGAGCTTGCGCAGCAAGGTTGCCGAACTGGAACCGCGACCGCAGTGACGAGCGCAGCTTTCTTTCTGGCCAAGCGCGCTTCATGACTGCCCCCATCGCCGCCGTTGACCGGGTCGCCGCGCTGCGCGAGCAGATCGGCCGGCACGATTACCGGTATTACGTTCTGGACGACCCGGAAATTCCCGATGCCGAATACGACCGGTTGTTTCGGGAGTTGCAGGCGCTCGAAGCGGAATACCCCGAACTGCGCAGCGCCGATTCGCCCACTCAGCGCGTCGGCGGCCAGGCGCTCGGCGCGTTCGAGCCAGTACGACATCGTGTTCCCATGCTATCCATTCGCACCGAAACCGACATCGGCCCAGGCGGCGCGCAGGCTTTCGATGCCCAGGTGCGGCGCGAACTGGGTTTGGGCGAAGAGGCCGCGCCTGTCGAATATGCTTGCGAATTGAAGTTCGACGGCTTGGCCGTCAGCCTGCGTTACGAGAATGGCGTGCTGGCGCTAGCCGCCACGCGCGGCGACGGCGAGACCGGCGAGGATGTCACGCAGAACGTGCGTACCATCAAATCTGTGCCGCTGCGATTGCAAGGCGCTGCACCAGCAGTGCTGGAGGTGCGCGGCGAGGTGTACATGAGCCGGCCGGATTTCGAGCGCTACAACGCCAGGCAGCGTGCGGTGGGCTTGCCGACGCTGGTCAATCCCCGCAACGGCGCGGCGGGCAGCATCCGGCAGCTCGATCCCAACATCGCCGCAAAGCGACCCCTGTCTTTTTTTGCCTACGGACTGGGCGAGACCCAGGGCTGGGAATTGCCCGCTACCCACGGCGCAACGCTCGATGCGCTGACGGCATTTGGCCTGCCGGTGAGCGGCGAGCGGGCCGTAGTGCGTGGCGCGGACGGCTTAATCGCGTTTCATCGCGCCATCGCTGGCCAGCGCGATGCCCTGCCTTTCGATATCGACGGCGTGGTGTACAAGGTCAACCGCTTGGACTGGCAGCGGGAATTGGGCTTTCGTACCCGGGAGCCGCGCTGGGCGGTGGCGCACAAGTTCCCGGCCCAGGAAGAACTGACCGTGGTCGAGACCATCGAGGTACAAGTTGGCCGCACGGGCGCGATTACTCCAGTTGCCCGGCTCAAACCGGTGTTCGTCGGCGGNNCGTGCGGGTGGGCGATACCGTGCGGGTGCGTCGGGCCGGCGACGTGATTCCCGAAGTCGTCGGCGTGGTGCTAGAGCGCCGTCCCCCTGCATCCCGGCCGTTTGCCATGCCAGAGGTTTGCCCGATCTGCGGATCGCGGGTCGTTCGCCCATCGGGCGAGGCGGTATCTCGCTGTGTCGGCGGTCTATACTGCCGGGCCCAGCGCAAGGAGGCGATCCGCCATTTCGCTTCGCGCCGGGCGCTGGATATCGAGGGGTTGGGAGACAAGCTGGTGGAACAACTGGTCGAACGGGAGTTGGTGCGCAATCCGGCCGATCTGTTCTCGCTCGATGCGGCAGCGTTGGCCGATCTGGAACGAATGGGTGCGAAATCCGCGACCAATCTGGTTGAAGCCTTGGAGCGCGGTAAAACGACCACGTTGGCCCGGTTTCTCTACGCGATTGGAATTCGCGAAGTCGGCGAGGCTACGGCGCTGGTTTTGGCCGACCATTTCGGTGCGCTGGATGCGCTGATGGCGGCCGACGAGGATCGCTTGCAGCAAGTGCCGGACATCGGTCCGGTAGCCGCTGCCGCCATCTGCGCGTTCTTTCAGGAACCGCACAACCGGGACATCATCGCGCGGTTGCAGGCAGCCGGCGTTTGCTGGCCGGAAGCGACGACGAAACCGGCCAGCAAACGGTTGCTTGCCGGCAAGACATTCGTGCTGACGGGAACCTTGGAGTCGTTGAGCCGCGATCAGGCAACCGCCAAGTTGCGGGCGCTGGGCGCCAAAGTGGCGGGCAGCGTGTCGAAGAAGACCGATTACGTGGTAGCCGGCCGCGATGCCGGCTCCAAGCTGGATAAAGCGCGGGAGCTGGGGATAACGGTGCTGGACGAGGCGGGATTGCTGGCATTGCTGGAACGATAGCCTCTCTCCCGCCAAGGAAGAGAGGCCGGGCGATTTTCTACAGCGGTATTACTTCTTCTCTTCCTTGGCGCCCTTGGCGGGCTCCGCTGCAGGTTTGGCGGCTTCGCTGACTTGGATTTCCTTCACCTCGATCTTGGCGCCGGATTTCAGTTTTTCCAGATAATCGTTCACCATCCGGCTTTGCAGCATCTGGGTAATTTGCGGTTTCAGCTCGTCTAGCGATGGCGGCGTGGCGTCGCGGACATCATCCAGCAGGATGACATGCCAGCCGAACGGAGTTTGCACCGGCTGTTCGCTGTACTTGCCTTTTTCCATCTTGGCGACCGCCTGCGCGAACGGCGGCACCATCATGCTCGGCGCGAACCAACCCAAATCGCCACCGTTGGCCGCAGAGCTGTCGCTGGACTTGGTCTTGGCCAGCTCGGCGAAATTGCCGCCTTTCTTCAGTTCGGCGATGACTTCTTTAGCCTTGTCCTCAGAATCCACCAGGATGTGGCTGGCTTTGTACTCCTTGCCTTTCATGGCCGCGATAGCGGTTTCGTATTCTTTTTTGATGGCGTCTTCGCTGGGCGCTTTTTCGTTCAGCATCCGGCGCACCACGCTGCTGGCCAGCAGGCTGCGTTGAACCATGGCCAACTGTTGCTTGATCTCGGGATCGTCCGCCAGTTTTTGTTTGTTGGCTTCCTGCATCAGCAGCTCTTCCAGCACCAGTTGGTCGATCAGTGACTTGCTGGCTTCCGGTGAATCCACCTTGGTCCGGCCGCGCAACTGCTGGGCGTATTGATCGAACGCCGCCTTGGAAATCGGCTTGCCGTTGACCACCGCGACCGGATCGGGGATAGTGAACGCCACCGGTTGAGCGGCGGCTGGCGCGGCCTGCGCTGGAGGAGCGGCGGCTGGCTCGGTTTTTTTGTCTTCGGCGGCCAGCGCGACGCCGGACAACAGCAGGGTGGAGGATAGCGCCAGCAGCGGGAGAAGCGATTTGTTCGTTTTGTTCATCGAGATGGTTTCCGTAAGTCGGCTAGGTTCCGGTGGATTGAGGATCGTGCTTCTAGGTTCCAGGGATTGAGAGTCGGGCTTCATCCGGGGTTTGCGTCTTGTTGATGCTCAAGGCGTGAATGTCCCGGCGCATCAGGTCGGCTACCGCCGCATGAACCAGGCGGTGGCGCTGAATCAGGGTTTTGCCGGCGAAGGCGGCCGAAACGATGCGAACGGTAAAATGGCCGCCCTCGCGCGCACCGGCATGACCGGCGTGCGCGGCGCTGTCGTCNNACGTAGGGATCGGCGTCGGCCCAAGTTTTGGCGTCTTCCAGCGACGGGAATTCGACCACCATCAAGCTGCCTCGAAAGCCGGCCGGACCGGGATCGGGGCCGTCGATGGCCGGCAGCGGTCCAGCCAGCACCAACCGCCCTTCGGCCTGCATCGCGTTCAGGCGTTCCAGGTGGGCGGGGCGAACCGCCAATCGCCGTTCTAAACTGTTCGGCGCGTCGTGGCCCAGAATGGCGTACAGCATAGTCAGGACTCCTTTGACGGGGCGTCGTCGATCTTGAGATGGCGGCTCATGTAGGCAGCCTGCGCCAGCACAAACACCAACGTTAGGCCCAGCATCCCAAACAGCTTGAAATTGACCCAGGTGTTTTCGTCGAACGTGAACGCGACATACAAATTAGCCGCGCCCATGGCGAAGAAAAAGATCGCCCAAGCAAACGTTAGCTTGACCCAGACCGGGGCCGGAAGTTCCAGTTGGCTGCCCATCATCCGTTCCAGTAGAGTTTTCCGGCCAACGAAGCGGCTGACCACGAACGCCACGGCAAACAACCAATTCACCACGGTCGGTTTCCATTTCACGAAGATCGGATCGTGTAGGGCCAGCGTCGCTCCACCCAGCACTAAAACGAGGCCGGCGGTGATGAGCGGCAATTTTTCGATTTGCCGTTGCCGCAACCAGATCCAGCCAACTTGCGCCAGGGTTGCGGCAATCAATACGCCGGTCGCAACGTAAATATCTGCCAGTTTATAGGCGACAAAGAACAACACGATGGGCAGGAAGTCGAATAACAGTTTCATGCCGATAGCGCAGTTTCGTTCGTAGAGCAGGAAAGCGGCGGGCGGAAACGAAAAAAAGGCGGCCCTGCGGTCGCCGTCTTGACCGGGCAACGCCAAGCTGGCAAGTTGCCTCTCCAAATAGTTGCGATTGACACAACTAAAACATAGTACAGGTTATGAGCCGTTTTTTACAAATCCATCCGATCAATCCGCAACCGCGCCTGATCGGCCAAGCCGTCGAGCGGCTGAGCGCCGGGGACGTGATCGTCTATCCCACCGATTCCAGCTATGCGTTGGGTTGCCGGCTAGGCGATAAGGCAGCGGCCGAACGCATCCGCCACATTCGCCAGACCGACCGGCATCATAATTTTACCCTGGTTTGCCGCGATCTTTCGGAAATTGCCATCTACGCCAAGGTGGACAATCGCCGCTACCGTTTGCTCAAGGCCGCCACGCCGGGGCCGTTTACTTTTATTCTGCAAGCCACTCACGAAGTGCCGCGCCGCTTGCAGCATCCTCGCCGCAAAACTATCGGTATCCGGATTCCGGACAACGTCATCGCTCGGGCTCTGCTGGCGGAGCTGGGCGAACCGATCATGAGTTGTACGCTGATCCTGCCGGGCGACGATTGGCCTTTGGCCGATCCCGAAGAGATCGAGGCGCGTTTGCGCAACGATGTGGAGCTGATCATCGACGGCGGTCCCGGTCAGCACGAACCCACGACGGTGATCGACTTGACCGGCGAAGCGCCGGAGCTGGTCCGCCAGGGGTTGGGCGACGCCAGCCCATTTCTCTAGTCCGCGCCCGGAAGGGCTGCGTATAATCGCGCCATGCAAGAATTGAACGTGATTCAACTTTTGGTCGTCATGGCACCGCCGTTGCTGCTGGCGATCACCCTGCACGAAGTGGCGCACGGCTGGATAGCATTGCGCTGCGGCGATACCACCGCCAAGGCGCAGGGCCGGCTCAGCCTCAATCCGCTGCGGCACATCGACCCGGTCGGCACCGTGCTGGTGCCGGCGCTGTTGGCAGTGTTCGGCGGTTTCATTTTCGGCTGGGCCAAACCGGTACCGGTCAACTACAACCGGCTGCGCCAGCCCAAGCGCGATATGGCGCTGGTGGCGCTGGCCGGACCAGGCTCCAATCTGGCGATGGCGTTCGGCTGGGGGCTGATGGCGGTGATCGGGCACGGGTTGCGAGACATGCTGCCGTGGTTGGGCGAACCGCTGCTGCTGATGGGAGTGGCCGGAATCGATGTCAACGTCATGCTGGGCGTGCTCAACCTAGTGCCGATTCCGCCGCTGGACGGATCGCGGGTGTTGGCGGGAATATTGCCGGACCGCTTCGGTTTGGCGATGGCGCGGATGGAACCCTACGGTCTGATCGTTCTAGTGTTGCTGCTGGCCAGCGGTCTGCTGAATCTGATGCCCCTCGTCAACGGCATCCGAAATTTTATCCTGACGCTGTTTTTCTTTTAATTCCGAATCCGAATACCGTCGCCACATGGAAATCACGCTTACCGGCATCACCACCACCGGCACGCCGCATCTGGGCAACTACGTCGGTGCGATCCTGCCCGCCATCGAAGCCAGTCGCCGTAAGGACGTGCAATCGTTCTATTTCTTGGCCGACTATCACGCGCTGGTGAAGTGCCAGGACCCGGCTTTGGTCCACCGCTCGCGACTGGAAGTTGCTGCGACCTGGCTAGCGCTGGGGCTAGATGTCGAGAATGTCATCTTTTACGCCCAGACCGACATCCCGGAAATTCTGGAGCTGACCTGGATGTTGACCTGCGTGACCGCCAAAGGGCTGATGAACCGCGCCCATGCTTACAAGGCCGCGGTCGCCGACAACTTGGCCGATCCCGACAAGGATCCCGACAAGGGCGTGTTCATGGGGCTGTTCTGCTACCCGATCCTGATGGCGGCGGACATTCTCATATTCAAGGCCAACAAGATCCCGGTCGGCAAAGATCAGGTGCAACACTTGGAGATGGCCCGCGATATCGCTGCCCGCTTCAACTACCTGTACGGCGAACACTTCGTGTTGCCCGAGGCGGTGGTGGACGAAAAAGCAGCCGTGTTGGTCGGGCTGGACGGTCGCAAGATGAGCAAGAGCTACGGCAACACCATCCCGTTGTTCGAGCCGGAAAAGGCGCTGCGCAAGCTGATCATGCGCATCAAGACCAACTCGCTGCCACCGGAAGCGCCCAAGGACCCGGATACTTGCACGCTGTTCCAGATTTATCAGGCATTTGCGACGGTGGAGGAAGCGGCAGCGATGCGGGCGCGCTATGCCCAAGGCATCGGTTGGGGCGAGATGAAGCAAATCTTGTTCGAATATCTGAACGCCCGCTTGAGCGAGCCGCGCCAGCGTTACCAGGAATTGCTGGAGAAGCCCGACCACATCGAGCAGATTCTCAAGCGTGGCGCGGTGCGGGCGCGCGAGTACAGCGTGCCGTTCCTGCAAGCATTGCGGCGCGCGGTGGGCATTCGGCCGCTGGGCAAAGCGTAAGAGAACGACATGCCGCACCCCTGCCGATCATCGCCGACCGCTCGCTGAATGGACGCCATCGAAACCCTACCGCTGGCCAAGGTTGGTGGCGAGCCTTACACCCAGTTGCCGTCGGATCTGTATATTCCGCCCGACGCGCTGGAGGTGTGCCTGGAAGCGTTCGAAGGGCCGTTGGATTTATTGCTGTATCTGATCAGACGCCAGAACCTCAACATCCTCGATATTCCCATTGCCGACATTACCCGGCAATACATGGAATATCTGGCGCTGATGCGGGAATTGCGGCTGGAACTGGCGGCGGAATATCTGGTGATGGCGGCCTGGCTAGCGGAAATCAAGTCGCGGTTGTTGTTGCCGGGTCCGGCCTTGACCGAAACGGAGGAAGAAGACCCGCGCGCCGAGCTGGTGCGCCGGCTACAAGAATACGAGCGGTTTCAGCAGGCGGCCCGGGCGCTGGACGCGCTGCCGCGACTGGAGCGCGATACTTTCGTCGCTGGAGCCGAGCCAGCCGAGCAGCGAATCGTGCGCCTGCCGCCGCCGGTTGGTTTGCGCGATCTGTTGGATGCGTTGCGCGAAGTGCTGGCTCGCGCCGAATTGTTTGGGCGCCATCGCGTCCAGCGCGAGGCATTATCGGTGCGGGAGCGCATGAGCCAAGTTTTGGAGCGGCTGGATGCGTTGCGTTTTACGCCCTTCACCGCGCTGTTTCGACCCGAAGAGGGCCGGATGGGCGTGGTGGTGACCCTGCTGGCGGTGCTGGAATTGCTCCGGGAGACGCTGTTGGAATTGGTGCAGATCGAACCGTTCGCACCGATTCACGTCCGCAGGCGAGTATAAGCGTTAGCGATGCCGGAACTGAAAGCGATTTTGGAAGCGGTGCTGCTGGCCATCGACGAACCGCTGTCGCTGGATCGCTTGCTGGGCGTGTTCCCGGAAGCGGAACGTCCCGGCCGGGATGCGTTGCGCGTCGCATTGAGCGAACTGGCGGCCGCATGCGAGGGGCGTGGCGTGGAACTGGTCGAAGTCGCCGGCGGGTTTCGCTTGCAGGTGCCCAAAGCGTTTTCGCCTTGGGTGTCGCGATTGTGGGAGGAGCGCAGCGCCAGTTACTCGCGCGCCTTGCTGGAAACCTTGGCGTTGATCGCCTATCGCCAACCGGTTACTCGTGGCGAGATCGAGGCGGTACGAGGAGTTAGCCTCAGCAGTAGCATCATGAAAACCTTGCAGGAACGTAGCTGGATCAAAGTGGTCGGCCATCGCGAAGTACCCGGCCGCCCGGCCCTGTACGCCACGACATCTGCCTTCCTGGATTATTTCAACCTCAAGAGTCTGAGCGAACTGCCGCCATTGGCGGCATTGCGCGATCTGGATGTGATCGGCGCCGAACTGGATCGCCGCTCGATCGGCTCGTCCGGCGACTCATTGCCTTCAACGGAATCCGCCGATGGCTGAACGCTTGCAGAAATTTCTGGCCCGCACCGGTGTGGGCTCTCGGCGCCAGATCGAAGACTGGGTTCGCCAAGGTCGAATCGATGTGAATGGTTCGCCCGCACAACTGGGCCTTCAGGTGAGCGGTACCGATCAAATCCGGATCGACGGTAAACCGGTTCAGGTGAGCGAATTTCGCCAACGGCGCCGTGTGTTGGCCTATTACAAACCGGTCGGCGAAGTCGCGACCCGTCGCGACCCCGACGGTCGGCCCACGGTGTTCGACCGGTTGCCCGCGTTGCGCAATGGCCGCTGGATCGCGGTCGGCCGGCTCGA
>DEHU01000193.1:36752-38834 GCA_002352125.1 Competibacteraceae bacterium UBA2792 | reverse complement strand
GGGCCGGGAATGCCATGGCAGACCACATGGTTCACTGAGGTGCAAATGGATTTAGGAAAGCCGCGATAGTTTAAGGGAGCAGGAATGACCTTTTGCACCTTGACCATGTAGTCATGGCAAATCCGGTCCAATTCTTCGGTAGTAATACCTTCTTGCACATAAGGGCCGATCATATCCAGCACTTCGGCCGCCAATCGGCCCGCCACCCGCATTTTTTCGATTTCTTCCGGGGTTTTGAGGGTGATGCTCATCGGCTTTTGGGGATTTTTTCGAAACATGATCTCTGGTCTACGGCTGCATGATCGGGTGCTGCGAAATAGGCGGTCCTCAAGAATTCCAAGAAAGTGGGACAGTCCTTGGCGCGCGGCGGTTCGATTGGTTTTCCCGAACGATCCATGTTATAAAGCGCGCGCTTTCATGGCAAACCTTTCAAGCATATTTCGCACATCCGCCGACACGGGTGGCTGGGTGCCCCGCGCAGGGTCGCCGCCCGGGGCGGGTGGAGGCCTAACCCTACCTGTTGGAGAAAACTCTGCAATGGCGACTATTTCTATGCGCCAAATGCTGGAGGCCGGCGTGCATTTCGGCCACCAGACCCGTTACTGGAATCCCAAAATGGCTCCGTATATCTTCGGGGCGCGCAGCAAGATCCATATCATTAACCTAGAAAGAACCCTGCCGCTATATCTCGACGCGTTGAATTTCGTCGGCAGGATGGCGTCTAAGGGCGGCAAGGTTCTGTTCGTGGGCACCAAACGATCCGCCCGCGAACCGACCGCCGAAGCGGCTATTCGCTGCGGGATGCCTTACGTCAACCATCGCTGGCTGGGCGGCATGCTGACCAATTTCAAGACCGTCCGCCAATCGATCAAACGGCTCAAAGAACTGGAATTGATGGCCCAGGACGGCACCATGGATCGTTTGGCCAAAAAAGAAGCGATCGGTCTGCGGCGAGAGATGGATAAGCTAGAACGCAGTCTGGGCGGCATCAAAGACATGTCCAGCTTGCCAGATGCGTTGTTCGTGATCGATGTCGGCCACGAACGGATCGCCGTGCAGGAAGCCAATAAGCTGGGCATTCCCGTGCTCGGCGTGGTGGATACCAACAACTCGCCGGACGGCGTCAACTACGTCATTCCCGGTAACGACGATGCTATCCGCTCCGTCCAGCTATACGTCGGCGGCATGGCCGAAGCGGTGCTGGAAGGCCGCGCTCTGCTGGCGTCGGGCCGCAGCGCTGAGGAAGAGTTCGTCGAAATCCCCGAGGAATCGTTGCCGGCAGATAGCGGCGCTTGAAGTCCCATAATCCAGTCTCGCCAAAAAGGCTCGTACGATCGGACGCACGAGCCTTTTTGGCGGACCCCAGCATTCAGCTTGGCTTCATCGATTTAATCTTACGTTGTTCCAGTTTTGGAACCAGTTTTGGAAGAGGTACGCAAGCATGGCGGAAATCACGGCAGCGCTCGTCAAAGAACTGCGCGAGCGCACGGGCTCGGGGATGATGGAGTGCAAGAAGGCCCTGCAAGAAACCGGCGGAAACATCGAAACAGCGGTCGAATTGATGCGCAAGGCCGGCCAAGCCAAAGCCGACAAGAAAGCCAGTCGCATTGCCACCGAAGGCCTGATTGCCATCAAGCAAGCGACCGGAGCGGCAGCCGTGATCGAGGTCAATTGCGAAACCGANNTGCATCGCCAAAATCGGCGAAAACATCAATGTCCGCCGCTTCGCTCGGCTGGCTAGCGCCCGAGGCATGCTAGGCTGCTACCTCCACGGCACCCGCATCGGCGTGCTGGTGGAGCTGGAAGGCGGCGACGCCGACCTGGCTAAGGACATCGCCATGCATGTGGCTGCCAGCCGGCCGCTGTGTGTCGGCGCCGATCAGGTACCGGCTGACTTGATCGCCAAGGAGAAGGAGATTNNATCGAGGTCAATTGCGAAACCGATTTCGTCACTAAGAACGACGACTTTCGGGCGTTCGTCGACGCTGTGGCCGAGGCTGCCCTAACCAACGAGCTGGCCGACCTGGATGGCCTTTTGGCGGCGAACTTGGCCAATGGTCAAAGTGTCGAGCAGAACCGGCG
>DEHU01000193.1:0-36704 GCA_002352125.1 Competibacteraceae bacterium UBA2792 | reverse complement strand
GCCAAGGAGAAGGAGATTTACGCTGCGCAGGCGGCGGACGAGGCCAAAGGCAAACCGGCCCACGTCATCGATAAAATCGTCGGGAAAATCGTCGAGGGAAAGCTGCGTAAATACCTCGAATCGGTAACCCTCCTAGGCCAGTCATTCGTCAAGAACCCCGACCAAACCGTCGGAGAGCTGCTTGATGCCCGCAAGGCCAAGGTCATCCGTTTCGAACGCTTCGAGCTGGGCGAGGGAATCGAGAAGAAAGCCGACAACTTCGCCGCCGAGGTGATGGCGCAGNNGCGCCGATGCCCATGCAGGATTCCAGACCGGTGTTCAAGCGGATTCTCCTCAAGCTCAGCGGTGAAGCCTTGATGGGAGAAGGCGAATACGGCATCGATACCGACGTGCTGGCACGTATCGCCGACGAGTTACGGCAATTGTGCCGGCTCGGGGTGGAAGTGGGCATGGTAATCGGCGGCGGCAACTTGTTTCGCGGCGCCGGGCTGGCCAAGGCGGGCATGGATCGCGTCACCGCCGACCACATGGGCATGCTGGCTACGGTCATGAATTCGCTGGCGATGCAAGACACCTTGGAGCGGCTGGGCGTATTCACCCGGGTGATGTCGGCCATTCGCGTCAATCAAGTCTGCGAGGACTACATCCGCCGNNACCACCGATTCCGCCGCCAGCCTGCGCGCCATCGAGATCAACGCCGACGTGATGCTCAAGGCCACCAAAGTAGATGGCATTTATTCCGCCGACCCTTTTAAGGATGCAAAGGCGATGCGCTACGACCGGATCACTTACGATGAGGCTCTGGCGCGCAAGCTCCAGGTCATGGACGCCACGGCCATCGTCATGTGCCGCGAGCACGACATGCCGCTGAAAGTTTTTAACATCAACCGCCACGGCGATTTGGTGCGAGTCGTGCATGGCGAGAACGTGGGTACCACCGTGGTACGAGAATGAGACCATGATCGACGACCTCAAAAAAGAAGCCGCCGCCCGGATGGCGAAAAGCGTTGACGCCCTCAAGCAAGAATTGACCAAGTTACGCACGGGTCGAGCGCACGCCAGCTTGCTGGATCACATCACGGTCAGCTATTACGGCAACGACGTACCCCTCAACCAAGCAGCCTCGGTTGGCGTGGCCGACGCTCGAACCTTGGTGGTGACGCCGTGGGAAAAAAATATGGTTGGACCGATCGAAAAGGCGATCTTGAAATCCGATCTGGGCTTGAATCCGGCTTCCGCCGGCACGACGATTCGGGTGCCGCTGCCGCCCCTCACCGAGGAGCGTCGTCGCGATTTGGTCAAGGTCGTTCGACACGAAGGAGAGGGCGCGAAGGTGGCGATCCGCAACATCCGCCGCGACGTTAACGGCCAGATCAAGACTCTGCTCAAAGAAAAAAAGATCGCCGAAGACGCCGAGCGACAAGCCCAGGACGAGATTCAAAAACTCACCGACCGCCACATCCAAGAAGTCGATAAAGTTCTGTCCGCCAAGGAAGCCGAGTTGATGGAAATCTGAAACATTGGCCCGGACGCGCTATCACGATGAAGATTCGGATGAGGATTTTCTCGGATGCCGGCTGATCTGCCGAATCCACCGACACCACCGGACCGGCTGCCCCACCACGTCGTGATCGTCATGGACGGCAACGGGCGCTGGGCGCAGCAACGATCGCTGCCGCGCACGGCCGGCCATCGCGAAGGCGCCAAAACGGTGCGCCGGATCGTGCAAGCGTGTAGCGAGCGCGGCATCGAAGTATTGACGCTGTTCGCTTTCAGCAGCGAAAACTGGCGGCGGCCACGACGGGAAGTCGAGGTCCTGATGAACCTGTTTTTGACCACCCTGCGCAGCGAGATCCGCCGCTTGGACACCGCCAACGTCCGGTTGCGTTTCATCGGCAACCCGAGCGCGTTCTCCCCGACCTTGCAAGACTACATCGCCAAAGCCCAGCAGCGGACCGCCAAGAATACGGGCTTGACCTTGGTCGTCGCCGCCAACTACGGCGGTCGCTGGGATATCGCCCAGGCAGCGCGACGGTTGTCCGAAGAGATTATGGCGGGCCAATTACAGCCCAGAGACGTGACTCCGGACATCTTGCAACGATACGTCTGCCTGTCCGATTTGCCGGAACCGGATTTATTCATTCGCACAGCGGGCGAACAACGGATCAGCAACTTTCTGCTCTGGCAGTTGGCGTATACCGAACTGTATTTCACCGACCGGCTTTGGCCCGATTTCGACGTCGATGATCTGGAAGCGGCTTGCGCCGCGTTCGCTAGTCGACAACGACGTTTCGGTCTGACCAGCGAACAAATCGCCCGGAGTAGCCATGCTTAGGCAACGCATCCTCACGGCGTCGATCCTGGCCGCGCTGGTGGTCTGGATGGTGTTGAGGCTACCGATCACCGGCTTTAGCGCGGCCCTGTTGGCCGTTATTCTGCCAGCCGCCTGGGAATGGGCTCGACTAGTGGGACTGGACAAAGCGCGCGACCGGCTGCTGTACGGCGGCATGGTACTGATCGTGATCCTGGCGCTCTGGCCGTTGATCGACAGCACCTCGTTCGTCGGTAGCCTCCTGGTCGCCGTGGTCGCGAGCTGGTGCTACGCCTTGATTTGGATACGGCGCTACGCCGAGCGTCCGGATCGCCGCGACCGGCCCACGATGATCGCGGCAGCAGGCGTAATCGCGCTGGCTGCACCCTGGGTAGCACTGGTGGCGCTACGCGAAGAATTTGGAGCAAGATACGTGCTGTTTCTGTTGCTGCTGGTTTGGGCAGCCGATATCGGTGCCTATTTCGCCGGTCGCCGCTGGGGACGGCGCAAGCTGGCGCGCACCATCAGCCCGGGCAAGACGTGGGAAGGTGTTTGGGGTGCGGCGGCGGCGGTATTAGTGTTCGCCCTGATCGGTATTGCCGCGTTGGGTGTGGGCGTCCGCTGGCCGTGGTTCGTGGCAATCTGCATGGTAACGGTAGGTTTTTCCATTGTCGGAGATCTGTTCGAAAGCATGCTGAAACGACAATGTGGGCTAAAGGATAGCGGCTCGCTGCTGCCCGGCCACGGCGGCGTGCTCGATCGGGTAGACAGTTTGACTGCTGCCGCGCCGGTATTCTTGCTCGGCCTGTACGGGATGCGAGGATGAGCAAACGGATTGGTATCGCCGTTCTGGGATCGACCGGATCGGTCGGAGCCAGCACCCTCGACGTGTTGCAACGGCATGTTGACCGATTCCAGATCGTAGCTCTGACCGCCAATCGGGACGACGAGACGTTGTTCCAGCAGTGCTTGGCGCACGAGCCCGTTTTCGCGGCAATGGCCGATCCGGCAGCGGCCGAACGCCTGAACGATAAGCTGCGGTCGGTCGGTCGGTCGGTCGAAGTTCTAGCGGGCATTGCGGGGCTGGAGCGAGTCGCGGCTTTGCCCGAGGTCGATTACGTCATGGCTGCAATCGTCGGTGCCGCTGGGCTGTTGCCGACCTTGGCGGCGACGCGGGCCGGTAAACGGATACTGCTGGCCAACAAAGAAGCGCTGGTCATGGCCGGGCCGCTGTTCATGGCAGCCGTGCGCGAACACGAGGTGGAACTGCTGCCGATCGACAGCGAACACAACGCACTGTTTCAGTGTTTGCCGCCAGATTTTTCGACCGCTGGCCTTACCAAAGCCGGTGTTCGCCGGATTCTGCTGACCGGCTCCGGCGGACCCTGCCGCCTCACGCCGCTAGACCGCTTGCCCGACGTGACCCCCGCCCAGGCTTGCGCGCATCCGAATTGGAATATGGGCCGCAAAATATCGGTGGATTCTGCCACCATGATGAACAAGGGATTGGAAATCATCGAAGCCCACTGGCTGTTTAGCGCGGCTCCTGAGCAAATCGAGGTGGTGATACATCCCCAAAGCGTGGTCCACTCGATGGTGGAATACGAAGATGGCTCAACCCTGGCACAGTTGGGTAATCCAGACATGCGCATACCTATCGCTCACGCGCTCGCTTGGCCGCAACGCTTGGCGTCTGGCGCAACATTTCTGGATTTTGCTCGAATGGCGCCGTTGGAATTTCAAGCACCAGATTTCGCCCGATTTCCCTGTTTGCGGCTAGCGTTTGCCGCGCTGGCGCAAGGAGGCACGGCACCAACCATTTTGAACGCGGCCAACGAAGTGGCCGTACGCGCTTTTTTGGAACAGCAAATCCGTTTTACCGATATCGCGATCGTGGTCGAGCACGCCCTGGAGCAAATCTCCCACCGTGCGGCCGACACGTTGGCCGCGATTCTCGACGACGATGCCCGGGCCCGAATCGCAGCGGAAGAGTGGGTCGCATCGCACGACAGAGGTACAAGATGAGCAACTTGCTGAACTGGCCATCGTATCTGCTGGCGTTGATCGTCACCTTGGGCGTGCTGATCACCGTTCACGAATTCGGCCACTTCTGGGTGGCTCGCAAGCTGAAGGTTAAAGTCCTGAAGTTTTCCATCGGCTTTGGCCGGCCTCTGTGGCAGCGGCGCGGCCGAGATGGCGTGGAATACGTCATCGCCGCACTGCCTTTGGGCGGGTACGTGAAGATGTTGGATGAACGCGAGGGCGAGGTGCAGCCTGAAGAGCTACCTCGGGCATTCAACCGACAGCCGGTGCGTTCGCGTATCGCCATCGTTCTGGCTGGACCTTTATGCAACTTCCTGTTCGCCATCTTCGCCTTCGGCCTGATGTTTATGATCGGCGTATCGGGAATCAGGCCACTGCTGGATGAGCCAAAACCGGGTTCGCCGGCGGCGGCGGGCGGTTTCCAAAAAGGCGATTTGATCGTGTCGATCGACGGTAAACCGACTCCAACTCTGAGCGCGGTTAGGCTGGTCTTGGTAGACCGCACCATGTCCGAAGAAGCGCTCCAAGTCGAGGTGTTGCCGGAATGCGCAATCGAATGCGATGCCGACCGATCTGCTCAAGACCGGAGTCGCCTGAGAACCCGCACGCTGGATATGCGCAACGCGCCAGATCTAACCGACGTTGCATCGATCTTCGATAGCGTGGGTTTAACGCCTTGGCGATTGGTATGGCCAGCCGTGATCGGGCAAGTGACTTCAGGCAGTGCCGCCGAGCGTGCCGGACTACAAGCGGGTGATCGCATCGTCCTGGCCGAAGGCGAGCCCGTCGCGGACTGGCAGCATTGGCGCAGCATCATCGAACGCCATCCCGGCAAATCCTTTAGCGCGAGGATCGAGCGCAACGGCACCGAACAGACGCTAGAACTCGTTCCAGAAATCCGGGAAACCAAGCAAGGCAAACAGATCGGTTTCATCGGCGTCAGTCCCGAGGAACCGAAAGACCTCGCTCGAAGTTTGCGGATCGTGGTACGTTATGGTCCCTTGGAAGCGGTCGATGCCGCGATCGGCGAAACCCTGGACATGTCGCTGCTGACCCTGCGAGTGCTGGGCAGGATGCTGGCCGGCAGAGCGTCCCTAGAAAATCTGAGCGGGCCGCTGACCATCGCCCAGTTCGCGGGGCAGGCGGCGAATGCCGGCATTACGGCGTTTCTGCAAATGCTTGCAGTGGTAAGCCTCAGCCTCGGCGTACTGAACCTGCTGCCGGTACCGGTGCTGGACGGCGGCCATGTATTGTATTACTTGATCGAGCTGATCAAGGGCAGCCCGCTGTCGGAAGCGGTGCAAAACTTGGGACAGCAGGTCGGCATCGCCGTATTGTTGCTGCTGATGGGACTCGCTCTGTTCAACGATTTCAGCCGTTTGCTGGGATAGGAACCACCGATTTTAGCCCGCGAGGGTAGCCACTTGCTCATGAAATGGTATCGCTGCTTGCTTTTATCTCTTGGCCTATTGGCCGCCGCGTCCACGGTACGAGCTGCCGATTTCGTCGTTCGGGACATTCAAGTCGAGGGCCTGCAACGCATTTCCGCCGGTACGGTTTTCAACTACTTACCCGTCCAAGTCGGTTCGACTATCTCGGAAAAAGACTACCCGGAAATCATTCGTGCTCTGTTCAAAACCGGCTTTTTCGCCGACGTCAACTTAGAACGCAAAGGCAACATACTGGTTGTGACTGTGACCGAACGACCGGCGATTTCCGAGGTTCGCATCGTCGGTAACAAAGATATCAGCACCGATGATCTCAAAAAGGCCCTGACCGGCGTCGGATTGGCCGAAGGCCGAGTGTTCGACCGCTCTCTGCTCGATAAGGTCGAGCAAGAATTGCTGCAACAGTATTACAGCCGTGGCCGGTATGCCGTACAAATTAAAAGCCAGGTGCAACCACTGGAGCGCAACCGGGTGGCGATCACGCTCGACATCGCGGAAGGGGAAGCGGCCAGTATCGATCGGATCAACGTGGTCGGCAACAAAGCCTTCGGCGAAAAAGAGCTGCTGAAGCAGTTGCAATCGTCCACCACCGGCTGGTTTTCGTTCTTCACCAAAGACGACCAGTACTCCAAGCAAAAACTGGCGGCGGACATCGAGACCCTGCGTTCATTCTATTTGGATCGAGGGTATCTCAAATTCAACGTCGAATCGACCCAAGTTTCGATTACGCCGGACAAGCAAGATGTCTACATCACCATCAACGTGATTGAAGGCGAACCTTACACCGTCCAAGACGTGCAGCTATCCGGCGAGTTTGGAGTCGTTCCGGAGCAAGAGCTGCGCAAGTTGATCACCATCGGGCCAGGCGAAACCTTTTCTCGCGCCAAAATGACCGAGATCGCCAAAAAGATCGGCGATCGATTGGGCGAAGAAGGATACGCGTTCGCCAACATCAACACCGTGCCGCGGCTGGACGACGAAAACAAAAAAGTTTCTCTGGCTTTCGTGGTGGATCCAGGCCGGCGTGTTTACGTTCGGCGCATCAATTTTCAAGGTAACACCAAAACTCAGGACGAAGTGCTTCGCCGGGAGTTGCGGCAATCGGAAGGATCGTGGATTTCGACCAAGGATCTCGAACGCTCCAAAACTCGCCTGCAACGCCTGGACTACTTGGAAAGTGTCAACGTCGAAACGCCGGCTGTTCCCGGCACCAACGATCAGGTAGACGCCAATTACACCATCGTCGAGCGGCCATCGGGTAGCTTGCTGTTCGGCGTCGGTTACGGCCAGGATTCGGGTCTGCTGCTAAACGCCAGCGTAACCCAGAACAACTTCTTGGGCACCGGCAACCAGTTGGGCGTCACCTTCAATAACAGCGACGTCGGTCAAAACTATAACATCTCTTTCAACAATCCTTATTACACCTTGGACGGTGTCAGTCTCGGTTTCAGGCTATATTACCGGGACATCGACAGCTCCGAACTCAACACCGCCGAGTACATCCAAAACGTCTACGGCGCCCAAATCAACCTCGGCTTTCCGCTGAACGAGTTCGATACCCTGCGGCTAAGTCCCGGCTACGAGCATGTCTGGATCGATACGACCACCGAAACACCGCCCGAAATCCTCGATTATCTCGACCGGAACGGCGATTCTTACGACGAATTCAAGCTAAATGCCAGTTGGGCGCACGATACCCGCAATCGCACTATTTTTCCGGCCAGCGGTAGCCTAAACCAAGTTTCGGCAGAAATCGCTCTGCCCGGAAGCAGCGCGGAATTCTACAAACTCAATTATCGGAGCATCGTCTATTTCCCGCTGAGCGGCTGGTTAACTTGGTCGCTCGGCGGCGAAATCGGTTACGGTGACGGTTACGGTAATACCGACGACGGTTTGCCTTTTTTCGAGAACTTTTACGCGGGAGGTTTACGGTCGGTACGAGGTTTCAAGGCCAACACGCTGGGACCTCGTTATAGCGATAACCAGCCTTATGGTGGCGCTTTCAAAACCGTCGCCAACACGCAGCTCATTCTGCCGGTACCCTTTGTGGAAAAATCCGAAAACGTGCGAGTAGCCGCATTCTTCGACATCGGTAACGTTTTTCAAACGGCAGACGAATTCGATTTCGGTGAATTGCGCTACTCGGTTGGCCTCTCGGGGTTATGGCTTTCTCCTTTTGGACCTATCGTGCTCAGCGTCGCCGCTCCGCTCAACGAAAAGTCCGGCGACGAAACCGAAAGCTTCCAGTTTTCTTTTGGCGTACCGTTCAATTGATGTCGAATTCCGAACTTAGTATTTGAGTTAACGATCTTGTGCAATATTCTTGTCGATGGAGGTATCGAAATTGAAGCTCGTGAATAAATTATTGATTGCGACCGCTTTGGCACTGCCGCTTTCGTTAGCGCAGGCGGCCGATGTAAAGATCGGTTTCGTCAGCATCGCCAAAATTCTGAGCAGCGCACCGCAGGCTGAGGCCGCCAGCAAGCGGCTGGAGCAGGAGTTCGCACCGCGACAGAAAGGCTTGGTCGAGGCACAGAAATCACTGCGCAAGCAGGAAGAGAAATTGTCCAAGGACGGCGCAGTGATGAGTGATAGTCAGCGACGGAATCTTGAGAGCGACATCCGTAACCAGGCTAGGGAACTGAAGCGCACCAGCGATGAATTCCGGGAAGATTTCAACCTCCGCCGCAACGAAGAACTGGGCAAATTCCAGAAGCAGGTGTTGGACGTGATCAACAATGTCGCCAAGGAAGAAGGCTTCGATCTGGTCGTCAACGACGGCGCGACCCTGTTTGCTAGCCCGCAAGTGGACGTCACCGAAAAAGTGCTCAAGCGCTTGACATCCAAATAAAGCCAATGACTACGCTGGGCGAGATCGCCGCCGTATCGAGCACCCGCCTGCAAGGGTGCGATGCCGCGACGGTCGTTACCGGAATTGCGCCTTTGAATAGGGCTGAACCCGGGCAGCTCAGCTTTTTGACCCATTCGCGCTATCGCCAGTTTCTGGCGGTCACGCAAGCTTCGGCTGTCATCCTGTCCACCGGCGACGCTGTAGATTGCCCCGCTCCGGCCCTGGTAGCAGACAACCCTCAAGTCGCTTACGCTCGGGCGGCGGCCTTGTTCGAGCCCGTCGCCGAAACCAAACCGGGGATTCATCCGACCGCCTGGATCAGCCCCGCCGCCCAAATCGCCGCCGATGCCTGGATCGGCCCACATTGCACGGTGGAAGCGGGTGCGGTGATCGAGGCTGGCGTCTTCGTGGGACCCAATTGCGTCGTTGGCGAACAAGCCGAGCTCGGCGAAAACACCCGGCTGGTGGCTCATGTGACGATCTGCCACCGGGTTCGATTGGGGCGGCGGGTGTTGGTACATCCGGGTGCGGTGATCGGCAGCGACGGTTTTGGCTTGGCTCTCGATCACGGTGGACGCTGGCTTAAGATCCCTCAGCTCGGCAGCGTGCTGATCGGCGACGATGTCGAAATCGGCGCCAACACCACCATCGACCGCGGCGCTCTGGAAGACACGGTGATCGAAGAGGGAGTCAAGCTGGACAATCAAATTCAGATCGCCCACAACGTACGGATTGGCGCTCACAGCGCCTTGGCCGGCTGCGTCGGCATCGCAGGCAGCGCTCGCATCGGCCGCCATTGCATGTTGGGGGGCGGAGTCGGCGTCGCCGGCCATTTGGAGATCGCAGACCGCGTACAGGTTACCGGCATGTCGCTGGTGGCTAAATCCATCACCGAACCAGGCGTCTACTCTTCGGGGCTGGCAGTGGAACCAAACCGGCTTTGGAACAAGATCAGCGCCCGCTTGCGCCGGTTGGACGAAATGTTCCGACGGTTGGCGGTTCTGGAAAAAAAAATCGATAAAGACGGCTCCACTTGAGAGGTTAAGACCTTGGAACCGATGGAAATCAGGGAAATACTGGAATATCTGCCGCACCGTTATCCCTTCTTGTTGATCGATCGCGTGTTAGCGGTCGAGCCGGGACAATCGCTGATCGGCCTCAAAAATGTCAGTTTCAACGAACCCTTTTTCATGGGGCATTTCCCGCAGCGGCCGATCATGCCGGGCGTACTGATTCTAGAAGCACTGGCGCAAGCGACCGGCATTCTCGCGTTCAAAAGCGAAGGAGAACGACCCGACCATCGCTCCATGTATTACTTGGTAGGCGTCGACAACGCCCGCTTCAAGCGACCAGTTGAGCCAGGCGATCAGTTGATCTTGGAAGTGCGGCTGGACCGTATCAAGCGCGGTATCGGCAAATTTGTCTGCGAAGCCAAGGTGGATAGCCAGTTGGTAGCGTCCGCCGACTTGATGTGCGCCAAGCGGGACATCGAGCCGTGATCGATCCGCGCGCTGCGGTGGATCCATCGGCCCGACTGGCGCCGGACGTGACGGTAGGTCCATTTTCCGTCATTGGCCCAGACGTGGAAATCGACGCCGGAACCTGGATCGGTCCCCACGTGGTGATTCAAGGACCGACCCGGATCGGCCGCGAAAACCGCATCTTTCAGTTCGCTTCGCTGGGGGAAATGCCGCAGGACAAAAAATATGGCGGCGAGCCGACTCGACTGGAGATCGGTGACCGCAACACGATTCGCGAGTTTGTCACCATCAACCGCGGTACGGTGCAAGATGCCGGCATAACCCGCTTAGGCGACGATAACTGGATCATGGCTTACGTCCACATCGCCCACGACTGCGTGGTCGGCGACAGGACCATCTTCGCCAACGGCGCGTCGCTGGCCGGGCACGTCCACATCGAGGACGACGTGGTGCTCGGGGGATTTGCCTTGGTTTACCAGTTCACCCGCCTCGGTATGCACAGCTTCTGCGGGTTTGCCTGCGGAGTGCATCGGGACGTACCGCCCTACGTGACCGTAGCCGGTTACCGCGCCGAACCTTACGGCATCAATGCTGAAGGACTGCGTCGTCGCGGTTTTCTCGACGAAGAAATCCAAGCTATCCGCCGGGCTTACAAAGCGATTTACCGCGCCAATCTGCGGTTGGAGGAAGCGGTCGAAAAGGTGCGGGACATGGCGGTGGAATGGCCGCGGCTGCAAATCCTGGCCGATTTCCTGGCGGCACCGTCTCGCAACGGCATCGTCCGCTGAACCAAATCGGCGGCGACCATGCACTTTGCCCTCGTCGCCGGCGAACTGTCTGGCGATCAGTTGGGTTCGGGACTCGTCGCCGCATTGAAAGCACGTTATCCGCAAGCTCGATTTAGCGGCATCGGCGGTCCTGGCATGGTTGCCCAAGGGCTGCAAACCCTAGTACCGATGGAACGGTTGGCGGTGATGGGTTTGGTAGAAGTCCTTCGCCATTTGCCGGAGTTACTCCAAATCCGACGCCAGCTTTTTCGGCGACTGATCGCCGATCCTCCTTGCGTGTTCGTCGGTATCGACGCGCCAGATTTCAATTTGGGCTTGGAGCGTCGGCTGCGCGACTGCGGCATTCCCACCGTGCATTACGTCAGCCCTTCAGTTTGGGCGTGGCGGCCCTGGCGGGTTCGCAAAATCGCCCGCGCCGTCGATCTGATGCTAACGTTGTTGCCGTTCGAAGCGGCGTTCTACGAACGGCATGACGTGCCGGTGCGCTACGTCGGCCATCCCTTGGCCGATAGCATTCCGCTGCATAACGATACCGTGCTGGCCAGGCGGTCATTGAATCTCGATATATCGGTCGATGTACCGGTCGTCGCCTTACTGCCCGGCAGCCGAATGGGCGAAGTGAGCCGGCTGGGACCGCTGTTTTTCGAGACCGCTAGTTGGCTCTACAAGCGACGTCCCAAACTGCATTTTTTGATTCCGGCAGCGACGCCTCAACTGTACGAGATGTTGGCGGCGCTATGCGCCGAACATGCGCCATCCCTGCCGCTGATCCTGCTCCAAGGGCGATCCCGCGAGGTGATGGCCGCCGCCGACGTGGCATTGCTGGCATCCGGGACCGCTACCCTGGAGGCGATGCTGCTCAAGCGACCGATGGTAGTGGCGTACCGTGTGGCACCGATGACCGCCTGGATCGCGCGACGCCTGCTGACGATTTCCCGCTTCGCTTTGCCCAACCTGCTAGCCGGGCGCGCACTGGTTCCAGAATTTGTCCAGGAAGCGGCGACGGCGGCCAATCTGGGGCCGGCGGTGCTGCGCTGGCTGGACAATGCAACCGCTCGTGAGGAGTTAGTAACGGAATTCGACGTGCTGCACTCTCGACTGCGTCGCGACGCTAGCCAGCGGGCTGCGGAAGCGATCACGGCATTGCTGAACCGGGCTTGAGTACTCAATGATCGGTTGACCAGCACTATCAACCCTCGCCGAACAGGAATGGCTTTTGGCAGGCCACGGCCAGCGACCGCAGATCATCCCAAACCACTCGTACCCGTTTGCGCCGCAAGTAAGTATCCCCCAGTAGAACCGAGGGTTTCTCAGGATAATCAAAATCCTACCCTTGTGAGCCTCCCTCCCCTCCACATTCACGCGCTCACGAACGCCTGCTAACCTGTAACAAGCTAAGGGATCAACCTGGATTCCGGATGGTTTCCGGGACTCTTGCCACCCAGTAGATTCCAGAAATCGATCGACGTCACGGCAGACTCGAAACGGTATTCACCCGAAATTCGTGCGGCGTAGCTCCCCTTTTTTACCGGGAGACATCGATCTTGACCATCTAGAATCCAGGTTAGATCAGACATAAATCAATTGTAATTCAAATTGTTAGCAAAATTATGGCCGCGAAGTTAAGCCATTAATTATCATAACAATTTTAAATATTCACGCCTGATTCGCAAACGCGACTTGCTATCGCTTCCGATCATTTCTCGATCAGCAATATATTCTATTTATCAAAAATCTGAAAACTTCATATCATATTGTTTTTAATATAAATATTATTTTTTGTTAAGAAAATTAATTTAAAAATTCAAGTTATTGTTAAATAACAAAAAATTACAAATAATCAATGATTAAATATATTTTATTAAAATTAGAACAATATTTTTTTGCCAATTAGATACTTGCAAAATATTTCTTTCCTGTGCTTTCATAGTTCCGCAATGCTGTATTGCAATAAGGTTCCTGCCATAGGCCAGTAAAATCGCGATTACTGCCCTAGGAACGTCAGGCGACACCGAAGTCCGGGCTGGCAGGCCCGTTCCCGGAGTTGCTTAGGTCGGATCTGCGGCGACCGGATCGTTCCGGTCAGATCAAGGAAAAGTCTTTTGCCGGTTCGGGACAGAGGTCCATCAAGCACTATCAGTTCGTGCTGAACGACGGAGGTTTTATGGTATTTGCGGAAATCGCCAAGAAGCGATTCGACCTGACTCTGAAATCAGGCTTGTTGTGCGCGGTCATTCTGGTACCCGCAACGGCGTTGGCCGACTCGACCGCAGGGGAAAGCGAAAAACCCACCCAAGTCGCCATGACTACGGTTCCGGATATCGACTCCAGCTTTGAAGCCGGTTCCACCGAAGTCAAGCCCACCAATCAAAACAAGGCGATCAATCTTTCCCAACACATCCAGCGCAAATATGGAGTGCCCGAATACAAGGCAACCCAGATCGTCCAGGAAGCTATGGATAACGGCGATCGCCACCAGTTGGAGCCGGAGTTGATTCTGGCGATCATCGCAGTCGAATCGACGTTCAAAGAACGTGCCGTGAGCCGGGTTGGCGCTCGCGGTCTGATGCAGGTGATGCCCGGACCACACCGGAGCAAGATTCGGGATATCGGTGGCTCTCGCGCCCTATTCGATCCCGCCAAGAACATCCACATTGGATCCAGAATCTTGGCAGGCTATCTTGACACCCATTCCGGCAACCTGCGCCGGGCGCTGCTCAACTACAACGGCAGCCTGGGCTTGCGCTCCTCTTTCCCCGATCGCGTCATGCGGATCTATCGCGATTTGCAGAGAGCGACGACCGAAAGCTGATCTGAACCTCCATGCTCCGGCTCTCTCCCAACGCGGGAGAGAATTCGGATAAGCATTCAGCGTCCTGTTCCCAAACGCGAGTTCTGCTTTAGCATCCGCCGCGACGGCATGGGATACGCATCGCGGACAGGAATTCGTTCATATAATATGAGCGTAAATCCAATCCTCGTCCGCATTCATCATGCAGCCGCCACGTTCCGAACCCGCCATTCTGGCGGCCCAAATCCAATCCGAACAACCGCTCCCGGCCGTGGACCGCTGGAACCCGCCATTCAGCGGTGACATGGACTTGCGTATCGCCCGCGACGGTACCTGGTATCACGAAGGCGCACCCTTCCAGCGCGAAGCCTTGGTTCGGCTGTTTGCCTCGATCCTGCGTCGCGATGAGGACGGATATCACTATCTGGTCACCCCGGTAGAGAAATGGCGCATCCGGGTAGATGATGCCCCCTTTCTAGCGGTGCGGCTCGACGTCGCCGGAGCCGGTGCCAACCAATCGCTGATCTTCACCACCAACGTGGGCGATACGGTCGTCGCCGGTCCAGACCATCCGCTAACCGTCGAATACCGGGTTCCTGGGGGCGAACCCGCACCTTACGTGCATGTCCGCGGCGGGTTGCGCGCCCTGCTGAGCCGGGCGGTATTTCTGGAGTTGGTCGAATCCGGCGAGGAACGACCCACGCCCACCGGCCGCGACTATGGGGTATGGAGCCAAGGCCAGTTCTTCAATCTCGGTCGATTGGACGACGATGACTGAGCGGCGAAAATCACCGATGCGCCACCCCTTTCTCTTTTTGCTGCGCATGATCGTCTTGCTGCCATCTTATACCTTGGTCCTGCTGGTTCGCCTGATCAAATGGCTGATCGCCCCGCCAGCCCTGCTTCTGCAACTGCTGCTCGGCGTTCCGCTGGCCCTCCTGCGAATTCGACAACCGTTGCGGCCGCGTTTCGTACCGCTCGGAGAAACCGAATTGCCCGACGCCGCGTGGGTTGCCCTCACCGATGCAGCCGAGGCATTAGCCGCCGAAGGTTTCGTTCGTTACGGCGACTTCTGCTGCAGCGAATTGATTCAGGGCGGAACGCTATGGTTGCGGTTGCTGGGACAACCGGAACAGGGTATCGGCGCCACGGCCGCGTACGTCGAGCTCAAAAACAATGCCCGCCCACCCCACCACTTCATCGAGTTCTCGACCGAATTCCGCGACGGCCGCGTGTTGGACACCAACAACCTCAACCTGCCTTACAGCCTGCCGGCTCCGCCCTATTTGGCTCGAGTGCAACTGAAAGATGTCTGGGACCCACGGGCGCTGTATGCCCTGCATCGCAGCTTGGTCGCATCCTTGCCGCAAGCGATCAACCCGGACACAGTCGAGCAAGCCGCCCACGATCCGGCCGGCTCGCTGGTCGCTGGCTACAGCCGGGAAATCCGGGCGCTCGTCGAAGAAGGCTGGCTGCGGCTGAGCGCGGGCGGCAATGCGGTTCGGTTACGTCCGCGCGGTGCGTTGACGGGGATCTGGCGGCAGGCTTGGCCGCTGGCGAGCCTGCATTTGCGCGCCGCCGACCGTCATTCTCGCCGGTTGCTAGCCGAGCATGGCCTCGATGCCGCAGCGTTCGCTGGCAGTGCCATGTCCATTCGGGTCGCCAGCCAATCGCTGCCGGCGGGAACCTCGATCGGTACGATCCTTGCCGGATACGAACAAGCTCGGCCGCTGGCCCGACAAACCGATCCGAGAGCGGTGCTGGAAGCCGTGGTGGTGGAACTGGATCACAGTCCCGCCGATACCCCCGTGCCGCGAGAGTTTCGCTATTCTTTCCGCGGTTGCGACGAACAACCCCAACGGCGGATTCGCCGATGGCGAAGCTTCGACGTTCTGTTCGATTCGGCGACCGGCACGCTAGCGGTTACCGCTATGGAACGGGAATTCGAGCAAGCCGCCGACGAGACCGAATGGACAGACCTGACTGCGGCCTCGCCTCCGGCGCCGTTGCGGCTCGATCCCTGGCTGCGCGATCTCGACCGTATATTGCCGGCAGCCCAAACGGCGCTGACCGCTCGCGCCGGCGCAAAACGCGCTGCGCTGGACTCGGCTTCGTTGTATGTCGACGATGGGATGCCACGCTGGCAAGTGGTTGCTTGGACGGAAAACGACACACCGCTATACGTGGTGCTGGATGCACGCTCTGGTGCGATACTGAAAAATTAATCTTCTGCGCGAGGAATCGAAATTATGTTGGAAGGTTTTTCTGCGTTCGTGGTCGGGTTGGCGATCCTAGCGGCTATCCTCATCTTTCTGGGCGTCAAATCCGTACCGCAAGGCATGGAGTACACGATCGAGCGATTCGGTCGCTATACCGAAACCCTGACGCCGGGGCTGAATTTCATCGTCCCGGTCATCGACCGCATCGGCCACAAGATAAATATGATGGAAACGGTGTTGGACGTGCCTTCGCAAGAAATCATCACCAAGGACAACGCGATAGTCCGAGTGGACGGCGTGGTGTTCTACCAAGTGCTGGACGCCGCCAAAGCGGCCTACGAAGTCAACAACCTGGAATTCGCCATCCTCAATCTGACCATGACCAACCTCCGCACGGTCATGGGCTCGATGGATCTCGACGAACTGTTGTCCAAGCGCGACGAAATCAACGCCCGCCTGTTGGTGGTGGTGGACGAAGCCACGACTCCCTGGGGGGTAAAGGTGATCCGTATCGAGATCAAAGATATCGCTCCACCCAAGGATCTGGTCGATTCCATGGCTCGGCAGATGAAAGCCGAACGCGACAAGCGAGCATCGATCCTGACGGCCGAGGGCGAGCGGCAGGCGGCGATTCTGGCTGCCGAAGGACAAAAGCAGGCGGCGATTCTGGAAGCGGATGGCCGCAAGGAATCCGCTTTCCGCGACGCCGAAGCCCGCGAGCGGTTGGCCCAAGCCGAAGCTCGCGCCACCTTGATGCTGTCCGAAGCCATCGGCAAAGGCAACGTGCAGGCGATCAACTACTTCGTGGCGCAAAAATACGTGGAGGCGGTCGCGAAGCTGGCGGCGGCCCCCAACCAAAAGGTATTGCTGCTGCCGCTCGACACGTCGGGGCTGGTCGGCACTTTGGCCGGGGTAGCCGAACTGGCGCAGGAGGCCCTGAGCAAGACAGGAGCGCGCTCGTGAGCGGATGGTTGCTGGAACCGGTTTATTGGAACTGGTTGTTGCTGAGCGTGGTGCTGATGGCCATCGAAGCGCTCGCGCCTGGTTTCTTTTTCCTGTGGATGGGGGTGGCGGCGCTGCTGGTGGGGCTGGTAGTAACGGTATTGCCTGAATTGGCTTGGACCTATCAAGTCCTGCTGTTTGCGGTGCTGTCGGTCGGCTCCATCATCGCGTGGCAATTGTGGCTGCGGCGGCACCCGACCCGAACCGAAGATCCCCTCCTCAACCGTCGCGGCCATCAATACATCGGCCGGTTGTTCACTCTGGACGCACCCGCAGTCAACGGCCACGGTAAAATCCGGGTAGACGATACGACCTGGAAGGTGTTGGTCGAACGCGACTGTCCGGCCGGCACCCGGCTGCGGATCGTCGGAGTAGATGGGGTGATGCTGAAAGGAACCATCGAGGAAAGCTAGACCCAGCCTGTCGCGATCGAATTTATGCACCGTAATCCTTGCAAGAAATCCCGTTGAAATTTTCCGCCGGGTTACTCGATGATTCGACCGCCGATCCGGCCGTTGCCCGATTCGTCCGCCAGGATCGATCGCATCGAGACGAGAACCACCCGACCGTTTTCTCCGTAACCACCGAATAACCGGCCAAGAAATCCATGTCGCGGAACAGTTTACCCGCTATGATCCTACCGCTTATCGCGGTGCTATCGATCACCGGCTGCGCCACACCGCCACCGCCGCCACCGCCTACCGCCGGCCCGGTCGCCGATTCGCTGCGGCTTGGCAACCCCAAAGCCACGTTCGCGGTTGCGCTTCGAGCCGAGCGCGAGCCGCTGCGCGTCGGCGACCCGGTGCAGCTCAGCCTGCGCGCCACGACCGACGGCTATTTGAACCTCTACTTCATCGATTCTTCCGGTAACGCCGGCCAGTTGCTCACCAATTATCCGGTCCAAGCCAACGAAATCGTTTTTTTTCCGCCAGCGGCGAACAAAAAGCTCGCGTATGCGCCCACCGCTCCGCCCGGCGTCGAAACCTTTATCCTGGTGACCACCCACCGGCCATTGAATTTGTTTGGAAGACGAGACATCAAAAATCTCAAAAGACCGCGCACGCCGGTCGCCGAATTTAATTTGACGGGTCCGCAGTTCGTCAATCGGTTGCGCGGCGCCATGCGCCAGTGGCCATCCCAAGCCTGGAATGCCGACAGCATTCGACTGCCGCTGCTACCGCCAGCCGGTCGCTCGTAGCGCGAAATCCACCCTGCGCCCGCCGCTGTATAATCCGGCTATCACGGCGACGGATGTTCCGCGTATCGACATGAAAGAACTCGTCAAAGGCGCCAACGCCGCGCTGGCGGCTTCTGGCAAGGTCCGGGTCTGCCTGAATTGGCGCACGGCCCCCGGCGAACTCGACTTCACCTGCTTTGCTCTCGACGCTCGCGAACGCGTTCTGGCCGACGCTTGGTTCGTGTTTTACAACCAGCCCGCCAGCCCCGGCAACGCCATCCGCCTCGATGTCCGACGCGCCGAATTTCTGATCAACCTCGATCTTCTGCCCGGCACCGTACGAAAATGTTTTTTCTTTGCCACCTTGAGCGGTGGCGATTTTCGGGCGGTCGACGACGTCGCTTGCATCGTAGCACCGGCTGCGGGCGATGGTGTTCTGTTTCGACTGACGGAGCCGGTCGAAGGCCGTTCGCTGCTCCTTGTCGAGCTTTATCGCTACAACGACTTGTGGAAGGTGCGCGCCAAAGGCGAAGGATTGAAACGCGATCTGGCGGCTTTGGCCGACGCCTTCGGCGTCGATGTGGTAGACAACGCGCACCACGCTGCAACGGAGCGGGCTGGCACGAACGTCTCCGCCGCAGCGGACCACCCGCCCTTCGGCTCGCAAGCCACCGGCTCCGGCCGGCCGCAACCAGACGTTCTAGCCTCCCCGCAACTTCTTCCGTCCGCTAGCGGCCTTCGGACCGGTCAATCCGCCAAGCGGCCCACTCCTTCGTCGATCACGCCTCCCACCGCCCGAGCTACCCGCTCCTCGGGCATTCCCCGGCCGGTTCCAGACCCGGCAACTCAACCACAGCCGGCCAACGCACCGTCCAGCCACCAGCCGGATACCGCCGGACCGGCACCAGCAGCCGCTTCCTCGCCAGGATTCCACGAACGGATCAAGCCTTACGCCACGCCGTTGGCCATCATATTCAGCGGACTCATCGGCGCCACTGCCACCGTGGCCACCACCCTCGTGGTCACCCAATGCGCACCGCACCAATCCGTGCAGCCCGTAGTGATCGTTCAGCCACCGACGACCATGCTCCCCGCGCAACAACCGGCCTCCGGTCCCGCTTCCCCGGCCCTTAACCCGCCTTCGGCCAGCGAAAAACCGGCCGCGAAACCTCGATCCTCCTCGCCGCACTGAGCAGCCAGCGCCAATTCCGCAACGCAAGCATCGCGATTCGTTGATTTCCGCTCCGACACCCGACAGAATTCCCCCATCAAGCGATTGTCAAATTTACAACCCCGTTCATCGTCGCGGCCTGGAGACGCCCATGTCTACCCAACAAATAGGAAAAAGCCTTCTTATCGTCATCGTGACCGGCGCGATGCTGTCCGGTTGTGCCACCAATCCCGATGGCACCATGAACGACCAGCAGCAAACCGTCGCCGAGGGCGCGGTAGTCGGCGCCGTATTGGGCGGGCTGCTCGGCGCTGCCGTCAGCAAAAATAAAGGAACCGGCGCCTTGGTGGGCGCTGCAGCCGGCGGGCTGATCGGAGCCGGCATCGGTAGTTCCATCGCCGAACGCAAAGCCCAATATGCCACCGAGGAAGATTTTCTGATTGCGGAAATCGAGCGCAACCAGGAATTCATCGCGGAGGCCGACGCGGAGAATCGCCAGCTCTATCAGGAAATCGCTCGATTGGACCGCGAATCGCAGCGATTGGCGCGCGAATACCGGGCCGGCAAGATAAAACGAGATGCCTTGGCCAGCCAGCAGGCTGGCTTGGAAAAACAATTAGCCAAAGCCAAACAAATCAATTCCCTGACCGAAAAGCAACTGGCCGATGCCGATCAGGTCTATCGGGAATCGCGGCAAAAGCGCGGGCCGCAAGACAAGTACACCCAGCAGCTCGAATCCAACGTGGTGAAACTGAAAGAAACCCGCCAACAATCCCAGCAAAACGTCGCCAGCTTGCAGCGGGTGTACGACAGCATGTCCATCTAAATGCGCCACTCGATACCATCGTCTCCGGCGCCACGGACGGAAGTCGGGAAATTTGAGGTCCAATATCATGAAATCATTCGCTATTAGTAGCATCTTATCGGGTCTGCTCGCCCTGGCGGGCTGCGCTGCCGATCCAAGCAACGACCCGCGATCCGGCGGCTTTTTCGGCGGCGTGCGCGGCCTGGCGGCCGGCGACTACGACGTACGGCAACAACAGTTGCGCGATGAACGGGACGAATCCTTAAATCAATTGCGCGCTTTGCGGGAAGAAGGCGATTACCTGGAAGCCACGCGCCAGATGAAAGCCGACGAGGTCGCCGCGCAACGCCGCCAATTGGCTTCGCTCAAGGCTCGCAACCGCGATATGGCTAGACGAATCGACGAGCTGCAACGTTCCAAATCGGCCACGGAACAACGAACCGCCGAACTGCGCCGCAAGCAGCAACAACTGACGCGCGACATCCAGCAATTCGAGACCGAACTCGACCGGGGCCAGCTCACCGCCACTCAGGCCGACTCCAAGCGGCTCAGCCTGGAACGCCAGTACGACACCATCAAGAATCTATAGCCCCAATCTATAGCCCCTTCTCCCGACCGCACGCGCCGGTGCGTCACGGCAACCGCATGAACGCCCGCTATTTCCTGTTGGTGGCATCGCTGTCGATGGCAGCGTGGATGCTCGCGCCGCTGGCAGCCGCGCAAAGCAGCGAGCAGAATCGCTACTACATACAACAGATGATCGAATTGGCCACCACCAACGACGATCACGGCGTAACGACCACGCAGCGGGTTCTGGAACAAAGCCCCAAACCGGCATCGGCCGATCCGTCGGGCGCGCGCGCCGCCTCGCAGCGCGGGTTAGCGGCCCTCGAACAGAACGAGCTGGAAACGGCGCTGCGCGCGTTCCAACAAGCCAGCCAAGCCGATCCGGGCAACGTCGAAGCCGTCAACTACCTGGGCCTGATTTATCGCAAGCTGAACCGATTTCAGGAAGCAGAAAACGCCCTGCAACAAGCGCTTGCCCTGGAACCGACCCGGGCGGTGGCTTGGTTCCAGCTCGCTCAAGTCTACGGACTGCAAAACGATGCCCGGCGTGCGCTGGGCGCATTGGCCAACACGTACCGCTTCGCCCAAAACCCGATGCGCGCCGAAGAAATCCTGCGCAACATCGCCGAAAACGAGGCTGCCGACACTTTGCGCAACGCTGCCCTGGAAACTTTGCGCCTCTATCGTCTCCCGGTAGAAGCGGTCATCGTGCCTCCGCTACCGGCAAATCCCGGCATCGCTCCGCTGAACGTTCCGCCCGGTTCCGTTCGCGCTCCCTCGATCCGTCCAGCGCCATGAAGCCTGTTCTCGCAACGTTAGCGTCGATGATCGCGTTGGCTTTCGCCGCTTCGGTCGACGCGGCAGGCCAATACGAAACCATCGACTATTACGTCCAGCAAATGATCGCCCAGGCAAACGCCAGCGACGCAATCGGCGTGCAGACCTTTCGGGAACAGATGGAAAACTTGCGACGACCGGAAGCCGGCGACTCGGCCAAAGCTCAGCCATTTCGACAACAGGGTTTGGAGCAACTGGCCCGCAACAATCTCAAGGAAGCGTTGACGGCGTTCCGGCAGGCGTTCATAACCGATCCAGCCGACCCGGAAATCGCCGGTCAACTCGGGCAAACGTATCTGCGCCTGCATCGCTTCAAGGAAGCGGAGCGGCTATCGGTTTACGCCCTGTCTCTGGCCCCGGCGCGGTCGGCAACCTGGCTCGTGTTGGGCGAGGTTTACGGACAAACCGGCGACGCGCACCGCGCCGCCGGGGCGTTCACCAACGCTTATCGTTTCGCCAAGGACCCGCCACAACTCGCCGAACAGTTGCGGCAGTTGGCAGCAACCAGCAACGTCGAAGCAGTACGAGCCGGCGCCCAGCAAACGCTGCAATCGACCCGGCCCGACCCTAACCCGAAACCCGCGGCTACTCCCGTTTTGGTACCGCAGCCAGCTCCGACGACCTCCGTCGCACCAACAGTCGCGCCCAAACCTTCGCCCAACGCTGGAGATACGGCTCTGGCCGACGCGGCGTCGGCCGGAAAATCTACCGTCGCGGGCGCGGTTTTCGGCTCGCTCAAACGCGGTTTGGAGAACTTGACCGGCCAGCCCAACGGCGCGACGCCAGCGAGCGACTCGTCTCGGCCGCAGGCGCTGAACGCCGACAGTCCAGGGCAGCGGATCTACCAGCAAAGCATTCCGCTCACTTGCCTGATCGTCACCTTTCGGAACGGCAAAACCGATAACCTCGGCAGCGGTTTGTTGGTCTCGACGGACGGTCTGGTCATCACCAACAATCACGTCGTCGAAAAAGCCGATAACTTGGCGGTCAAATGCGGCGAGCGAGAATCGGCCGCAAGCGTCCGCAAACGGAGCAAGGAGCCGGACCTGGCGCTGCTGGCGACCTCGCTCCAGGTCAAAAATAGTTTCGTGCTCAACGAAACCTATAATCAGGATTTAATCGGTCGGGACGTGTTCGTAATCGGCAATCCCTACGGCTTGGAAGGAACGTTTTCCACCGGGGTTATCAGCGGCTTGCGCGAAATCGAAGGGGTTCGCTACATCCAGATTTCCGCGCCGGTCAGTCCGGGCAACAGCGGTGGGCCAGTCATCTTGCGCGACGGCACCGTGATCGGTATCGCCGCCATGGGCCTCAAGGCGGGTCAGAACCTCAATTTTGCGATCGCTTCCACCGAAGTGATCGCATCCCGCCTGTTCGATCCTACGCGGATGAAAAGCCGGCCATTATCGGGAAAATGAGCGTCACGCCACCGCTCCCAGCGCCAGCACGTAACCCCCCACCACCAGCAACTCGCCCGGTTTGGCGGCGGTAGCGGTATCCACGCCCGGACTCAGCACGTCCAGCAGATCCCCCGACGGCGCCAGCCGGTACACCGGCATGTTCTGGCTTTCCAACTGCACCCACCAGTCGTCGCGGCGCACCTGCAAGCGCAAATGGCGGCGCGACAATCCCAGATACTCGGCGTTAATGCCGACCGTTTTGGCCGAATTGCCATCCCAGCGCAAGGAGCGCGGATCGGCCAGCAGGCGCGGCGCAATGTCCGCTTCCGATCCGCGCCCGAAGCTCACCGCCCGCTCGCGCGGCACCGGAATCGCCAGCGGCGTCGGCAACCGCATCCAGCCCAGATAATGCACCGCCATCGGCGGCGGCGCGACGCGAAGTTCCAGCTCCAGGTCCGGAAACGGCTGCCATGTCCCCGGCAATTCCAGCGGCGCCGATAGTCCCACCACCTCGCCGAACACGCGGTCGGCGCTGTCGATGCGCAGCCAAGCGGCCGCTTCGGGATGGCCGCCCGGCACCATGCCGCCCGCGCGATTGAAGCTGATGCGCCAATCGCTGATCCCGGCCGCCGCATAGGTCGACAGCCGCTGCAACGCAACGCCAGCTACCTGCACGATAGCCGCCGGTCGCCGAGGAACCCAGGTCAGTTGCTCCGGCGCCGAAGGCGGATCAGGCGCCACCGCAGCGGACGGTGATCGCGGCGAAACCGGCGACGGCGGAATCGGCCGATCGGGCGATTCCGCCAGCTCTGACGGCCCGTCGAAATCGACCGGGAAACCCAATACCGGCTCGCGCCGACCCCATGGATCGGTCAGCGGATAATCCGCATTCGGCGGCGCGAGCGGCTCCTCCATTTCCGAATCGGATTTCAATGCGCTTGGAAAGGACACCTTGACCGGTTGCGATTCGGGTGTCGGGATGGCTTGCGATGCCGATGGTATCGACGATTCCGCCGCCGCCAGCAGCGCCACAACCCGCAGTCGCAACGCCCGGCCACGGCGGTCGCGCACCACGAATCCACCTTCGCTATCGTCGATCAGGCTCAGACACCCCGGTGGCTCCGCCACTACGTCCACCAGAGCCGGCGTTCCAGGGCGCAACATCAACAGCATCGATTCGCCGTTCGGAAACGGCCAGGCAGCCACCGCGAAGCTGCTCGCTCGCCGGTCGCCGTTCAACACGGTCAGCCGCTGGCCGGGATAGATCACCCCCCATTCCCGCCAGTCGCATTGCCCTTCCGCCGTGACCTGAATCCGAAACCGGGGCACTTCGCCCTCGGCTGGAAGATAAACCGCCCGACCGAACAAGAATTGCACCTCGCCCGTTCGCAGCACCGGGTCGGGCTCCACGCGATAGCGGATCGTGGCGTTATCGGCCAGATAGCGGCCCAACTCCTGTTCGTGCAGCCGTTGCAGTTCCTGTAGCAGGGTCTCTCGGCCGAAACCGTCGTCGAGCCGATCATCCCGCAGATAATCGCGCTCGGGAAGGCGAACGACGACGTGACTGTAGCGAGTTTCCTTGCGCTGACGGCCCCGGGACATCCGGGGATAGCGCTTGAGCGCCTCCGACAAAAACACGCCCTCCTGGCCTCCACGCGTTCGCTCCCACAGCATCTCGACGTTGAATACGTCCGGGATCTTGCGCAACGTCGCGCAGATTACGTAATCGGATACGATCAGCGTATCAGGTTGGGTCGCCATAAATTTTTTCCTCGACCGCGACGGCCAACGCCACGATCGGCAGCACGAACAACACCAGATGGCTGCCAGCGGCCGACAACAGCGACATCGGTTGTCCCATCACCGGCAGGAAACCCAGATTAGTACCCCAGGAAACCAGAAAATGCGCGCCGAGCAAGGCTGCGCCACCGTACAGGGCAAAATGGGCGAACCAGCCAAGAGCGTCCGGTCCGCCATCGTCGCGCCTGGCCCGCTCCAAAGCACGGTCGGCGATCGCGAGCATCAGGGCGATGAGCATCGCCTGAATCCCGGCCAAGGCCAGCGCCGCCACGCCCCCATAACGATTCAAGAAGAACGCCGGGGTAAAATCGTTTTGTACCGCCGGAATCGCCATAGCGCGCCCGTTGGTCGTATCGGCCCACACCGCCCCCCACCAGCCGCCGGCGCGGATCGCTTCCAGCGCCCGCCGCAACTGGTAGCCGGCATGGGGATACTGATCCGGCGTCGCCCAAACTCGAACGCGATCCGCCTGAAAATCGAGCGGAAAATCCTCTGGCCATTCTCGCAGCCACGCCAGCCCGGCCACCGCCGACAAAACCAAACCGATCACTATCAATCGACCTAACCGGCGCCGAAGCGATCGCGGATGCGCGCGCAAATAGGCCCAGGCCAGCCCCAGCGCCCAGCATAGCAGCAGCACGAGCGGCGAGAAATCGCGCAGAAACACCAGCGCGAAGGCGCTCGTTGCCGACAGCAGCGCCAGCGGCCCCAAATAGCGCAACCAAGGCGACGGTTTGCCGGCATTCCAGCCGCTTTCCCACGATTGCGCCCGCAACGTCAGGGCATAGGCCGCTACCATCACCAGCGCCAGCTTGGTCAACTCGAAAGGCTGCCAGCCGCCCCAGCCGCTCTCGTCGCCGAAAACGATTTGCCCCGACAGCAGCGCCAGCGATGCGGCGCCCAACGACCACGAACTCCATCGCGCCCAACGCGAATCCGGCCGAGCGGCCAACCATCGCCAGCACCGGCAACGCCATCCGGCCCAGGCCAGCCAACCGAACGCACCGGCCAACGCCGCGCCGCTAGCGCCATACCGCTGCCAGCCGGACTCGCTGGCGCCAACGCCCAACTGCAGCAAGGTTATCAGCCCGCCGCCCAGCAGCAAAACCAGCGCACCCAGCAAGCCGGCGCTCCACGGCGAGCGAACCGCTCCCAACCAAACCAGCAGCGCCGGCCAAGCCAGCAGATAAGGCCATAACACCGGCACGGTCAAGCTGTTCCAATACGCGACCAGGCACGCGCCGGCCAGCGTCAGCGCCAGCGCGGCCTGCCAGTGGACATCGATCCTCGGCCTCTCGCGTTGCCGCTTCGACCAGACCGATCCGAGCACCAGCGGCGACAGCACAAGACCAAACCACCAGTCCATCGTCCGCGAACCGAACGACCGCAGCCAAGCCATCGGGCGCCATTCTACGGACACGACCGGAGAAACGGTTGGCGGCGTCGAGCCAGCGGGCCAACGCTGAGCGCGCGCAATCGTCGCCAAAGCCAACACCGGCTCGATCTGCGCCACCCGATATTGGGTACGACCGACCACCAACCGATCGCCAACCGCCAACGGAACGGAGCGCTGCCACAACGATTCGGCGTCCGGAGTTCCCGCTGCCACCGTCACCGGCGGACCACCCGATCGCCCGGCATCGCCCGGACAGAGCGTAAACCCCGCAGGAGCCGGCTCGATGATCGCCGTATCGACCGGCACTCCCGCCAAACCCAACCGGTCGGCGCAGTACACACCGCCACCCAGTCGCAAAGGCCGCCGGACCAATCCGTTCAGCAAGCCCGGCGATTCGAACCACTCGCGAAAGCGGGTCCGCCAACCCGGACGGCACTCCGGCAAGGGTTGGCCATCCCGATGCAGGCGCAGGCCGTCATACTCCCAGCGCCGGCCACCGCCTTGCAAGACCAGCCGGCGAGTTTCCGCGGCCACGACCGAGAACGACTCGGTGCCCACCACAAACGCAGCGCCCGGCATCAACGGCCAATCTCGGACGGCCTGGTCGTGGCTCTCCAAAGCGGGCCGCCACAGAACTTTTTTATCGGCGGAAAGATTTGCCAGCCACCAGCCGTTTTGGGCGTCGCGACGAATCAGGACATGTTCCCGGTCCGCCCGGGGCGCCCACAGCGTTTCCCGGCCCAGCGTCGCCGACTGGCCAGGTTCCAGTCTCACCGTCAACGAGCGAGGTTCCAGCCAAGCCGGCGCTCGATAAGCCGTCCATGCCACGCCCAACACCGGCAGCAACCAAAGCCAAAACAGCCACCACCGCCCGACGCGTCGTGCCGGCCGCATCGATTTGTCAACGTCCGGCCGGATCTCAAGCCCCGTTCCTCGCTTTTCGGCTTCTGCGATGCGGTTTCTCATGTCGCTATCGCTGATCGGGTGGTTCGCCATCCGCCTCGGTATCCATCTCGGAGACCGCATCGGATTGTGTGGCCGGTTGGGCGGGTTCGAGCGCAGTGCCGCCCGGAGAACCGCGCAGCGTTCCCGCCGCGTTCGGCGACCGGGATGCACCGGCGCCAATTGCCGGCGACCCATCCCACCACGAAAATTTCTCGCCCGTCCGCCGAACGCGGGTCGACCGCCGGGCGTTGAACGCTTCGACCTGTTGGCGCACGTAGCGGCCCGCCGCACCAAAATGCAAAGCCCGGTGTATCCGTCGAACTTCGTCGTTCCAGACCCCGCCCAACCAATCGGGTTCGCCGGCGCGAGGCACCAGCAATTCGGGATAGGCACGCGCATACGCCTGACGCAGCGGCAGATCGGCCGGCGCGACGGCGATCCGCCCGCTTTCGGCCGGCCGCAGCAAACCAACCGCCCAAGCGCGGTCGAACAATCCGGCATCCTCGCGACGGGCCGGAGGCCCGGCCGGCGACACTGGCGCGGCTACCACCGCCTTCGGCCGGGCGTAAATCAACGCCAATTGTCGTTGCAACAACCCAACGCTCAGCGCGATGCACAGCGCGAAGAACGGGACCGGCCGCAAAATCCGGTGCCAACAGTCAGCCCGGTTCAGCTTCGATATGGGTTCCATAGCGAATCATGACAAAATACGCGGAATACCTTGACCAAGCGGTCGCGGATTAGTTTACTGAATTCAGGTTCTCTTCCGAGGACAGCTAGCCCGGAGAATCCCCATGCAGAGCGGCGAACGGATCGTGATCAACGGCCGAGATTACCGGCTCGGCCCCGTGCTTTCGACCGGCGCCGGCAGCTACGGCCAAGTTTGGGCGGCCACCGATTCCGCCGGCCGCCCCGTCGCCCTCAAGTTTATCAATACCGAGGCCATGTCCCAGGCCGACGCCAGCCTGCACGGCCACTGGCGCGCGCATCTGGAACGGGAGATCGCCTTCCTGGCCGGCCTGGACTCCGCCCGATCTCGCCACGTCGTTACTCTGATCGATCACGGCCAAATAGACGACCAGCCGGTATTGGTCATGGAACGGTTGCAAGCCAACCTCGGCCAATGGTTGACACAACGGCGACGGGATGGCGAGTCGCCGCTCGATCTGGCCTGTATTCTCGACTGGACCGAACAAATCCTAGATGGTTTAGACGTCATCCACGGTGCTGGCTTCGTCTATCGCGATCTCAAATTCAGCAACATTCTCGTCGGCGATCACGGATTGCTGCTCAAGTTGGCCGATTTCGGTTCCCTGAAACGCGAGAACGGCGACAGCACTCGCTCCTGCATCGGCACGCCCGCCACCATGGCCCCGGAACAGATCCTGCCGATAGGCCACAGCGCGGACGGCTGCGAGTACGCGGTGGATTATCGCGCCGATTTTTACGCGTTGGGACTCCTTCTGTTCGCTTTGCTCACCGAACGGCCGACCACTGCGGCCCAGCGCCGGCTAGGCCAACTGCTCGCTCTGCACGGACAGGAAGGCGCCGGCCAACATCGCGACCAGTTGGGCGGCCTGACCGACGAAGAGCGGGAACTGCTGCGGCGATCCATCGAATTCTGGACGGTGCCGGTGCGGCCGGAGCAAGAACAACACGGCGCAGCGCTGCTGCTGAGCGGCTTGCTCGGCCGATTGCTGGCGCGCGACCCCGCCGCCCGCCCCGCCACCAGCGCGGAAATACGCGCGGTTTTGGACGCGGTGCGCGCCGATCAACCGGCCGTGCCGTTCGTTTCGCCGAATGGGTTAGCGCCGCCGCCGGACACGCCGCCGAACCGGCATCCGCGCCGCGCCAATTCTTCGGTCGGTTCGACTTGGTCGCGCCGCGCCGCAGGTCTGGCTGGAGTGCTGGGCTTGGCTGGCGCCTTAGCTTGGGCGGTCGTCATCCAGCCGATTTTGCGCCACGATCGCACCGAGCCAACGGCCACCCTGCTCGCGTCGCCATCGTCCGATCTTGCGACCCAGCCGCCGCCCGTGACCGCGCCGGCCGCTCCGATGAACGCACCCAAAATCGCGGCCGAACCGCCAGCCACCGAACCCGCCAGCGCGCCGGAACCCTCCGCGGACAATGTGAGTGCGAACGCGACAGCACAACCGGCGGAAACAACCGAGCCCGGCCCGCCGGCCGAATCGCCAGCCGCTACGCCAACCGAAACCACGGCCAAAACCGAACCCCCAGCCGCGCCAACCACTGAACCGATAGCGAAGCCCGAGGCCAAATCGACAGCCGGCGCTCTCGAACTGGCCGATTCGCCGCGCGAGACTGACCCTGCCGAGCAACCAGCCGCAACGGCTCCGCCGGCGGTCGATGACGCCACGCCGCACAAATCCAGCGCGCCAGCCGTCGTGGAGCGATCTACCCCGGCTCGCGTCACCAAAAAGCCACCTAGAGAAAAAACCGCTAAAGCGGCGCCACCTACCGCTGTAACGGCCGCAAAAAGCGCTAAGGCGGCATCGTCCGTGGCCACGCCGGTTACCGTGCCTGCACCGGTCGTTCCACCGAAAGCACCTCCGGTCGCGAAATCGGCTCCAAAACCACCCGCACCGACCGCAACGATCGCTCGCTCTGCGCCGCCCGCTAAAAAAACGCTTTCGTCCGCTCCGCGCACCAACAGTCCATCCGGCCGGCTCGCGCACACGTCCACCGCTCCTAAAGCGGCGGCTTCGCCCACCCCTGCGCCTCGAACAGCCCGGCCCGCTCCCCGCCCTGCCGCTTTACCGCCGATCCAACTGGTAAGCAACAACCTCGGCGGATCGAAGGCGACATCATCGCCTTCTACCCAGCCACCCATCGAGCTCGTCAGCCGCTCCAATCTTGTCTCGGCGACAACTTCCGTCCGGCCCGCGCAATCCGCGCGCGCCACAACCGCCGTTCCATCTCGAAATTCGGCCACGCCGCCGACCCCTCCAGTTCGCTCTGCCGATCCGATCACTGCTTTCCAAAAAAACGCTGGCCGCGCGACCACCGATATCCGGCGCGAAGCGGAAAACATCGGCAATTGGATGAGCCGCACCAGCGCCTCCGTCGGAACGGAAATCCAGCGTGGTCTCGACAGCGCCAATCGAGCGGTCAACAACTGGGCGGGAAATTGTCCGGGAGCAAATGGCTGCCAACCGGCTCGCCGGGTTGAGCGCCGGGACCGCTGGTCCAGCCGCTACAGCAAGAGCGCGGCTTCCCGGTCCCAACAGCCTGTGTCGCCTGCCGATACAGCGCCTTCGGAATTCCCGCCCCGTCGGCCGCAGGAATACCGCTGACCGCCAGGGATCGCGCGATTATCTCCGTATAGCCTTCTCAAGACGCCTGCTCCGCCGGCCAGGGTGGCAGCGCGCCCACCTCGGGACAGCGCGCTCGCAACAGCTCGTGAAACAGCCTAGCCAATCGCGGTGCATACCGGTTGTTAGGGGTGTGGATGAAGACATACGGTTCCCGGTCTTCGCTTAGCCACAACGCCAGTTTATCCAACCACGGTTCCAAAAACGGCCGGTTTGCTTCCGGTTCAGGATGGCCGATGTAGCGGATGAACGGATGCGGTCCCAAGCTGATGGCGTGCACCGGTAGGCGCGGTTTCTTGCCTTGCGCGGCGCGCGTGTCGGGATCGGCGGGATCGGCTGCAAACAGGGCGCGACTGTCCAGCATCACCCGATCCACGCCGAGTTCGAACAACAATCGGTTCAGTTGGCGTTCCGCTTCGCCTTTGGTGAAAAAGGCGCGATGCCGTACCTCGACGGCATATCGAAAATCATCAGATAATGCAACGAGATAGTCGCGCAGCGCCGGCAGATCGGCCGGCCCGAAACTAGGTGGTAGCTGTAGGAAACTCGGTCCCAGCCGCCCGGCCACCGCCAGCGGCGTCAGCCGGTCTAGAAACTCGGCGGTTTCTGCCCCCGCATCGCGGAGTCGCCGCTCGTGGCTGATGGTGCGCGGAAATTTGAAGCAAAATCGGAAGCCCGGTGCGGTCTCGTCCCGCCAGCGGATGACGGTTTCCAGCTTGGGCAGTCCGTAAAAGCAGTTATTGCCCTCGACCGTATCGAACACCACCGCGTACTGGCGCAGAAAATCGCGAGGTTTGGCGCCGGCGGCGAACAACTCGCCCACCCAATCCCGGTTGCTCCAAACCGGACAGCCCAGGTGACAACGGGCCAGCGTCATCGCTTGTCACTCGATAGCAGGCCCGCTCGCGTCTCGGAGACGCTGGCCATCAAGCAAAACTTGCAGATCATTTCATGATACAAAAAACACTATGCATGTATATTTATAGATAATAAACCTTATTATCAAAATGTAAATTCTTGACACAATACTATTTTTGAGGAGGTCAATGTTGGGGATCAACCGCTCTTGACTTCCGTAAAACCTCTTGCGCCTTGAAAGGTGGATGGCGTGTAAAAGAGAGAATCACATACAACCGGCGAATCCGGGTTAAGCCCTTGGTTCGCCAGCAAGATCGGGGTTCAAAGGAGCCCTATCCGGAAGGCAAATGGAGGTGAGTATTATGAACGCAAGGAATTTGATGAAAACAGTAGCGACCGCACTGATGGTTGGTTTGATTACCTCGCCAATGGCGTTGGCCGCGGGGTCAGGTGGCGGTAATGGCGGTGGTGGAAATAAGCCACCGACCGGCGAAACCACCGGCAACAATCTATCTTTCCCAGTTATCTGGGCCGAGGGTGTGACCAAGGTTCTACGCGGTGTGCCAGGAGAGATTGAAACGAAGGGCGCATATTGGTATCAGTGGGGCACCAACGGGACCGATCCTGATGTCGTGCCGGCTAGCTGTCCATCAGATCCAGACGAGAATCCGGGAGATGGCTACTGCGACGACGGAGTGGTGGGCACGGTGACGCTAATGGCCGGTGAGCCAGAGGCGGATAACCCCCTGCCGCTCGTTCGCGCCTATCTACAGAAAGACTCCCTTAATACCTGGCAAGCTGGATCAGCGGACGGAAGCGCTATGCCGGTTTCCGTTGATTGGATTGATTGGGGCGATAATCTTGAATCGGTTGACTGGTATACGCGCTCGCAGGTGCGTACTGAAATTGTATTGCTCAAGGATATTGCAATGCCGACGACCGAGTACGCAATGCGTCATACCTCTGGCTGGGGTATCAACGAGGTGCATGGGCTAGCCGTATCCTTGGACGGAGAGGTACAAGAAGGTCCGGGCACTCAAGCGACCGTCTATTCGCCCTGCGCGAGGCTGACGATTCAAAAATTGCTGGTTGCCCGGGAAGTTTTGCCTGACGACGCACTCGATTGGGTGCCGCAACTGGGCTGGACGGAGAAATATCCAGGTACTGAATACATCAACGAACCGGTCTTCAATAAAGCGGTTTATGCGGGTGGCGATGGGCCAGGTTACTACTCCGCCGAAATCAATGTGAAGGGCCGAATCATCTACGGCTATACATGGAACGTTCGGCAATTGCACGATTTGACAGGCATCCCGCCAACTGCTGCTGGCGATTACCGAATTACGTTCAGCTTAGATGACGCGTGCGGTACGGCTAATCGCAATACCTCTCTCACAAAGGCGGAAATCTTGGTGCCAACCGAGGAAGATATCGCCTTGGCGGCTGAAGAAGAGGAAGGTGGTAGCGATGCTGGTGGCGCAACTGCGATTCTCGATAAAGACAATAACCTCACCTACATCGATGTCCGTATTCTCGAACGGGGTGGCAGCAGCGGTAATGGCGGCGGTAACGGCAATGGTAATGGCCCAAAGAAATAACTGGGTAACCGCCTAGAATATTGATCGCCGAAATTCGCCGATGAAGGACTGAAAACGGATTTCGGCGATTGACTTAAAAGGAGGTAAATCGTGATGAGCAAAACGACTTCGATATTACTTGCGGGAATGCTCCTGACCGTTCCCACGATGAGCCTTACCGAAGAGCTCCACGCTAACGAATTCACGGTCCAAGCCTACAGTTTCTCGGCCAATTCGTTTATGCCGCCAGCGGAAGAAAATTGCGCCGCCTATCTGAAAAACCTCCTGATGAGCAATTCCGGCAAATACAATTTGCTCTCCACTATGGCGGTACAGGGACCGCCCGGCGTCGTCTACACTTTACAAGATAACAAGGGAGAAATTGCCATCATAAAATGTGGCCTGCATGGAGCAAGTTGCGGCGGTGGCGAAGAGGGAAGCGGCGGCGATGACTGATCGGATCATTGGTGGATCGTGCGATCGCTCTGACCGCGGTCAAAGATAGGCGACTTCCTTTTGGAGTCGCCGTTTTCGTTGAAGTGACCCTGAAAGGTCAAGGCTCCACTAATCCTTCTCGAATTGCTAAACGCGCTAGTTCCACCCGGTCGTGAATAGCCAGTTTCTCCATCAGATGCGCGCAATGCTGTTCCACCGTTTTAACGCTGATGCCTACCATCCTGGCAATCTCCTTCTTGGAAAGACCACGGGCGATATAGGCCAGCATCTCCAACTCCCGCTCGGTTAATAACCGGGTTCGGCTTTCCGGCGCGTGCGCCAGCCGGGCGCCATCTCTGTCGATCACGATCCGGGCCAGCACTTCATCGGAAAAATAGACGGTCCCGGTCATTACCTGGCGAATGGCTCGAACGACTACCTCCGGCGATTCGTTTTTGGTGAGATAGCCCGTCGCTTCCAAGGCCAAAGCCTGATCGATATAGTGATCGTGAAAAAACGCACTGAGAAAAACCAGGCGTGTTCCGGGACATTGGCTCTTAATCGACCGCGCGCCCTCGAACGCCGACAGTCCCGGCATATCGATATCCAGCAATACTACATCCGGGCATGTGGCGACACAGCACCGCACTGCATCCTGGGCATTGCTCTCGCAACCCAGGATCACCATATCGGTTTCCTGAGTCAGCCGCTGCCGCAGCATATCGCGCACCAGCGCATGATCGTCAACCAGGACGATCGAGATGGGTCTGATCATCGACGCGAGCCTCTTGATGAAGCAGGCTGTAAACCAGTCGCGCCAGCGTGGCCATCTGGAACGGTTTACGTAACAACAAGGTCTCCATATCGAGCTGGTCGGATAAATCCCGCGAATCGGTGCCCGTAATCAAAATGGCGGGCAGACGCATGCCCAGCGCCCGTAGTTGTCGCAGGCCATCGAGCCCGCTGCACCCCGGCAAATCCAGATCCGCGATCAGCAAGCGAAAACGGTCGCGATGCGCCTGATAGCAATCCAGCATCGCCAACCCGTCTTCCACTTGAACCACGTCATAGTCCACATGACGCAAGGTCGCCGCCATGATTTCCCGAACGTAGCGATGATCCTCCGCCAGCAAGATCATTTCGCCAGCGCCATTTTGCCAATTCCGCGAGGAGATGACCTCATCCTGGATGGAATCCAGACTCGCGAGGGGCAACAAGACCGTGAAGGTCGAACCCTGGCCGACCGCCGACCGGACCTCCATCCGCCCGCCATGCTGGCTCACGATATTGTGGACCATGGCCAACCCCAGGCCAGTACCGTACTCGTCCGATTTGGTGGTGAAAAACGGCTCGAAGATACGGTCCTGAACTTCGGGCGGCATCCCGATCCCGGTATCGCTGACCTCGATGCGGACCCAACCGGCCGTATCCGGCCCATCGCCTCGATCCGCCGGTGCCGGAGAGAGCGCGATGCGCAGGGTGCCGCCATCGGGCATGGCGTCCCGGGCGTTGATCATCAGGTTCAGCAACACTTGCTGTAATTGCGTGACGTCGGCGCTCACCTGGAAACTTTGAACGGAAGCCGTATCAATTTCCAGCGCGATGGCGGCTGGCAATATCCGTCGAAACAAATCAGCGGAATTCTTAACCAGTTGACGTAGTTCCACGGATTGCCGTTCCGTCTCCTGCCTACGACTGAACGTCAATATCCCCTTGATCAACCCATTGGCTTGGCCGATGACCTGGTCGATCCTCGTGAGGGATTCCAAAGCCGGATGGTATTCGGGCAAAAGATTTTGACCCAGCGCGTTATAGCCGGAAATCGCGGTTAAGGCATTCCTGAAATCATGGGCGATGCCATCGGCCACCTGACCGATAGCCTCGATTTTCTGTGAATGCAGTCTTTCTTCCTGAAAACGCTTGCGCTCGGTAATGTCGCGAACAAAGCATTGGTAGACTTCCTTATTTCCAGCATCGATCAACCTTCCACTTATTTCAACTGAAAAAGGATGACCATCCTTATGGCGATAGATGCATTCGGAAATGGTACTATTTCTGGAGCAAAGTGTCTTTAATATCTGTTCAACCGAATTCTGGTTATCACCGAGCATTAAATCGCTCAAGCTCAATTCCAGCAATTCATCGCGCTCATATCCAAAAAGATCGATGGCTTTCCGGTTAACGTCAAGCAAGCGATAAGTTATTGGATCGAGGGTAAGAATAGGATCATTGGCATACTCGAACAGATTTTGATATTTCCTTTCCAGCGCATTAGCCGCTTCTTCAGCCTTCTGATGCTCGTGAATCTCTTTGGACAAAATACCGCCCCATTTCTGTAAACGACGAATGAGCATAACCCAGAAAGAAAGAGAAACTAAAAAAACGAAAAACGCCGCCCAAAGCGATTGTAATTCTTTATTTTTTTCATTTTGTAAACGCTCGATCAAGCGATGCCTGGATTGATCGACAAAATTATTCATAGCCTTTAGGAACAATTGTTCCTGAATCTTATAATTCTCGTCAAACAAGCGATCTAATCCAATATCCCGCTGTCCGGACTGAACTTGATCTAGAGCGGATTGCTCTATCGCTCTTAACGTACCGTGAGCTGATCTTGCCTGAATCAGCGGGTCAGTGTCTCCACCACCAAATTTTAAGTCATTTTTTTCAGATAAAAGAGCATCAAGTTCGAGCACTTTCTTTCGATACTGTTCTAGATGGGCTGTGACTGGATTTGAATCAATTGCGGCAACACGCGCAGCGGCGGTAATTTGCCTGGAAAGATCAACAGTATTATGCCAATGATAATCTTCGTTAATATAAATATGTTGCAAATTTTCAATAACAAAATATGAATAGTGAACATGCCAACTCAGCAAGAAAAACATTAACACCGTGAACAAAATTGCAGATGCCAGCCATCCAGATGAAGGTTTGCTGTCCACTGATATTTGATGAAAAGCGTTCATTTTCTGATTAGATGCTCGCTATAATTGTTCCAGATTATTTATATACAGACTAACGCAATATATGACCGCCACAATCAAATTGATTTCATATCTTTTAGTATATAGTAAGGAAAATACCCTATAGACATTTCTATCTGATTTTGGGATATTTTTTCTAGATTAGAGCGGTTAGGAGGCTCGCCATGAATAACAGGATTTCGAGATTTATCAAAATCATCGCAATCACCTTCTTCACTATTATTCTCGGCATTGGCCTAGTGGAAACAGTGGTTGATGAAGTACAGGCCAGCAGCGTCGGCGGTGGTTCCGGCAGTGGTTCCGGCGGCGGTTCCGGCAGCAGTGCGGGTCCAGGTCCGGCAGGTTCAAGTGGTTTTGGCACTATAAGCCCAGGGCCGCAAGGACTTACGGAACAGACGAGAGAACGGATTCGTATTCAAGAACAAGACAGACTTCAGATCCAGGAACAAGATCGCCTGTACGACCCGGACCGGATCCTCGATC
>DEHU01000284.1 GCA_002352125.1 Competibacteraceae bacterium UBA2792 | reverse complement strand
TATTCGGTGTTCGTCGGCAGCTTTTTCGAGCATTCGCTGGAGGGGGTGTTGCGCGGCCTGGCGGCGATCATCGACCCGCGCAAGGACGACGTGCGCTGCTATCCGCTGCCGGATCGGGCGGAGGTGGTGTTGCTGGGTCCGCAGATGTTTCCCGACGACATTTTGTTCATCCGCGATGGCCGGAACGTGTTGCGGCTGGGGGCGGGAACGCCACGACCGGTCGAGAGGCAAGAGGATTTGTTCGTGACGTGACCGGGGCACGATGGCGGGGAGCGGCCGTTTTTGCCCGGCGCCGCCCGGTCCTTGTCCGGCGTCGGACGGTGTGAAATGATTGAAACAGTTGATCGTTGTGGAGGTGGTTATGGTCGAGTTGGCGCGCAAGCCGGGCATTTCGCCCGCCGAGTATCTGGAAGGGGAAAAGGTGACCAAGGTCCGCCATCAGTATGTGGATGGCGAGGTGTATGCGATGGCGGGCGGAACCAAAGCGCATAACGAGGTGGCCGGCAATTTTTACGGGTTGCTGCGCGCCCATTTGCGGGGTACGCCCTGCCGGGTATTCATCGGAGATGTCAAGGTGCATGTGGCCTGGGATTGGCGCGAGCGGTTTTATTATCCCGATGTAGTGGTGGGTTGCGAGGCGAACGATGCCGATCCTTACGCGGTGGAGCAGCCGAAATTGATCGTGGAAGTGTTGTCGGATTCGACCGAGCGCGATGATCGGTCGGACAAGTTTTACGCTTATCGCCGGTTGCCCAGTCTGGAGGAGTACGTGCTGGTGGCGCAGGATGTGCGGCGAGTGGAGGTGTATCGGCGGGAGACCGGCTGGGATTTGGAGGTTTACCGGGAAGAGGGACGCTTTAATCTGCGCTACCTCGAATTGGAATTGTCCATCGCAGATGTTTACGAGGGTGTGCTGGCGGCGTCCCGAGAATCTTTTTCGGCGCATTGACGGCAAGCTTGCCGCCGCTTTTTTCCACCGTACCCGGTATTCTCGCCGATATTGATATTGAGCCTGCCTCGTTCGTCGTCATGCGATTTGCTGCTATAATCGATTCCGACCTCAAATCGATGCCATTTAGGCGTTTTTGCAACAAGGTTGCGAGATGGCAAAAAAGATAACTTTTCAAACAACAAAATTTCTGTCAACCCCCTTTGCAGGTTGTTGTTTTGAAAGATTTTCTGGCGATGAGGTCTTTGAAACCTTGCCCTGATGAAGAAGGGATTAAGACGCGCCTTCTGTGTTTGACCACAGTCCCCGGTCCAAGCTTTGAAACCTTGCCCTGATGAAGAAGGGATTAAGACTCCTCGTTCCATGACTTGATAGCTCTTATGTATTCCTTTGAAACCTTGCCCTGATGAAGAAGGGATTAAGACCGTTTCGGCGTTCGGTCTTCTCTGCTACCACTTTGAAACCTTGCCCTGATGAAGAAGGGATTAAGACTAGAGATCATAAACGGGTTAGGCTGAAACCGACTTCTTTGAAACCTTGCCCTGATGAAGAAGGGATTAAGACGATGTCTTGAAACGTGTACATAATAGTTAATCCTTCTTTGAAACCTTGCCCTGATGAAGAAGGGATTAAGACGGCTTTTTTCATGGCTAGTTATCACTGGTTATTGTCTTTGAAACCTTGCCCTGATGAAGAAGGGATTAAGACATAGGCGGGGGTTATCCTCGGTCCGCGATTGCCTTTGAAACCTTGCCCTGATGAAGAAGGGATTAAGACTAACGCCATAAAATCAACCGGATAGCGTCATGTCATCTTTGAAACCTTGCCCTGATGAAGAAGGGATTAAGACTTCATGGCTAGTTGTCTACCTTTACTGGTTATTGTTCTTTGAAACCTTGCCCTGATGAAGAAGGGATTAAGACATCGGATCGCCAGGGATGCAAACGCAATTAAAATCACTTTGAAACCTTGCCCTGATGAAGAAGGGATTAAGACCGAGTCAAGACGGGCAGCTTTCAGGACCGCCCTTTGAAACCTTGCCCTGATGAAGAAGGGATTAAGACAATAAGTAGATTCATAACTCCTCCAAGCGGTATGGACTTTGAAACCTTGCCCTGATGAAGAAGGGATTAAGACCTCAGTCTTTGCGGCGACGCTAGTCGCCAAGTCGACTTTGAAACCTTGCCCTGATGAAGAAGGGATTAAGACAAGTTTGACGTATTCAGGATGGATCGTAACTCTTTGAAACCTTGCCCTGATGAAGAAGGGATTAAGACCGGGGACCTCCCAGCGGATCGCCTGGGCGTCGAAGCTTTGAAACCTTGCCCTGATGAAGAAGGGATTAAGACACATAGCTGCCCGTTACTTTAAATCGCAATTCCTCTTTGAAACCTTGCCCTGATGAAGAAGGGATTAAGACGAGGTGCTGGAGTTAGGCACGGCCTGCGCTCTAGTCTTTGAAACCTTGCCCTGATGAAGAAGGGATTAAGACTCATCGTCGGCTTCGATGCAGCTAAGTGGGCGAACTTTGAAACCTTGCCCTGATGAAGAAGGGATTAAGACAATTCCAATCAACTTTATCTTGGAACTCTCTAATGGTTTGAAACCTTGCCCTGATGAAGAAGGGATTAAGACATGTGGTCTTGGCGAAGCTGACGCTAGTCGGTTTGAAACCTTGCCCTGATGAAGAAGGGATTAGGATCTATTACCCTCGTCGGAAATCCCAGCCAAGATATTCGGCGGGATTGCGCTCTGGGGCACAAGGCAGCAGATAGAAGATTTTGACCTGAGCGGGGCATTCGGAAAGCCAGCGGGTGACGGCCTTTCGACAAAGCGACGATTTTTCCGAATCGCCAAGAACTAATGGTATAAAAACCAACAACGCCCCATTAAAGCTTCGAATATGGAAACTCCTTTCTCCAAACCCGCCACTCCCGTCTCCGGTCCCTGGCAGTTCTGGATCGACCGGGGCGGCACCTTCACGGACATCGTGGCCCGGCGCCCCGACGGTCGATTGGTGACGCACAAGCTGCTTTCGGATAACCCGGAACACTACCCCGACGCCGCCCTGCAAGGCATTCGCGATTTGCTGGGTCTGACACCAGACCAGCCGATTCCCGCCGACCGTATCGCGGAAGTAAAAATGGGCACCACCGTCGCCACTAACGCACTGCTGGAACACAAAGGCGACCGGACCTTGCTGCTGATTACCCAAGGGTTTCGGGATGCCTTGCGCATCGCCTACCAGAACCGGCCCAAACTGTTCGCTCGCCGCATCGCGTTGCCGGAACCGCTGTACGAACGGGCGGCAGAAGTGCGGGAACGGATCTCGGCGCAGGGCGAAATCCTCGTTCCCTTCGACGCCGAAAGCACCCGTGCGGCGCTGGAGGACGCTTATCGCGCCGGCATCCGCGCCGTCGCCATCGTGTTGCTACACGGCTACCGCTACCCGGATCACGAACGACAAGCAGCGAAACTAGCCCAAGAAACCGGCTTCGCTCAAATCTCGGTTTCCCATCAAGTCAGCCCGCTGATGAAACTGATTGGACGCGGCGACACGACGGTGGTCGATGCTTATCTGTCGCCGATCTTGCGCCGTTACGTGGATCGTGTGGCAAGCGAGCTGGGCGATGCGCGATTGCTGTTTATGCAATCCAACGGCGGGCTGGTCCATGCCCGCCACTTTCAGGGTAAAGACAGCATCCTGTCCGGTCCGGCTGGTGGCATCGTCGGCGCCGCACGCACCGCCACCCGGTCAGGCTTTGGCAAAATCATCACCTTCGACATGGGCGGCACTTCCACCGACGTCGCCCACTACGCCGGCGAGTACGAACGCGCGTTCGAAACCCTGGTCGCCGGGGTGCGGTTGCGGGCGCCGATGCTGCACATTCACACCGTGGCGGCCGGTGGCGGTTCAATTTGCCGCTTCGACGGAACCCGGCTGCGGGTTGGCCCGGAATCGGCCGGCGCCAACCCGGGACCGGCCTGTTACCGGCGCGGCGGACCGCTGACGGTGACCGATTGCAACGTGCTGCTGGGACGAATCCAGCCGGCGTTCTTTCCCCACGTATTCGGCCCCAGCCAAGACCAGCCCCTGGACCGGGAAACGGTCGTTCACCGCTTCGAACTGCTCGCCGCCGAAGTTCGAGCCGCGACCGGCAAAATGTACGCGCCGGCCGGACTGGCCGAAGGTTTCCTGAAAATCGCCGTCGAAAACATGGCGAACGCCATCAAACAAATCTCGACTCAGCGCGGCTACGACGTGACGGAATACACCCTGTGCTGCTTCGGCGGGGCTGGCGGTCAGCACGCCTGCGCCGTCGCCGATACATTGGGAATGCCGGCTGTCTTCATCCATCCCTTTGCCGGCATGCTATCGGCTTATGGCATGGGATTGGCCGATACCCGATTGCTGAAGGAACGCGCGATCGAAACGCCGCTCGATGGCGATTCAATGGCACCACTGCAACAGGTTTTCGCCGAACTGGCGCAAGCGGGATGCGCGGAGATGGCGGCACAAGGTATTTCCGCCGCCGCGACCCGAATCGTTCGCGCCGTCCGCTTGCGCTACGCCGGCAGCGACACCGCCCTAAGCGTCGCCGCCGATGACTTGACCGAACTGCGGACTCGTTTCGAGATCGCCCATCGCCAGCGATTCGGCTTCGTCATGCCCGAAAAAGGATTGATCGTCGAAGCGGCAACAGTCGAAGCGGTCGGTAGCGGTTTCGATGCAAACCACTCCCCCGCCGCCGATACGCCACCCTTTCCCGCCACGGAAGGAAAAACCCGACAGCCAGCTTTGCAACCCGCCGCGACGGTTCGGGTGCGCTGCGGCGGTGCCGATGTCGCCGCCCCGCTCTACCGCCGCGACGAGTTACGGCCCGGCGACCGCGTTGCCGGCCCGGCAATCGTCGGCGAAACCGGCGCGACAACGCTGATCGAACCCGGCTGGCAAGCCGGGGTTACGGCACGCAACGATCTGGTGCTGACCCGTTACGAACCGCGCCCGCAGCAGGTAGCGGTCGGCACGGCCGTAGACCCGGTCATGCTGGAGGTTTTCAACAACCTGTTCATGTCCATCGCCGAACAAATGGGCGTGACTCTGGCCAATACCGCACATTCGGTCAACATCAAGGAGCGGCTGGATTTTTCCTGCGCGCTGTTCGACCCGGACGGCCAACTGATCGCCAACGCTCCGCACATTCCGGTACACCTCGGCTCGATGGGCGAGGCGGTGCAAACCGTCATTCGGGCAAACCAGGGCCGGTTCCAGCCCGGCGACGTGTACGCCACCAACGCGCCCTACAGCGGCGGCACGCATCTGCCGGACGTAACGGTCATCACGCCGGTCTTCGACGAAGACGGCCGGGAATTGCTGTTCTACGTCGCCTCGCGCGGCCATCACGCCGACATCGGCGGCGTCACCCCCGGCTCGATGCCGCCAGATAGCACCACCATCGATCAGGAAGGGGTATTGTTGGATAACTTTCAACTGGTGGCCGGCGGCCGATTTCGCGAGCAAGAATTGCTGGAGCGGCTCGCCGCCAAACCTTGGCCGGCGCGCAATCCCCGGCAAAATCTGGCCGACCTGCACGCCCAAATCGCCGCCAACGAAAAAGGAGCGGGAGAATTGCGGCGGATGGTCGCGCACTTCGGGCTGGAAACCGTCGATGCTTACATGGGACACGTCCAGGACAACGCCGCCGAACAGGTGCGCCGCGCGCTGGATCGATTGCAGGATAGCGCGTTCACCTACGAGATGGACAACGGCGCCGTCATTCGGGTCGCCGTGACGCTGGACCGGGCGCGACGCTCGGCCAAAATCGACTTCACTGGCACCTCGCCCCAGCAGGCCAACAATTTCAACGCTCCCCGCGCGGTCTGTCTGGCGGCGGTGCTGTACGTGTTCCGTACCCTGGTGGACGACGATATCCCGCTGAACGCCGGTTGTCTGCGGCCGCTGGACATCGTCATCCCGGAAGGCAGCCTGCTCGATCCCCGCCCGCCGGCGGCGGTGGTCGCGGGCAACGTGGAAACGTCGCAATGTATCGTCGATGCGCTCTACGGCGCGCTCGGCGTGCTGGCCGCCGCCCAGGGCACGATGAACAACTTCACCTTCGGCAACGACCGCCACCAGTATTACGAGACGATTTGCGGCGGCGCCGGCGCGGGACCGGGCTTCGACGGCGCCTCGGCGGTCCACACCCACATGACCAATTCGCGCCTGACCGACCCGGAGGTGCTGGAGTGGCGGTTTCCGGTGCGGCTGGAGGAATTTCGCATCCGCGAACACAGCGGCGGCAAGGGCCGCTGGCGCGGCGGCGATGGAGCCGTTCGGCGCCTCCGCTTTCTGGAACCGATGACCGCCGCGATTCTCTCCGGCCATCGCCGTATCCCACCCTACGGCCTTGAGGGTGGAAAACCGGGCCTGACTGGCCGCAACACCGTGGAGCGGGCCGGCGGCAGAATCGAGGAATTGCCGGGCACGGCGCAAACGGCCGTGCAAGCCGGCGATGCGTTCGTCATCGAAACACCGGGCGGTGGCGGATACGGCGAACCCGGCATTGCCGAAGCTAACCGCTCGCCGATTCCTTCGGATAAACCCGCACCAGCATGATACGAGGACCATTCATTTTCTTCACGACCACGTCGAACTGCTCGAACCCGATTTTCTGGCCCTCTTCCGGCACATCACCCAATTTCCACATGACCAGCCCACCCACCGAATCGACGTTCTCGTTATCGATCTCGATGCCAAGAGCTCGCTCCAAGGTAAAAATGGGCAGGCTACCCTTGCCGATTAGCGTGCCGTCGTCGAGCGCCATCCAATCGTTCTGGCTTTGCCGAAACTCGTCGCGAATTTTTCCGACCAGCGCACCCAGCATATCGTCCAGGGTGATAAAACCATCCGCCTTGCTACCTTTCTGGCCGACGACGGCGAAGTGTGGCGCACCCTTGCGGAAGCGGCGGAACAATTCCAGAGCCGGAGTATCGGGAGCGACGTACTGTACCGGCCGCAAGTAATCTTTCAGATTTTCGATGGATTTGCCATTCTGCTGGGCCAGAAACAAATCTTTCAGGTGGACGACGCCCAGCACCGTTTCCCCGTCCCGACCAAAGTACGGATAACGGCTGTAGCGGCTTTGGTAAATGGTTTCCAGGTTCTGGGAAGTATTGCGGTTTTGGTACAAGCCAGCCACTTCGCTGATCGGGTGCATCAGCTCGGACACTTCGAGGTCGCCGAAGTCCAACGCATACGCCATGACTTGCATCTCGTCGGGCGTGAACTTACCCGCAGAGTGACCGCCGCGCAGGATCAATTTCAGTTCTTCCGCCGAGTAGTGCGCTTCGTGGCCGTGGGTTCCATCGAGCCTGGCCAGCCACAGCACGCCGTTGGCGCTGACGTTCAACACCCAAATCGCCGGGTACATGATCCAATAGAAAACGTACAGCGGCGTAGCCGACCAGATGGCGACCTTTTCCGGCCGGCGAATGGCCAAGGATTTTGGCGCGAGTTCGCCCACCACGATATGCAAGAACGAAATGACGGAAAAAGCGAAGAAAAACGAAATGCCGTGCCTCAGTTCCGGCGATGAAACGTCCAGCCAGCCAAACACGGGTTCCAGCAGCCGGGCAAACGCCGGCTCGCCAATCCAGCCAAGGCCGAGCGAAGCCAGCGTGATGCCCAACTGGCATGCCGACAAATAAGCGTCCAGATGAGAATGCACCTTGGCGAGAAGACGACCGCGCAAGCCATAAATTTTAACGATGCCGCGAATACGCGTTTGACGTAATTTGACGAGACCGAACTCGGCGGCCACGAAAAAGCCGTTCAGTGCCACGAGCAGCAGCGCCGCCACGACCAACAGGAGATTTTCCAAGCCAGCGTCTCCGCGATACGGAGATTTAAGTATAAGAAGCCTCGCTCCAATCAGACCAGTCTCGAACGAGCGCAAGAGCGATGGATCGGCGAAAATTTTTACCGCTTTTACCAATACTGTCCGAAATCTGGCCCTCGCTCCGGTAGTTTGCTGGGCATACCGTCCTTGCCGATGGCAACATAAACGATCACGGCTTCAGTCACCTTGGTGGACTCCAGCACGCCGTCGTGCGCTCTTTGGGCGAAAACCTCGACCTTGACCGTGATCGAGGTCGAACCTACTTTCTGAATGCGGGCAAAGCAGCTCACCAAATCGCCGACGTTCACTGGCCGGTGAAATTCCATGGACGTAACCGCCACGGTCGATACCGGCCCGCCGGCGTACTCCAGCGCTACGACCCCGCCGGCGACGTCCATCTGCGCCATGATCCAGCCGCCGAAAATATTGCCGTTTGGATTGGCGTGAGCTGGCATCGCCAGAATGCGGACGGTTGGCTGGCGATCCCGCGGAAAGAGATCGCGTTTTTCCGGTTCGATTGCAGTCATGGACCCTCTCGAAAGATGGAGCGCGGCCCGATACGTGACCGGGCCGCGCGCAGATGGACACCACATCGACGCGCTAGCGATCTTTGGACCGCCAGCATGCCAAACCCGCCGCAAACTGAACTATGATAGCCTATCGAAAATCGCAACCCTCGAACGAGGATCGAGAAACATATGGCACGCAGCAGAACGGTGGCCGTTTACACCGGCGAAGAATTGGGCCGCTACGGATTCGACGACCACCCCTTCGGGGCGGACCGCATTCACGCTTTCTGGGACGAGATGCACATCCGCCAGCTCGACTATCAAGTGCGCGTTTTGCATCCTGTCATGGCGACCGAAGACCAGCTCAGGCTGTTCCACACCTCCGAATACGTCGAAAAGGTCAAAGCGTACTCGGAGGTGGGCGACGGTTTGCTGGATTACGGCGATACGCCCGCTTACAAGGGCGTATTCGAAGATGCCGCGATGGTGGTCGGTACCGTGGTCGATGCCACGCGCAAGATCATGAACGGCGAAATCCGGCGCATTTTTGTGCCTATCGCTGGCCTGCACCATAGCATGCCCGATACCGCCTCCGGCTTTTGCGTATTCAACGATGTCGGGGTCGCCATCAAAATCCTGCAACAAGAATACGGGTTGGAGCGTATCGCCTACATCGATATCGACGCCCACCACGGCGACGGCGTGTTTTATCCGTTCGAATCCGACCCCACCGTCATTTTCGCCGACATCCACGAGGACGGCCGCTACAATTTCCCGCAGAGCGGCTTTCCGCACGAAATCGGCAAGGGTCCGGCCAAGGGCCGCAAGCTCAACATTCCGCTGCTGCCGCTGTCGGCCGACGACGATTTCATGATGATGTGGGACAAGATCGAGGAATTCCTGCGCAAGTGGGAACCGCAATTCGTCTTCATGAACTGCGGGGCCGACGGCTTGGACGGCGACCCGCTGGCACACTTGCACTACTCGCCTCGCGCCCACAGCCGCGCCGCGCGTAGCCTGTGCCAGATCGCCGAGGATTTCGCCGACGGTCGCATCATCGGCGTCGGCGGCGGCGGCTACGATCTGCGCAACATCGCCAAAGCCTGGACCGCCGTGATCGATTCCTTCCTGGAAACCCCGATGCGTTAATTGAGGTTTCGGGTGCTTTCCAGATTTTGGAAAGCGCGCGGAAGTTGCGTTTTGCCGCACCGCTTCCGCGCGTTGTATTGCTTCCGCGAAAACCGCTCCTCCCGCGTCAGGCGCCCGCCTCGCGCAACACCACCGCCGGCTTGATTTCCGCCCGGCGCCTGGCGCGGGCGTCGAGCACGTTCTGTTTGACATCTGCCATCCCCTATGCCTGGCAGCCGCGCGGACAGACCCGCTCCATTCCGAGCGCCGCCAGCCCCCGCGTGAATCACCTGAAAGCCGAACTCCAAACCATCCTCGACCAGTCCGGCTCAAAATACTGGATAACTTTTGAATGAGTACTTAGTACTCCGTAAATT
>DEHU01000287.1:646-9520 GCA_002352125.1 Competibacteraceae bacterium UBA2792 | reverse complement strand
AACGGCCCGGTATGGTGCGCTGGTGTTCATGGTCCAGCGTGCGCTGCTTGAGGATAGACGCGGATTCAACCAAACTTGCGCGGCGAAAATTCAATCTTTAACCGCTCATGCCGCAACGGAGATCGAGTCGTGGCGATCGTCAAGAAGAGCGCCCTGGTCCTGTACTCGGCGGCCGACATGTATACCTTGGTCAACGACATCGAAGCTTACCCGCAGTTTTTGCCCTGGTGCCGGTCCGCCCGCGTGCTCGCGCACGGCGAGGAAGAACTGCGGGCGACCATCGAAATGGCAAAAGGGGGAGTGCATAAGTCTTTCACGACTCTCAACCGCATGCAGAAACACAAAATGATCGACATTCGCTTGCTGGAAGGCCCTTTCAAGCGCCTGGAAGGTTACTGGCGCTTCGAGCCGTTGCGCGTCGATGCATGCAAGGTGTCGCTGGATCTGGAATTTGAATTCTCCAACCTGCTTCGGGTAGCGATCGAGCCGGTATTCAGGCAGATCGCCAATTCGCTGGTAGATGCGTTCTGCAAGCGCGCGGTGGATTTATATGGCAAGCGATAATCCGGTTCCGGCCACGATTCGGGTCGAAGTCGCTTACGCTCGTCCCGACGAACAAACGATTATCTCCCTCGAAGTGCCGGAAGGCACAACGCTGGAACACGCTATCGTCCAGTCGCGCATTCAGGAACGGTTTCCGGAAATCCAGCTCCAAACCGCCAAGGTTGGCGTATTTGGCAAAATGAGCAAATTGTCAGCCATAACGCAACCCGGCGACCGGGTAGAAATCTACCGGCCGCTGCTCGCCGATCCCAAGGAGGTGCGCAAAAGGCGCGCTGCGGACGGCAAGCGCATGCGCAAAGGTGGCGGCGATCTGGGGCCGGATGGTGCGTAGCTCGTTTTTTTCCTGCCACCGGTGGCCGGTCAAGCTCGCTGAACGCTCGCACCGAAGTTTGAGCGGTGTCGGGGCAAACGCGCTATTTTACTGCGCCATCGTCGGTGCGGTCGAGCAAATCGCCGCTAAAGAATAACGTGATGCGGCGCTGTTCAGTGATCTTGCTGCCCTTGCCGTATTGATAGTAATAGTCCCAACGGTTCTGATGGAACGGGTCGGCAACCAGCGGAGTGCCCAGAATTCGTTGAACTTGCTGTTTGGTCATGCCGGGATGCAACTGGCCGATCATCGCCTGATCGATGTAGTTGCCCTGGCGGACCGGTGGGGAGTAGAAACTGGGCATTAGCGATTTGCAGCCGACCGTTAGGATCAGCAGCAGGACGCCGACGGCGCGTAGGGACATGTGAAGCATGGAAAGCAAGGTCCGGGTTGTTCGTGAACTTGATCACATCATAACGTACAACGGCAACCTGTGGGTAAGCGCAATCCCCCGGAGAGTTCCACGTGGGCTCTAAAGAACTTAAGCAAGCGGGCCTGAAGGTCACGCTGCCGCGCATGAAAATTCTCGATATGCTGCAACAGCAGGACAGCATGCACATGACGGCCGAAGCGATCTATCGAGCGCTGATCGATTCCGGCGAAGAAATCGGCTTGGCGACCGTTTATCGGGTGTTGACTCAGTTCGAGTCGGCCGGTTTGGTTAAGCGCCACCATTTCGAGGGTGGGCATTCGGTGTTCGAGCTGAATCAGGGCGAGCACCACGACCATATCTTGTGCCTGGAATGCGGGCGGATCGAAGAGTTTTGCGACGAAGAAATCGAACGGCGGCAGCGAGCGATCGCCCAACGGCTCGGGTTCGAGCTGACCGAGCATTGCCTGATTCTCTACTGCCACTGTAGCCGTCCCGACTGCCCTCATCGCCCCACCGAAGGCGAGGAGTTCGATGGGCGGGTAGTGCGGGGAGAAAATTAGCCAGCGGCGGACGAAGCTGCTTTCTCCACCATTTCCCTGGCATGCGCCAAGGTGTTGGCCGTCAATTCTAGTCCACCCAGCATGCGGGCGATTTCCGTCACCCGCTCGTCCGTATCCAACGGCAAGACCTGGGTGTGCGTATTCTCGCCGTCGATCCGTTTTTCTACCTTGAGTTGCTGGTGCGCCTGCGCCGCGACTTGTGGCAGATGCGTGACGCAGAGTACCTGCCGGCTTTGGCCCAGCGTTCGCAGTTGCCGGCCGACCACTTCTGCCACGCCGCCGCCGATGCCGGTATCCACCTCGTCGAAGATGAGCGTCGGGATGCGGGCGGCGTGGGCGGCGATGACTTGGATCGCCAGGCTGATGCGCGACAGTTCGCCGCCGGATGCGACTTTGGCCAAGGGTCGCAGCGGCTGGCCGGGATTGGCGCTGACCTGGAATTCCACGGTTTCCAGGCCAGCCGGCGTGGGTTTGTCCAGCCGCTCCAGCGCGATGGCGAAACGTCCGCCCGGCATGCCCAGCCCCGTCAGCGCTGCGGATACCCGTTCGCCCAATTCTCGTGCTGCCGCCACGCGTCGCGCGCTCAACCGTTCGGCGTCGGACCGGTAAGTCGCCAGCGCGTCTTGAACGGCTTGCCGCAAATCCTCTAGCCGGGTTTCGCTGTGTTCGAGCGCGTCCAGTTCGGTCTCGAACCGCCCGCGCAGAGCCGGCAATTCCTCGGCCGCGATGCGATGTTTGCGGGCGAGTTGATGGGCAGCGGCCAACCGTTGCTCCACCTGCGTCAGATGCTCGGGGTCGAGATCGAGATCTTGCACGTAACTGCGGAGTTCGCCGCTGGCTTCCCGGATCTGAATCAGGGCGGCATCGAGCAGCTCGCCCGCCGGGACGAGACGCGCGTCCAACCGGCTTAGAGCGTCCAGTTCGCGCAAACCTTGGTCGAGGCGGTCGGCGATGGAATTTTCGTCGCCTTCGGTCAGCCAGCTCAGCACGCGCTGGCCGGTTTCCGACAACTGGCTGGCGTTGGCCAAACACCGGTGTTCGGATTCGAGCTCCGCGATTTCGCCTTCGGCCAGATTCAGCGCCGTCAGTTCTCGCAAATGATGGCGCAGGATGTCCAGCCGGGCGTCGCGCTCGTTGCTGGCTTGGCGCAAGTCCCGCCATTCCTGCCGCAGGCGGTTCAAGGTCCGGTAGCGGTTTTCCAGTTCGGTGGCGAGCGCTTGGTTGCCGGCGTAATCGTCCAGCAATTGCCGCTGGGCCTCGCGTCGCAGCAAAGACTGGTGTTCGTGCTGGCCGTGAATGTCCACCAGCAATTCTCCCAGCTCGCGCAAGGCTTGGGCCGGCTGGGGTACGCCGTTGATGTAGTTGCGCGAACGGCCATTGCTGGCGACGACCCGCCGCAGATGGCATTCCCCTTCGTCGCCGAGGTCGCGCTCGGCCAGCCAGGCGCGGGCCGCCGGCAAGGGGGCCAGCTCGAACACGGCGCTGATGTCGGTCCGTTCCGCGCCTCGGCGGACGGTGCCGCTATCGGCCCGGTCGCCCAGCAGCAAACCGATGGCATCGATCAGGATGGATTTGCCGGCGCCGGTTTCGCCGGTCACGGCGGTCATCCCCGCCGCCAACTCCAACTCCAGTGCCTCGACGATGGCGAAATCGCGGATGCGCAATTGGGTCAGCATAGCGGGAGGTTCAGGTAAACGGCGAGGCTTCCGGACTGAGACCCCAACGCAGCTTGGCTCGCAGCAGCTCGAAGTAGTCGTGGTTGACCGGATGGATCAGCCGCACCTTGCGGTCTTTCTTGCGGATCACGATCCGGTCGCCCGGTTCGATGGCCAAGCTGACCTGGCCGTCGCAGGTGATTTGAGTTTGGGTGGTGTTGGCAGCGTTGAGCACCACTTCGATGACGCTGTCGGCCTTGACGACGATCGGGCGGTGGGTGAGGGTATGCGGGCAGATCGGCACCAGCACCACCGCTTCCAATCCGGGATGGATGATCGGCCCGCCACCGGCCAGTGCGTAGGCGGTAGAGCCGGTCGGGGTGGAGATGATCAGTCCATCGGCCCGGTAAGCGTTGAGGAAGCGGCCGTCGAGAAAGGTGTCCACTTCGATCATGCGAGCGACTTCGCGCTTGTGGATCACCACGTCGTTGAGGGCATCGGTTTCGCTGGCTACATGGCCGCCGTGCAGCACTTGAGCGTGCAGCAACGACCGGCGGGCCTCGCGAAACTGCCCGGCTAGAACTTGATCCAAACTGTGCGGGATTTCGCTGGGCGACACGTCGGCCAAGAAGCCAAGCCGGCCCAGGTTGACCCCCAGAATTGGCACTTCGTAATTCACCAGGGTGCGGGCGGCGTTGAGCATGGTGCCGTCGCCACCCATGATGATCGCCAGATCGCATTGTTGGCCGATGGCGGCGCGGCTGGCGACTTCCAGGCCGTTGTCCGGAATCAGTCGGGCCGAACTTTCGTCGAGCAGCACCCGCAGGTGGCGCTGGCGCAGGTAGACGGCGATCTGGTTCAACGTTTCCGCGACGTTGGGATCGCCGAACTTGCCGATAAGACCGATGGTATGGAAGACCGGGGTGGACATCGTTCCGTACTGGATGGTTGGTCTCCACAACTTATCATTTTAGGGGAAACCGCGCCAAGTGTTGGGCGACATCGGACAAGCGCATCTTTCCGAAGGTTTAGAAGGCACGCGATTATTCTATACTGAATTTGATACCGTCGCGGTCGTTCGCTCTCGTGCGACGGTGATCACCCCGAGAGCGAACGGTGGCGCGGGCTTCGAGCGAGGCAGCCCACCGGATGCAGCGGTGCCGCCCGTTCGACGAGAAAACCTATGGTCGCTTTTACCGAGCAAGCTTTTCGCCAAACTGTCCTCATCGTCGACGATACGCCAGAGAATCTGATCGTCCTCGGAGAGTTGCTTCAGCCCTATTATCGAGTGCGGGCTGCGAGCTCCGGCGCGCGCGCCTTGCGGATCGCCGCCTTGGACCCCAAGCCCGATCTTGTTTTGCTCGATGTGATGATGCCGGAGATGGATGGTTATGCTGTGCTTAGCCGGCTGCGAGACGATCCCGCGACGCGGGACATCCCGGTGGTTTTCGTGACCGCGATGGACACCATCGAGGACGAGCAGCGCGGTTTCGATCTCGGCGCAGTCGACTACATCACCAAGCCGTTGCGGCCTGCTATCGTGTTGGCCCGCGTGCGCGCCCATCTCGAACTCAAGCAAGCGCGCGACTGGCTCAGAGACCAGAATGCTTTCCTGGAAGCCGAGGTGGCACGCCGCTTGAGCGAGAATTTGCTGATCCAGGAAGTCAGCATCCACGCTTTGGCACGGCTTGCCGAAACCCGCGACCCCGAGACCGGTAACCATCTGCGCCGTACCCAGGAGTACGTGCGGACTTTAGCCAAGCAACTGCAATCGCATCCCCGGTTTGCCGCATTTTTGAGCGACCGCAACATCGATCTGGTGGCCAGGTCGGCGCCGCTCCACGATATCGGCAAGGTGGGTATTCCCGATCACATTCTGCTCAAGCCGGGCAAGCTGACTCCGGAAGAGTGGGAAATCATGAAAACCCACGCGCAATTGGGCAGCGAGGCCATCGAGCAGGCAGAGCGCGACGCCGAGGAGCCGGTAGAGTTTTTTGCCTTGGCCAAGGAGATTACCCGCTGGCACCACGAAAGATGGGACGGAAGCGGTTATCCCGATGGGTTCATCGGCGAGGCGATCCCCGTATCGGCGCGACTGATGGCGCTGGCGGATGTGTTCGATGCCCTGATCTGTCGGCGCGTGTACAAACCGCCCATGCCGTTCACGCAAGCGCGCGATATTATCGCCGCCGAACGCGGCCGCCATTTCGATCCGGATGTAGTGGACGCTTTCTTGGTCGATTTCGACAAGTTCGAGGCGATTGCCGAGCGGTATGGCGATGCTGACGAATCCCTGATCGCCCGGATCGCCAAAATCTAAAAACCGCCTGTTGTCTGACTCTGAATGCTGTGCGTCATTTTTCGCTAAAACCAAGAAATATGCTTTAAAATAATAGGATTATGCGGTTTCGCTCAGTATTTGGCCGGTGTTGGCACGGCCGGCTTGTTGGTTTTGGCTGGGAGCGGGGCTTTTGTGAAGCACGATGAGTCGCCGCGCGAGCCGATTCGGCGAGTCTGAACGGAGCATTGCTGGCCTCTCGCCGAAACCGTCAATGGCCTTTACCAAGCCGAGCCGATTCATCGGCGACCTTGGCCAAATCGATAGGCCGTGGGATGGGCAACCCTCGCCAAGGCCGATTGATTCGGCCTCGGCGATTTGTGGAAGCCGCCGGTCATATCCCCAGCGGAGGCCGAAACTGTTTATGATCAACCCATCACAAGGTCCGCTCAGGCCGTGTGACTCTCGCCAAACAGCCCCCGGAAAACTCAAAGCGATTCGCTCCCGGCGCCGTCGCGACGTAACCATCTCCAGCAACTTGACACCCCTAAGGGGAATTGTTAGGTTTATTTGGCACTCTAAAGCCGAGAGTGCTAAACGTGGAGAATCCATCGGCATGTACAACAGGGAATCCATTTCCGGAGGAAACCATCCCGCTCTGAACGAGCGCACCCAGCACTTGTTGAAGGCGTTGGTGGAGCGCTACATCCGCGACGGCCAACCGGTAGGGTCGCGCACGCTCGCGCGCGATGCCGGCCTGGATCTCAGTCCGGCCACCGTCCGCAACGTGATGGCCGATCTGGAAGAACTGGGTTACCTGCATTCTCCCCACACTTCGGCCGGTCGCGTGCCGACTGCTCGCGGCTATCGGCTGTTCATCGATGCCTTGCTGCATCTTCGTCCGCTGGATGGCCGAGAAGTCGAAATGCTTCGCCAACGGATCGATCGGCCAGCCCAAAACGGCGCCGAACTGGCGCGGACGGTATCCGATTTGCTGTCTGGCTTCACCCGGCTAGCGGGCGTCGTCATGTTGCCGCGCCGCAATGTGGTGACCTTGCGCCACGTCGAATTCCTGAGTCTATCGGACAACCGGGTCTTAGCTATCCTGGTATTGAACACGCAGGAGGTTCAGAACCGTATCATCCAGACCCGCCGGCCTTACAGCACGGCAGAATTGCAGCAGGCCGCCCATTATTTGAACGAACAATTTACCGGCAAGGACCTTCAACAGGTGCGGGAATCGCTGTTGCGCGAATTGCGCGAGACCCGCGACAGCCTCGACCGGCTGATGGAGACTGTGGTCGAAATGGCCGAACAGACCTTCGAGACCGAGCCGGCCGGCGAGGATTACGTAGTGGCCGGCCAGACTCACCTGATGCAGTGCGCCGATCTCTCGGATCTCGACAAGCTGCGCCAATTGTTCGAAGCCTTCAACCACAAACGGGATTTGCTGCATCTGTTCGATCAGTGCCTGCATGCCGAAGGGGTGCAGATTTTTATCGGCGAAGAATCCGGTTTTGGAGCGCTGGAAGGTTGCAGCGTGGTGACCGCGCCTTACACGGTCGAGGGACAGGTGCTGGGCGTGCTGGGCGTCATCGGCCCGACCCGGATGGCCTACGACCGAGTGATTCCGGTGGTGGACGTGACCGCCCGGCTACTGGCGGCGGCGCTCAACGAGCAAGGAAGCTAATCCGAATTAAAACCGAGAGCCATCGGTTGTGGCCGCCCTTGAATTCCGCTCGTTCAACCCCAGTTCTTCGCCACAGGGGGCGCCAGCCGCCCCGGCCGATTTGAATCTGGTAACGGAGAACGAATGATGACCCCGACCGAACCTGCCTTGGAGCCTGGCGTGCGTCCGGAGATTTCCGAGGTGAACCAGCCTGCCGCAGAACTCGCGTCCGCGCCGGCGACTCCAGCCGACGAGACGGAAGCCGAGATTCTGGTTAACCGCGAGGAGTTCGAAGCGCTCCAGCGGGATTTGGATCAGGCGCTGGCCAAAGCCGACGAGCACTGGAAACTCTATCTGGGTGCCCATGCCGAGATGGAGAACCTGCGCAAGCGCACCGAGCGCGACGTGCAGAACGCCCACAAATTCGCCCTGGAGCGGTTTTTCGGCGAGCTGCTGCCGGTGCGCGATAGCCTGGAAATGGGACTAGCGGCGGCCAACGGCGCCGTGGATGTCGCCAAGTTGCGGGAGGGGGTCGAGTTGACGCTCAAGCAACTGGCGACGGCGATGGAGAAGTTCGGCGCCCGCGAATTGAACCCGGTCGGCGCCAAATTCAATCCGGCCGAACACGAAGCGATGGCGATGGTGCCGGGCGGCCAAGCCGAGCCCAATACCGTAGTGCAGGTGATTCAGAAAGGCTATGTCTTGAACGAGCGGCTGATCCGTCCCGCCAAGGTGCTGGTGGCCCAAGCGGCGCCTAAACCGGCCGGTTGAGTTCGACTCTTCCTTTACTGGCCATCTTTCGAAAAACGCCCCCGCTTTCGGCCAGAAGGTGGGGTAAGTTTTGTCGTGGGCTCCAAAATGATTGCATCTCGTCGGGTCGCAACGCCATTGAAAACCTGCATACCTGCCCCCACATTCGACGGTAGGCAAAGATTAAAAACCGGATTTCCTGAATAGAGAGCGTGGCAATGAGCAAGATAATCGGCATCGACCTGGGCACCACCAACTCCTGCGTGGCGGTCATGGAGGGGGGTAAGCCCCGGGTAATCGAAAACAGCGAAGGCGACCGGACGACGCCGTCCATCGTCGCCTTCATGGAAGACGGCGAAATCACCGTCGGTCAGCCGGCCAAGCGCCAGGCGGTCACCAACCCGCATAACACCCTGTTCGCGGTCAAGCGGTTGATCGGCCGGCGTTTCGGCGAACCGGAAGTTCAGAAAGATATCAACCTCGTCCCCTACAAGATCGTCAAGAACGACAACGGCGATGCCTGGGTCGAGGCGCGTGGCAAGAAGATGGCTCCGCCGGAGGTGTCCGCGCGGGTGTTGATGAAGATGAAGAAGACCGCCGAGGACTATCTTGGCCACCCGATCACCGAAGCGGTGATCACGGTGCCGGCCTACTT
>DEHU01000287.1:0-619 GCA_002352125.1 Competibacteraceae bacterium UBA2792 | reverse complement strand
GTTCGAGGTGCTCTCGACCAACGGCGATACGTTCCTGGGTGGCGAGGACTTCGACAAGCGGATCATCGACTATCTGATCGAGCAGTTCCAGAAGGAGAGCGGTATCAATTTGACCAACGATCCGCTGGCGTTGCAACGACTCAAGGAAGCCGCCGAAAAGGCCAAGATCGAGCTGTCTTCCAGCCAGCAGAGCGAAATCAACCTGCCATACATCACCGCCGACGCCAGTGGACCGAAGCACCTCAACCTCAAGCTGACCCGCGCCAAACTGGAATCGCTGGTCGAGGATTTGGTCGACAAAACCATCGGCCCGTGCCGCATCGCGCTGAAGGATGCCGGACTCGGCGTCGGCCAGATCGACGACGTGCTGCTGGTCGGTGGCCAGACCCGGATGCCGAAGGTGCAGGACAAGGTGCGCGAGTTCTTCGGCAAGGAGCCGCGCAAGGACGTGAACCCCGACGAAGCCGTGGCGGTGGGCGCGGCCATTCAGGGTGGTGTGCTGGGCGGTCAGGTCAAGGATGTGCTGTTGCTCGACGTGACCCCGCTGTCGCTGGGCATCGAGACGCTGGGCGGGGTGATGACCAAGCTGATCGAGAAGAACACCACCATCCCGACCAAG
>DEHU01000302.1 GCA_002352125.1 Competibacteraceae bacterium UBA2792 | reverse complement strand
CAGCCAGTCGAGCGGGCGCGGCGGGGGATCGGCGCCGCGCGCACCAAAGCCGTTCAGCGCGACGAAAAAGGTTACCGGGCCGTGGGTCGGGTCGGCGGCGGCGCCGGCGGCGAGCGCGGTCCGGGCGTTGTCCAGTTCGNNGCAGCAGGGTCAGGTGGACGAAGCGTTTGTCCAGCGCGTAGCGGGGTTGGGACCAGCGGTCAATGCAGGCTTGGTAGTAGCGCCTGAAGGCAGGCCCGCCGGCATCGGCGCCGGCATCCGACGGGCCTATCGAGGGCGGTTTAGTAGCTCCGCGAGATCATCCCGGCCGATGTAGCGCAGTCCTTCGGCTAGCCGGGCCAGTTGCCCGTGGGATGCCAGCCATTCCCACACCCGTTGCGGTTCCCAGCCCCGGTCGAAGCGGGCGCGCTCGGCGGGCTCGATGCCGAAGTAGTCGGCCAAATTTTGCCAATCCACGCCCAAGCGTCGGCACAGGTCGATTTTCACCGGGCCGAAGTCCGGGTCGGTGGGCGTTTTCGCCGAGGGTTGCGAGTCTGCGATCGCGTTCCTTGTCGAACGCTGCGATGCTGGCCGTCGAGATCGTGCGACGATGTCTTCGATCAAGCACTTTACGCTACGGTAAATCAGGCTGTCTTTCGAGGCCGGCTTGCAGATGGAGACGTGGTCCTCGTCCACGGGGATGGGCACCACCCCGACGATCCCCGGATCGGCGGTGGTTTCGTCGACCACCAAAATGCCGGCGACCGGGCGTTTCTCGTAATACACCTCCGTGGCGAGGTCGAAATCCGCAACGCGGTTGCGGTACCAGAGATTGAGTTCCCGCAGGCGTGGATGGTGCGCTTCCAGTTCTTCGACGCTGACCGTGGTGCGCAACAGGCCGCCGATGTATTGGATCCAGCTGGCCAGGTTCGCGCCGGAGTGCGGTGTGGACAGAAAGACGAGGGCTTTGGTTTGGGTGGCGATGGCTTTCCAGGCGGGATTGCCGAAATCGCTGGCGTTGCGCAGCATCTGTTTGACCAGCAGCCCGCCCAGGCTGTGGCAGACGAACACGACCGGACGGCGACCGATCTCGTCGAGCTTGAGTTGTTGTAAGGCGTTGGTCGCCCGGTCGGCCAGCGGCATGGTGTGGCCTTTCCAGGCCGAGGCGCTGACCGCGTAACCCAATGACCAGACGCCGATTGCCGGCACGTCTTCCCCCAGCCAGGCGGGCCAGAACGCTTCGGGATGATCCTTGGGGTGCCAGGTGGTGCGGGCGTCGCCGTCCAGGCCGTGGACGAAGATCACGTCGGCAACGCGGTCAGGGTCGTCGCAACCCCCGATTTTTTGCAGGCCGTCCATTGTTCTGTTTCCGGGGCAGGTCGTGGCAGTAAGTCCCCGAATTGTAGAGCGGAGGATACGGACCGTCCACCGAGGTGCCGATTACGGTAACAGTGAACCGATGCGGTCCAGTTCGGTTTTCAGGCGGGTGCGGTCGTTTTGCAATTCCGCCAGCGGCAGCGCGAAAAAAGCCTCGATGCGGGCGCGCAGCGTCCGATAAGCTCGCATGAAAGCCGCATCGATTTCCTCGTCGGTGCCGGTGGCGTGGGCGGGGTCATCCACGCCCCAATGTGTGCGCAACACCGGTCCCAAATACGCTGGGCAGGTTTCGCCCGCCGCGCTGGCGCAGACCGTGATCACGATGTTGGGCGTGACGGGCAGGTCGTCCCAGGATTTGCTGCGATAGCCCGCGGTCGAGATGCCTTCGCGCGCCAGCAGAGCCAGCGAACGCGGATGGACTTGGCCGGTCGGATGGCTCCCGGCACTCACCGCTTTCCAACCCGGCGGCGCAAGATGGTTGAAAGTGGCTTCGCCCAGGATCGAGCGGCAGGAATTACCGGTGCAGAGAAACAGGACGTTCATGGTTCAACTTTATCGGTTGGGGTTGGGAGGCTGGGCATCACGCTTGCGTGTTCCGCTAGCGACACCGGTATCGGAGCAGCGCAGGCAGGTGCGGCCATCCTTTTCGAGATGGCGCCATTCGATTTCGAGAGCGGTCATGGGGACCTCCAACGGGCGTTAAACGGTCTCGGTCGCCGGGGTGTTCAATCCCCGTTCGTACCACTGGCGGCTGCGATTGACGATGCCGGCCACCACCAGCATCACNNGAAGAAGTTGCTGGCGCCGATCAAGGCCGAAGGGCCGGCCACGCAGTGCGGCGAGCCGACTTTGCGGTTGAGCCAGTAGGCCAACCCGGCGTTGAAAAACACTTGGAACAGGATCGGTAGCGCCAGCAGCAGGATCACCAGCGGCTGTTTCACGATCTGCTGGCCTTGAAAGCCAAACAGCAGCACCAGCGTGGTCAGCAGAGCGATCAAAGACAACGGGCCGAGTTTTTCCAGCAACCGCGCCAACCCGGTCGCGCCCTGCCGGTTCAGCATCGCGCTGCGCACGATTTGGGCGATGAGTAGCGGAATGACGATGTAGAGCACCACCGACAGCAGCAAGGTCTGCCACGGCACCACGATGGAGGTCAATCCCAATAGCAAGCCGACGATGGGGCCGAAAGCGAACACCATGATCACGTCGTTCAGCGCCACCTGGCTCAGGGTGAAGTGCGGCTCGCCTTTGGTGAGATTGCTCCACACGAACACCATCGCGGTGCAGGGTGCAGCGGCCAGCAGGATCAGCCCGGCGATGTAGGATTCGATCTGATCGGGCGGCAGCAGCGGCGCGAACAGCCCGCCGACGAACAGCCAGCCCAACAGCGCCATCGAGAATGGCTTGATCCCCCAATTGATCAGCAGGGTGACGCCGATGCCGCGCCAGTATTGGCCGACCTCGCGCAGCGCGGCGAAATCGATCTTGACCAGCATCGGGATGATCATCAGCCAGATCAGCACCGCGACCGGCAAATTGACTTGGGCGATTTCCAGCTTGCCGACGGTCTGGAACGCGCTTGGTAGAAAGTGGCCCAGCACGATGCCGGCCACGATGCACAGCGCCACCCACAGCGTCAGGTAACGCTCGAAAAATCCCATCTGTGAACCTTCCATCTGCCGGGATGCGGCTTCGCAGGCGGCGCTCATCGGTTGTTCTCCCGCACGGTCTGGCCGGTTTCGTCCAGTTTGGTTTCAATGGGAATGCAGGCCGCAAGATCGACTGCGGGCAGGTTGCAACAGTGTTCCGTCAAGTACGCCATCAACTCGACGATCACGTCGCAACGGGCACCGTAAATCAATTGCCGGCCCTCGCGGCGGCAATCGAGCAGGCCGGCCTGCTGCAAGGTTTTCAGGTGAAACGACAGCGTCGCCAGCGGCAGGCCGAAGCGTTCGCCCACCTGGCCGGCGGGTTGCGGTCCGGCCTGGGCCAGATGGCGGAAAATTTGTAGGCGAGTTTCCTGCGCGAGCGCGCCGAGCACGGCGATAGCGGTTGATAATTCCATAATTCCAAATATATAGAAATGTTTGGGTCTATACAATCCCCAACACCATGCTGCGCAAATTCGCCCGCGACCTGCCGCGCGATGAGACCGCCGCCGTCGATTTGCCACCCTGACCAGTTTTAGGTCATGGGGCAGACAAGCGAGTCCAAGCGGGGTAGGTACCCGATTCAGACTTTTGCCCCGGCAAACGGAAAAGTTCGTTCGCTGGATAGCCGCGTGGTAATGGGCCGGGTTTGCAGAATGCAAACCTTGCCATCGGCGATTCCAAATTCGATGTCCTGCGACAAGGCATAATATTCTTCCAGCGCCATAGCGATTTTGATCTTGATGTCCTCTTTCGTTAGGCAGGGAACTTCGCGCAGATCGTTGTCGACGGGTTCTATCGCTGTCCCTTTCCCGGAGGGATGCGGGACAACTTTGAACGCTTTTTTCCCGATATGCATATCGATGACCGAACCATCGAACTTGTTAACATAGTATCGATCCACATCCACCAATCCTGAAACGACTCCTTCTCCCAGCCCATAACCTGCTTCGATGACGATGACATCCCGGCCGCTGACCGGATCGGTCGTGAACATGACGCCGGAGACTTGGGAATCAAACATCTTTTGTATGACAACCGCCGGTTTAATTGGCCCTTGCCGAATAATCCGGTTGCTTCGATACAATAGACCTCTGATCAACCAAAACGACATCCACACCGATTTTATCCGTTCCAACAGTTCGTCGGCATTAACGTACAAATACGTCTCCGCCGCCCCGGCGAACGTGGCTTCTTCGGTGTCTTCCTGAAGGCCGGAAGACCGCACGCTCAAGCTGGTATTTTTTAAGCTGCAAGCATCGACCGCCTCCATAATTTCTCTTCCGATGCCCGTCGTGGCATCCAGGTTACCCCGAAAGATCAAATTGCGAATTTGCTCCGACAATTCCACGACTTGCCTACGTTGGTCTTCATCTAAAATCGGTTTGGTCACGAGAATGGCATCGATAGCTGCCGAAATCCGGGCGTGGGTATCTTGTAAATCGTTTTCTTCCAGAAACTGTTGGAAAGCGAAAGTCGTCACCATGAGCGCCTGAGGGACTTGAGCGCCATGCTGTCTAGCGAGATGGGCAATTTCTCCGAGGTTGGCGCCTTTACCACCCACCAGTTCGACGGTATCGGCATCAACTTCATCAAGAGAGAGTACCGCCCTCCGGAATTTGGCAATTCTTTCTCTTTTGGCTTTCGCCAATTCGCTGGCTTTGGCCTGTAAATGAGCAGTCATCGCTTTTGCCAAAAATCCTTCTTCTCTCATCCGGTTGAGAGTCCCATTGATGGATAACTCCATTTCTCGCTTCATCCGGTAATGAGCTTCTTCCGGTTGGCCCGCTGGATCCTTGATATCACCCAGTTCGCGTATGCCACCATAATCGCTTAGCAAGTGAATCTTTGCTATCGCAAATGGATATTTTTCTTTCAGGAATTGCATATGAAACTGTTCCATCACCAAGATAATATCGGCTTCGCGAACATCTGTTTCATCGATCTTTTTGCTGCAATGGGTTTCGGCATGTACCCCATTTTCGGCAAGCAGGAGGGCTTGGCCTATTTTCGACATGGGCTGGTTATCGGTCGCGGCGACGCCGCGTGACGTAACGTCAACGCCACCAATCTTTTTATCGAAAAGTATTTTTTTTAATAGAAACTCTGCCATAGGGCTACGGTCAACATTGGCGGTACAAACAAACAGGATTTTAGGACCAATGATTTGTCTTTTTATATAACCCAACCGGCGTAAAGTTTGGCGTATAAGCGGCAAATTCTCTTCAGTCAAGCTTCTTGCCGACAAAGTTTCCACGTCGTGCAAAACCGATGCTTTGAGTAAGGCCAGCCGGGGATGCCGGCGTAACTGATCGATGCGATGCTCGAATGATCGCAGTTGTTCGTTCGATAAATTTAAACTCGTTATCAAGGTCATGGCTTGCGCCCACTGGCGCTCGATCATCGCGATAATGTTCACCGCTCTCCATAAGACTTTGACTCTCGATAAATTGTTTTCTATTTCCGACAATAGCGCTTCGAGTTCTCTAAAAGTATGCTCCAACAGCCGCTTCACGATCATATTGATGTGAGCGACGCTTTTTGTGGGTAGCGTGATCGGGGCGCCATCGGCCCGTATGCCAGAGCAGGCGTGTTGCAGGACATCGATAAATTGCTTGCGAACGGTAGAGCTAATACGCTTGTTCCACAGCGACTCGGCTAAAACCAAACCGAGAATATCGGCTATCATCTGCTCCCGATGGCTATGTGAATCGACGCTGGAAGAAATTTTTTCCAACCAGAATTCAAGATCTTCGAAGGTGTTTTTCCCCGACAAGATATTCTGAATTAAGTTGTATGCTTGTTCGCGATAGTCTCCGCCCATGGAGATAATCGACACTATACCCTGCGATGTCCAAACCAAAACCATGTCCCCATCGCGTACCTCGACCGTTTCCGATACCATCGAGTCGCTCACCCAAAAACCCTCTACCGATTTTGTCATCTGTCCGGGGTGTCTTTCTTCCAGACGAACCACGGTTTCTTCGGGTGATTGCATCCATTCGGCATGAGGAATAATCAGGGCGGGGATGGCAAATTCCCGAGTCGTGACGCCGGCATGACTCAATAATCCTCCACTGGTCACCAGGACTGCTTCAGCGGTTCGGATCGCTTCGATATCTTCGGGGGTTGTAAAGGGAACCAACAAAACGCGCCCAATACGCGTTTCGGGATTAGAATAATAGTTACGGTCGAAGGTAATGCGCCCGATGCGGACGGATCCATCTCCAATTGAAGCCGATAAACCCCTGATAGACGTGCCGATGATCCTGTTCTGTTGGCGTGGCTGCCCAATTAACATGCGATGAGAGATGGTCTTTTGGAATCCTGAAACATGAATTTCCGCTGGCGCGGCAAAGCCCGCTTTACGCAATATTTTCCGGAGCTTGGCGAGAGAAAGCCAAGCTCCGTCTCCCCGTGCTGTCAAGTATTGACTGAATGCGTACAAAAGCGTCCGATTGTCTTCGTCGGCCAAGCCGTACACCACTAACCATTCGTTGGGCGCTATCTCTTGTTCGGCTCTCATCAGCGTGAGCTGGTCGATACCGCCAATCGTGTTAAAGTCTAAATACAAGTCGGTCATCTTCAGCAAGGCCGCCATTCGCAATGCCTGATTCTCGTGGGTCACGACCGTGCCGACAATGTCCCTGGATGGTTGATAATCTGGATTCTTTTCGATAAATCCTCGGGCATTGCAGCGCAATTCTCCTCGCCCCAAAGCATTGCGCAGGGGATGGCCGAAGTATTCGTCGATGATCGCTTGCCCGATTCCGCCCTTGCCCGGTTTAATGGTAGGCAGCCCAACTTCTCGCAACGAGGCGTTGATTGTGAAATATAGACGATGGCGGGCCATCCGCCGTTCCTCGGAACAATACGCTTGGTATTCCTGTAAAATCCTGGGCCCGACATGCTCGCAGTAGGCTGCGAGCGGCATACCATAGCCTTTATACGAGAGTGGAATTGATCCCTCGACCAGAAACATGGTTGCGAATGAAGCTGCAAATCGATTGATTTCGCCAGAGGTTACTTTTTCCCCATCACTTTTTGATAGAATTTCCCGCGAAAAAATATAGACCATAGCATAGTCCAAATCGCGCAGAGACCATATTAAACGTAATATCCGTATCGCGGCATGTTCGATTTGTTTGACCGTCCGCGCGCCGTGATCTTTGTCAAAAACTCCGCTGACCAACCAATCCACGAGGCCATCCTGCTTGGCTTGAACCGTCATGCCGGTTTCTTTGAGAACTTTTTCGACGAAAGCCCCTCGTAATTGCTGTTCGATTTCTACACCACCCTGATAGCTTTGTAACCGGACAAATCCTTCATGGTCCGGCTGTTCGATATTGGCGGAAAACTCCACGCGATGTTCGCCAAGGCGCGTGCTGTAAATAATGTAGCGATCGGTCACGATGAAGGTGCCGGGGATCGGTGCCGGCGTTCGGCGGGCCGCTCGCACGATTGCCGCAATTGCACGATGACGGATCAAGCCATTGACGATGATCGGTGCATCGTCCAGTTTAGCCAATCGAATCTCTTTGGTTTCGTCCGCCCGGATACGACCGACCGTGATCGTAATGTTTGCTCGGGCCGAAATCATGCGTTCTTCGAGCGCCTTGTTCCCGGCCTCGTGCAAATACCGTATCATCGAGTGAACAGTATTGATTTTGGCGAGCGAGGACTTAGTGAGTTTGATGATTTTATTTTTTAGAAAAGCCGGTAAATCTTCGTTTTGAGATAGCCCTTCCCAAGATTGATCCAGCTCTCGCGCAAGCGAGTTGTATTGCTTGAAAACCGCATCCCCCTTGGTGGGGGTCGCAACTTGCCGATATGCTTCCACCATCGCGGCCAGCAAGGAAACGATGGTCTGCGCCGTCCTCTTGGTCATTCTGTCGGAATGGGCGACAATTAACTGGAGAGCGTCGTAGTTTGGCTTGATCAGGTGATTCTGGATATGAGTGTACTGCTCCCGCAGTTTTTTCTTGGCCTCATCGTTGATTGCGGTATCGCTGGAAGTGTCCGAGAACAGGATATAGGTTCCAATATCGCTATCGTTTTCAGTTCTTAATTCGCCCGATGTATTATCTTGCATCCAGAGCGGCATCTGCGATTCAGAGTATTCTACGGGATAAGTCAATTGATAACCGCCCAAATTGAATCCGGGGTTATAGAAGTCTTGAACGGCTATCAATTTTATCTGATTTAATGAATCCCATGATCCCGTGATTCTTGTAAGTTCTTGTTTGCCGATTGCCTTCCAAGCGATAGTCAAATTGTCGATCAGGGTTATGAGGGCAATCTCGGTTTGGATCGTGGAATTCAAAAATCCTCGGCTGCTCATTTTTTTTAGATCGATCAACTGATCGAGCCTAACGATATGTCGATGTTCGTATAGTCTCGCCAGATAATCGTATGCGACAGGGTAACGCGCTTGTAATTCTTCAACAATGACGGTTTTGGCGTATCTGTTGGTTTCTCGCGAGAGCGCGGCGGCCAAATCGCCGGTTTCCACTGGCTCGAAGGTTCCTTGAGGAGATACCGTCGCGGGAAATTTTAGAAGAAGGCGCAGAATACGGTTGTTCTCGCTCCGCAAACCGAGAACGCTCGCCGATCGAGCGGTTGGGTCGGCAATTCGGCTTGTGGCAGCGCGTGCAATTTTTTGTTGTTGCCACAACTGATAAAGCAATGCCGGGTCGTCCCCGGAGATAGTTGTGGGCCAATGATGCGCGCTGAAATGCTCGTCGATTTCCCGAATGTGTTGTTCGAGGATATCCCGCCCATCGGAGTCCGGATCTTTCGCTAACGAATCCTGTAGCAGCGATCTGGCGCGGGCGAGCAAAAATGCATGCAATGCGATCCGCTCTTTGTCGGCCTCGTTCCAGTAAATGAGATCTATTTCGTGCAGCATTATGTCGGCAACGACTTCTTCCCGAATGTCGTGCTCTACGCCGCGCTTTTCCAGCGCTGCAAGCAACGGCAGAAATCGCTGTTTCGTATCCATATCGCGGGTCACCTCAATTTCGGTCGATCCTCGAATGTTCGGTGGATTCGCCTCTGTCTGGGGATCGATTCAACAGCGCCTCGAAACCGACGACGACATCCAATAGCTCGGCGGTGATAGCTTCTTGCCGTTGCTGGTGATAGAGCGTGTGCAGCGTCGCCAATTTGTCTTCGATGTTGCGCTCGGCGTTCTGCATAGCCAGCAAGCGGCTGGCGTGTTCGCTGGCCAGGGATTCGGCGCAGGCGCGGAAGAAGGCGATGAACAGCCATTCGCTTAGCAGGGTGGTCGACAAAGATGCCCGGTCACCGTAATGGCCGGGCGACGAACGTCGTGGCCACGGCCAGGGGTTTTGAAACGCGGCCGGATCGAGCGGCAACAGCACCAGCGTGCGCGGCGTCGGATGCATCCCGACTTGCGGGCTCTGCTGGCACAATAGCAGCCGTTCGACGCCCGCGTGCTGCCATCGCTCCAGCGCCGGCAACAGTTGCCGCAGGACGTGCACGATGCCGGTCGCGGCGGCCGGCGTATAAAAGGTCTCCTCCGGGATCAGGCTCAGATGCTCCAGCGCCGCCGCCAGGCGCACCCCGACCGCCAGGATGCGGTGATCGGGCGCGGGGGATTCGGCCAGTACGGCGCGGACGTGTTCGGCCAAATCTTCGTTGAACCGCCCGCACAAGCCATGATCGGAACCGAACGCCACCACGCCGACCGCGCGATTGTGCCGCCTCGGCGATAGAGGGCCGGGTTGGGGGTGGATAGGGGATGCATCGTTTAGCAGTGCCGCCAGCCCGAGCCGCACCGCTCGCTCGTAGTCAGCGACCGCTGCGACCGCCCGTTCGTATTGATGGATGCTCACCGCCGCCAAGGTTTTCATGGTGCGGACAATGCCTTGCAGGTTTTCCACCGTGGCAACGGTGCGACGCAGACTCTCCAGCGTCGGCATGGCGCGGGGTCTACTGCGCTCGCCTACCGGGCGAGGAGTTGGGAGCGGGAGCGGATAAATTCTCCAGCGCCGCGCGGGCGACGGCGAGCAAGGCGTTGCGGTCCTCTTCGCTCGGATCGGCGCCTGCCGCGATTCGCCGGCCGATTTCCGCGCAGCGGGCGACCGTCGCCGCTCGTACCGCCCGCTCGGCCTCGCCGATCCGTTCCAGCGGTACGGTGTCGAACGCGCCCTGGGTGACGGCCAGCAGCACCGCGATTTGTTCGGCGGCTGGCAACGGTTGGTATTGCGGCTGCTTCAACGTTTCCCGCAAACGTTGCCCCCGGTCGATGGCGCGACGGGTGGCATCGTCGAGACGAGTGCCGAAACGGGCGAAGGTTTCCATTTCTTCGAACTGGGCGTAGGCCAGCCGCAACTCCCCGGCGACCGCCCGGTAAGCCGGCAACTGCGCCTTGCCGCCGACCCGCGATACCGATTTGCCGATATCCACCGCCGGCCAGATGCCTTTGCGGGCCAACATCGGCGAAAGATAAAGCTGGCCGTCGGTGATCGAGATCAAGTTGGTGGGAATGTAGGCGGCGAGATTTTGCGCTTCGGTTTCCACGATGGGCAACGCCGCCAGCGAACCGCCGCCGTGCTCCGGGCGCCGGCAAGCGGCGCGTTCCAGCAGGCGGGAATGCAGATAGAAGATGTCGCCGGGAAACGCTTCCCGTCCCGGCGGACGGCGCAGCAGCAGGCACAACTCCCGGTAGGCTTGGGCGTGGCGGGTCAGGTCGTCGTACACGATCAGCACATCGCACCCTTGGGCCATGAACCACTCGGCGATGCTGGTCGCGGCGTAGGGTGCGAATGCTTGCAAACCCGGCGGGTCTTCGCCAGCGGCGACCACGACCACGCTGTAGGATAATGCGTCGTGCTCGCGCAAGGCGGCGATCACTTGTGCCACTGCCGCGCCGCGCTGACCGATAGCGCAATAGACGCAGACGACGCCGCTGTCGGCTTGGTTGAGGATGGCGTCTACCGCCAAGGCGGTTTTGCCGGTCTGGCGGTCGCCCAAGATCAGTTCCCGTTGGCCGCGCCCGATAGGGATGGCGGCATCCACTGCTTTGATGCCGGTCGCGAGGGGAACGCTGACCGGTGCGCGGGCCAGGATCGGCAGCGCGGGCCGTTCCACCGGCCAACGTTCGCTCGTCGCGATCGGTTCGCCGTCGTCCAGCGGTTCGCCGAGCGCGTTGACGACCCGTCCCAGCAAGGCCGCGCCGACCGGAGTATCCAATACCCGCCCGGTGCGCTCCACGGATGCGCCAGCCCGCAGGCCGCCCTGATCGCGCAGTAACACCGCGCCGACTTCCGCAGCGTCCAGATCGAAAGCGATACCGAGCGAGTCATCGGCAAAGCGGACCACTTCCATCGCCGCCACGTCCGGCAGGCCGCGCACCCGCACCACGCCCTGAGCGACCGCCGCGACCACTCCGATTTCGACCGGCCGCAGGCGGGGTCGATAGCCGCTCAGCGCGGCGTCGAAACCGGTCAAACACTCATTCATGATCCGATGGGTCGCTGCTGCCGGCGGGTCGAGTCAGCGTCTGCAATTCGGCGGCGAATCCGTCGAGGTAGCTGTCTAGCGTCCAGGCGAGCCGTTGGCTGGGCGTTTCCAGAGTGATGCCCAAGGGTGCGGTGGGATCGGTTCGAAAGTCCGGGATCATGTCGGTGGCGAGAGCTTGTCGTAGCCCGGCGATTAGCGTCTGTTGCTGGGATGCCGCCAGCGGAAAGGCGGTGAGGATCGCGCAGCCGTCTCGTGCGGCTTCGGCCAGCGTTCGCCGGGTTTCGCCGTCCAGCGCTTGCAGCCTCGCCAGCAGGACCGGCACCATTTGCGCTTCCAGCTCGGCGTTGCCCAAGTCGCGAAGCGCCCGCCGGGCCAGCGCCAGCAGGCGTTGGCCGGCTTCGCGTTGCAACGTTTGCCGGTTGTTCCGCTGTTCCCGTTCCAGTTCCGCTCGCCAGCGTTTGCGCGCTTCGTCCACTTCGGCCCGCGCCTGCGTCAACCAGATTTGCCGTTGTACGGCGGTTTCCTCTTGTGCTTGCGCCAACTCGGTTTCGCGATGGGCCGCAAGTTCCCGCTGTCGCGCTAGGTAGTCTTGTTGCAACGCTTCGGCCGCTGCCGCCTTGGCTTGCGCTTCTGTCAGCGCGGTGGCGATCCGTTGCTGGCGGACGGACATGGCAGCGAGAATCGGACGATATAGGAAGCGTTTCAGCAACCATAGCAACAGCAGAAAGTTGCCGATCTGGGCGGCGATGGTAAACCAGTCCAGCTTCATGGTTAGCGAGCGGTCGCGGCAACGAAATGGTTCCAGAACGGATTGGCGAAGATCAGGATCAGCGATACCACGAAACAATAAATTGCGGTGGATTCGATCATCGCCAGCCCGACGAACAGAGTGCGGCTGAGAGTGGCGGCTTCGTCCGGTTGCTGGGCGATAGCCAGCAGCGCCTGAGCCACGGCACGACCTTCGGCCAAGGCCGGGGCGATGGTGCCGAAACAAATCGTCAGGCCGGCGACGACGATGGAGGCGATGCCGATCAAAAGTGCGGGGTCTACCACGAATGCTTGCCTCACTTGCGAGGTTGAGAATGGTTGGCGGTTTGTTCCTGAGCGGCGGTCGCGGCGGCGATGAACACGGTCGCCAACACCGCGAAAATATACGCCTGAATCAGGCCGGTCAGCAGTTCCAGAGCGTGCATCAACGCCGGAAATACCAGCGGTGCCACCAGCAGTAAAATCGCCACCACCAATCCGCCGCTCATCACGTTGCCATACAGCCGGACCGCCAGCGCCAGCGTGCGGGCCAGTTCGCCGATGATGTTGAGCGGCAGCATCAGCGGCGTCGGCTCCAGGTACAGATGCAGGAAGCGGCGCAAGCCGTGCTGGCGGATGCCGTAAAACGGCACCGCCCAGAACACGCAGAGCGCCAGCGCGGTGGTCGTGGACAGGGAGCCGGTGGGCGGTTCGTAGCCAGGAACGACCGCCAACAGGTTGCAGGCGGCGACGAAGAGAAACAGGGTCGCGACGAAAGGGAGGAAAGGGCCGGGATCCTGGCGGGCGATGTTGCGAATCTGGCTTTGGACGCCCTCGACCAGAACTTCCAGCAGATTTTGCCAAGGCGATAGCTCGCCGGTGGTGGACAGCTTGCGGGTTATCGAGCGCGCCAGTCCAGCCAGGAGGGCGATGGTCAACCAGGTGAAAACGAGGGTGGCGTTGATCTTGGCAACGCCAAGATCGAGCAAGATGGTTTGGTCGGGGCTGATGTTCATTAAGGGGTTCGATCGATTTGGTAAAATTTTACGAGATCCGTTCTGGACGGTACATCATGTAGAAAATGTCTCGTCGATAGGTCAAGAGGTCGACCATGAATCTTGTCGCCGCGAGTTCGCCGCTCGAAAGCCCTTGCGGCTATGATCGGAATTTTCATGAAAGGATGCAACACACTGCCGAACTATCGATGCGAGGTTGTTCTGGCATGTGGATACGTTGAGCTTTCCAAGGGCGCCAAGGAGTCACTGAGCATGTTCGACGTTCGATCGTGGACTGGCCGCTGGCACCGCTGGGTGTTCGAGGACGATATCGCCGACCGTTCCCACCTGGATCGATTGAAGATTTTTTGGGCCCGGCTGCTATACGGTATCGTCCTCAAATTCGCCGACGGTCAGCTCAACAGACAAGCCAGCAGCCTGGCCTATACGACGTTGCTGTCGCTGGTACCGCTGTTGGCCGTCACCTTTTCCGTGCTCAAGGGGTTTGGCGTGCAAAACCAGTTGGAGCCTCTGTTGATGCGCTTTCTGGAGCCATTGGGCGAGGCAGGCTTGGAAGCGAGCCGCAAGATTCTCGATTTTGTCGAAAATCTGCGAGTCGGTGTGCTGGGGTCCTTGGGCATCGCCCTGCTGTTTTACACCGTGTTGAGCCTGTTGCAGAAAGTCGAGGAAGCTTTCAACGAAATCTGGCAGGTGCCTCGTCTCCGGGGATTGGGCCGGCGGTTCAGCGACTATCTCAGCGTCATTCTGGTTGGGCCGGTGCTCATCTTCGCCGGTCTTGGCGTCACCGCTTCGGTATTGCACCAAGAATGGATTCAGCGGTTGATAACCATCGAACCGTTTGGCGTCCTCGTGCTCTGGTTGGGCCGGGTGGTGCCGTATCTGCTGATTTGTATAGCATTCGCGTTTATGTATGTCTTTCTGACCAATACCCGGGTACGGGTGGTCCCCGCGCTGGTGGGGGGGGTCTTCGCGGGTTTTCTTTGGTACGCCACCGGTCTGATCTTCGCCAAGTTCGTGGCTAATTCCTCCGGCTATTCGGCCATCTATTCGGGCTTTGCCGCTGCGGTGCTGTTTGTGGTCTGGGTGAACGTTGGTTGGCTGATCGTTCTGGTGGGCGCGCAGGTGGCTTGCTATTGGCAAAACCCGCGCCGACTCAGATCGCCAGGAAGGGGTGGCGACCCGACCGGCAACAATCGAAGCGCCCTGGCGCTGACGATCATGACGCTGATCGGATGTGCCCATTACCGCCGCGGCTCGTTGTGGACCTTGGACGCGCTCGTGGCCCAGTGTGCTGCGGGTTCGTCGCTCGACGGGGTAACCGAGGTCGTGAAGGCGCTGCAACGAAAAGGGCTGATCGTCGCCAGCAACGATGATCCATCGGTTTATCTGCCCGCTCGCGATATCGGTGTCACGCGCCTGCGGGATATCGTGGCGGCGGTCCAGGAAGAGGGAACGCTCGGCCATCGGCTGCCCGCCGTGAGCGAGATCATGCACCGGATCGATGCGGCGGTCGGTCAAGCCTTGCAGGATCGAACCTTGAAAGATCTGGTGCTGGCCGAAGAGAAAAACGGACGGTAATGGGGCGGAGGCGAAGGCGGCGCGTTTGGGTTCGGCCGGTTTACCGATCTGGGTTCGAGCGCGGTTCCGGCGATGGCACCGGTTGCAGCCGCCGCGTCAGCACCACGCGCGCCACGATGAAGGCCAACAGTGCCACGCCCAAGCGCAGCAGGTTGCGATCCGGGCCGAGGATGAAATAAAAACCGGCTACGCTGATTGCCAGCCGCAGGATAAAACTGCCGAATACCCATAGCGCGGGGTGCGTTTGTTGCGGTAGGTTCCGCAGGGTGAACCATAGGCCGGCATAGTAAAACAGCCCCAATGTTGCACCGCCCAAGACGGCCGAGAGCCAACCCAACGATTCAATCATGCGGGGGGCCCATCCGATCTACCCATTGCCAAGCGGCGATGCAACCCAATGCCAAGCCAGCCAGCAGCAGGCTCAAGGTCCAGGAAAAGCGGCCGGGGTGGGCGCGATCCAGCCACAGACCGAGCAGTGCGCCCAGCACCGCCGGCAGCGCCACGCTCCAACCGATTATGCCGAGCACGCCCAGTCCGAACCACGGTCCCGGCTGTCTGGCGGTGCGCGCCCGCAACTTGCGCTCGGCCTTGCGCGCCACATGCAGCGACAGGTGATTGGGAAGGGGGCGCGGCGGTCGTTTCATCGGCGTGGTTCCTGCAATTCCAGAAAACGGCGGATGACCCCGGCTTCCAGCCGGGCAATGGCGCTGCGTGCCGCTTTTTCCCGGTCGTCGTAATGGCGGAAGGAGGTTTCGACCACGTCCCGTAGCGTTGCCAGATCGTCGCCGCGCACCGCCCGTCGCACCGAAATCAGCACCTCGTCGCCGCGCTTGGCCAGCACGCCCCGGTCCACCGCCACGAAGGTTTCGCTGCCGTCGGAAGCGACGAAGCCGACGATGCCCGGCACCAGTGCCGCGATCCAATCGCGGTGGCGGGGCAGCAGGCAAAATTGCCCGTCCGGTCCTTCGGCGTTGATCTTGGCAACGGGTTCATCCACCAACGCCTCAAGGGGCGTCAACACTTTTAGCCGCATCATCGAGCGTGCCGATCATGTACAAATCCTGTTCTGCCCGGCCGGCGAATTCGTCGTTCAACAAACGCTCGCAATCGTCCAGGGTTCGCGCCAGCGGCACGCTGACGCCCGGCCGGCCGGTAAAATGGCCGGTGGTAAAAAACGGTTGGGTCAGATAGCGTTCCAGCCGCCGCGCCCGGTAGACCGTCGCCCGGTCGATGGGCGACAGTTCTTCCAAGCCCAGCATGGCGATGATGTCCTTCAACTCCTCGTATTCGGCCAGGGTGCGGCGCACCGCTTGGGCGATCCGGTAATGGCGTTCGCCGACCACGGTCGGCGTCAGCAGTTTGGAATCCGAAGTCAGCGGATCCACCGCCGGGTAAAGTCCTTGACTGGCTCGTTGTCGCGACAGGGCCAGCACTGCCGACAGGTGTGCGAAGGTGTGGGCGGCGGCGGGGTCGGTGAAATCGTCGGCGGGCACGTACACGGCCTGCACCGAGGTCATCGCGCCGTTGGCCGTGCTGCAAATCCGCTCCTCCAGCTCCGCCAGTTCGCTGCCCAGAGTCGGCTGATAGCCGACCCGCGACGGCAACCGGCCCATCAGTCCGGAAACTTCCGCGCCAGCCTGGACGAAGCGGAAAATATTGTCGATCAGCAACAGTACGTCGCGGCGGGCAGCATCGCGAAAGTACTCGGCAATCGTCAGCGCCGCATGGCCGACCCGAAAACGCGCTCCGGGCGGTTCGTCCATCTGTCCGAACACCAGCACGGTTTGGTCGAGTACGCCGGCATCGCGCATTTCCCGGTGCAGTTCCTCGGCTTCGCGGCAACGTTCGCCGATGCCGCAAAACAGGCTGACACCCCGATAGTGCCCGACCATGTTGTGAATCAATTCGGTGATGATGACCGTTTTGCCCACGCCCGCGCCGCCGAACAGGCCGGCTTTGCCGCCGCGCTCCAGCGGACAGAGCAGGTCGATCACTTTGATGCCGGTTTCGAACCGTTCGCGCACGATTTGCCGCTGGCTTAACGGCGGCGGTGCTCGATGAATCGCCCGCTGTTCGACCTCGATCAACGGTGGTCCCCCGTCGATCGTCGCGCCGAACACGTTCACCATCCGCCCGAGCAACGCCGGCCCGACCGGTACGGTCAACGGCGTGCCGCTATCCTGTACCGGTTCGCCGCGCGCCAATCCCTGGGTAGCGGTCAGGGCGATGCTGCGCACGGTGTCGGCGTCGAGGTGCTCGCTAACTTCCAGGACGACGGTCGCCTGCCGTCCGGCCGACAAGCGTTGGCGCAAGGGCGGCAGGCGGTCGGGAAACCGCACGTCCACCACGCTACCGCGCACGGCAGCGACCGTGCCGGTACGTTCGGCGATAGGCGATGGAGCAGGAGCGAACGAGGAAATCAAGCCGCCAATCGGCCCGGCAGCACGCCCTTGAGCTTGGCGTGGGCTTCGCGCAGCATGGTTTCGGTGGTCGACCAGTCCACGCAGGCGTCGGTGACCGACACGCCGTATTTGAGCTGACTAAGATCGGCGGGAATCGACTGGCTACCCCAACCCAGATTGCTTTCGATCATCAGGCCGACGATGGATTGGTTGCCTTCCAGAATCTGGTGGACGCAATCGCGCATCACCAGCGGTTGCATCGCCGGATCCTTGAAAGAGTTGGCATGGCTGCAATCGACCACTACGTTGATCGGTAGTTTTTTCTCGCGTAGCGCCTTTTCGCACAGGGCGATGGAAACCGAGTCGTAGTTGGGCCGGTCGCCGCCGCGCAGCACCATGTGGCCGTAACGGTTGCCGGTGGTGCGGATGATCGCCGAACGGCCGAATTGATCGATCCCCAGGAAACTATGCGAGCGGGCTGCGGATTGCAGCGCGTTGATCGCCACTTCGAGGTTGCCGTTGGTGCCGTTCTTGAACCCGACCGGGGTGGACAGGCCGCTGGCGATTTCGCGGTGGGTCTGCGATTCGGTGGTGCGGGCGCCGATGGCGGTCCAAGCGATCAAATCGGCAATGTATTGGGGGCTGATCGGATCGAGCGCCTCGGTGCCGGAGGGCAGACCCATCTCCGCCAGTTCCAACAGCAGGCCGCGAGCGACCTGCAAGCCTTCCTCGATGCGGAAAGAATCGTCCATGCGCGGGTCGTTGATCAGACCCTTCCAGCCGACCGTGGTGCGTGGCTTCTCGAAGTACACCCGCATGATGACGAACAGGGTATCGCCGATTTCATCGGCTAGCGCTTTCAGCCGCCGCGCGTAATCGCGTGCCGCCTCGATATCGTGAATGGAGCAGGGGCCAACCACCACGAACACCCGGTGGTCCTGCCGGTCGAGAATGCGTTGCACGGTCCGGCGACCTTCGAGTACCGTGGTTTCGGCGGTGTCGGTCATCGGTAGTCGCTGCTTGATTTCTTCGGGGGTCAGCAGCACGTCTTGGGCGGCGACGTTGACGTTATTGATCAGATTCGAGTGCATGGGTGGTGTTCCTGCAGACGGTAACGACAAAACGATGCTCGTTGAAGTGGGCGAGATCGAGAAAAGTCACCCATGATAGTTGAGCGAGACTCCAAGGGAAATGGCCGCCCGGCGCGAGGCCGGCGTTTCCGGTGCGGGCCGGCGCGCGAGTCGCGCTATACGCCGTTTCCCCGCAAGCTGATGATCGGCCAACCGCGCGCCGCTGCGTGCTGGGCCAACGCTTCGTCGGGGTCCACCGCCACCGGCCGGGTTACCTGGTCGAGCAGGGGTAAATCGTTGCGGGAGTCGGTATAAAACCAGCTATCGGCGAGATCGTGGCCGGTTTCCGTCAGCCACGCGCGCAGCCGCTCGACCTTGCCGTGCTGGAAGCAGGGGATGCCGAGCGGCCGGCCGGTATAGCGCCCGTCGATGCATTCGATCTCGGTGGCCAGCAAGTTCGGCACGCCCAGCCGCTCCGCGATGGGAGTGGTGATAAAGCTGTTGGTGGCCGTGATGATCAGCAGTGTGTCGGCGGCGGCTCGATGCTGTTCCAGCAGGGCGATGGCCTTGGGCAGGATGATCGGTTCGATCTTTTCCTCGATAAACCGCGCTCGCCAGTCCAGCAATCGCGCTTGCGGATGCTCGGTCAGTGGCCGCAGCATAAACGCCAGAAATTCGTGGATGTCCAGCGTGCCAGCCCGGTAGGCATCGTAAAACCGCTGGTTCTCGCGCTCGTAAAATTCGCCGTCCACGAGTCCCTGTTCGACCAGGAACTGGCCCCACAGATAGTCGCTGTCGTCGCCGAGCAGGGTGTTGTCGAGATCGAAAATCGCTAGACTCATGCCTTCTCCATGCGCTCTATGGACTTGTCGAGGCCGTATTGCCGGAGCTTCTTGCGCAATGTGCCGCGATTGAGACCGAGAATCGCGGCGGCCTTGGTCTGGTTGCCGCCGGTGAACTGCATGACGATTTCCAGCAGCGGCGGTTCCACCTCGCGCTGCACCAGGTCGTACAGGTTGCTGGGGGCTTGGCCGCCGAGGTTGTGAAAATAAATGCGCAAGGTTTCGTAAACGTGATCGCGCAGCGGGGTAGCGGGTAACAGATCGACCTGCGGGTCGGAATGATGGATGTTCATGCAGCCAGGCGCTCCTTGTTCGCCAGACGCTCGAAGAAATCGCGGGTCAGGGTCAACTGCTCGCGGGGATGTTCGACCGAGTTGATGTGCGCCCGAAACGCGGCGCTTTCCGCCCAGGGTTGGCTGTACCAAGCCAGATGCTTGCGGGCGATGCGGATGCCGGCGGTCGCGCCGTAAAACGAATACAAGTGGTCGAGATGAGTCACGGCCCATCGGCCGATTTCGGCTGGAGCCGGTGGCGGCAACCGCTGGCCGGTCGCCAGGTAATGAGCCACTTCGCGGAATATCCACGGTTGGCCCTGGGCAGCCCGGCCGATCATGACTGCGTCTGCACCGGTGTAGTCGAGCACTCGGCGCGCTTTCTCGGGGCCGTCGATGTCGCCGTTGGCGATGATCGGTATGGCCACTGCCTGCTTGATGGCGCGGATGGTGGCGTAATCTACTGGCCCACCGTAACCGCAGGCCCGGGTGCGGCCGTGTACGGCCAACGCCCGGACGCCAACCCGTTCGGCGATGCGGGCGATGGCGATGCCGTTGCGATGGTTCGCATCCCAGCCGGTGCGGATTTTCAAGGTGATCGGCACCGATACCGCCCTGACCACCGCTTCCAGAATCCGTTCGACCAGTGCTTCGTCGCGCAGCAGCGCCGCACCGGCTAGCGTGCCGCAAACTTTTTTGGCGGGACAGCCCATATTGATGTCGATGATTTGGGCACCGCGTTCGACGTTCAGCCGGGCGGCTTCAGCCATGGCGTGCGGGTCGGTGCCGAGAATCTGCACGCTGTGCGGTCCAGGCTCGCCGCCGTGATCCAATCGTAATCGGGTTTTGCGGTTACCCCAGAGCCGCACGTCGGCGCTGACCATTTCCGAGACCGCCAGACTCGCGCCCAACCGCCGGCACAATTGCCGGAATGGAAGATCGCTGACGCCGGCCATCGGCGCCAGAAACACGGGCGGATCGAGAGAGTAGAGATCAATCTGCATGAGCAGGCAAAGATTGCGTCGGGAGTCGTTGGTAGCTAGTCGGCTGATTTTTTGATGGTTATTTTTAGTTGGTGCCGAAGTGGACGGCGCATGACGACAAAAGCGTAGCCGGCGCGAGCGGTATCGTTCTGTCCCGCCTCACCGGCGAGTGCCGTCCAGCAGCACCCAATCTTCCCGCCGCTGCGGGGGAGCGAACTCGAAATCGCGACCGAACGCCGCCTGCACGGCATCGGCGTGCTGCGCCAGAATGCCGGACAACACTAACCGCCCACCCGATTTGACTCGCCGCCCAAATTCCGGCGCCAGTTGCACCAACACGCCAGCCAGGATGTTGGCCAGCAGAATATCCGTGCTCAAGAGGGCTGGCAGTTCGGCGGGATGAGCCAGTTCGATACGGTCCTCGACGCCGTTTTCGTCGGCGTTGGCGTCGCTGGCCAGCAGCGCCTGCGGATCGATATCCACCGCCCAAACCCGTCTCGCTCCCAGCTTGGCGGCAGCGATGGCCAGAACGCCGGACCCGCAGCCGTAATCCAGCACGATTTTATCGGCCAAATCCGCGCTGTCCAACCATTCCAGACACAGCGCCGTGGTCGGGTGGGTGCCGGTGCCAAACGCCAGCCCCGGATCGAGCCGGACGTTGATCCCTGCCGGATCGGGTGGATCGCAATGGGTCGGGCAAATCCATAGCCGGTGGCCGAAGCGCATAGGATGAAAGTTATCCATCCAGGCCCGGACCCAGTCGCGTTCCTCCAATGCGGTCAGTCGGCATTCCGGCAGAATCGGCGCGTGCAGAAACCGCCGCAACTGTCCTTTCACTATTTCGATGTCGGTCTGGGCATCGAACAACCCGGTCACGCGGGTGTGCGTCCACAGCGGCGTTTCGCCCGGAGCCGGTTCCAGCACCGGCTGATCGCCGGCATCCGCCAACGTGACTGCTAGCGCACCGGCTAGCAGCAAGGCATCCTCCAGTTGTTCCGGGCTGTGGTCGATGGCTTCGAGAGTCAGTTGTAGCCACGGGGCGGTCGCGTCGTCGCTCATGGGATAATAACCTTACGCTTGCTCTGTTCATAGAGCTTAGCGCATCCGTTCGCAAATCGTCGCGATTCGATGGTGCGGTTGCGGTCAGCGAGTTCCCAGCAACTGCTTTTCGAGGTAGTGGATGTCGGTACCGCCGGCGATGAAGCGGGCGTCGCCGAGAATGCGCTGGTGCAGCGGTGCGTTGGTCTTGATGCCCTCGATCACCAGTTCGGCCAGCGCGTTGCGCATCCGCGCGATGGCCGCCTCGCGGGTTTCGCCGTGGGCGATCAGTTTGCCGATCAT
>DEHU01000224.1 GCA_002352125.1 Competibacteraceae bacterium UBA2792 | reverse complement strand
TCCCGCAGCAGCAGTTCGGCGATCCGCTCGCCGAAGGTTTCCACCAGCCGGAAAGCGCTGGCGGCGGCGAATTGTTCGAGCCGCCGCGCCACGAGCCGGTAATCGAGCGTATCATCGAGCCGGTCGGTCGCGGCCGCTGGCCGGATGTCGGCGCCCAGCTCCAAATCGAGCAGCAGGGTTTGCCGGGTTTCGCGTTCCCGGGGATAAACGCCGATAAGAGTCTGGATGCGCAATTCGCGAACGAAAATGATATCCATGCGGAGATTCCAAGCAGTGACTTATCTTAACGCAAATCGATCAGCCGGACCCCGGCTTATCCATCGCCAGCCGGCTTGCCGGCAACACGAACCTGTTTGGTGACAACCTTTATGTTTGCAAACCTCTTGTTTGTCGCGCTCGGCTATCTGGCCGGTTCCGTTTCCACCGCGATCATCGTCTGTCGGGCGATGGGCTTGCCCGACCCTCGCAGCGAAGGCTCACGCAACCCCGGCGCCACCAACGTGCTGCGCTTTGGCGGCAGGAAAGCCGCCGCCATCACCCTGGCGGGCGATTTTCTCAAGGGGCTGCTGCCGGTGCTGCTGGCGCGACTGGTGGGCTTGGAGGAGACCGGCTTGGCCCTGACCGCACTGGCTGCGTTCCTGGGACACCTGTATCCGGTATTCTTCGGTTTCGAGGGTGGCAAAGGTGTGGCGACGGCGTTCGGGACGATTCTCGGCTTGTCGTATCCAGTGGCGCTGGCGACATTGGCCACTTGGCTGATCATGGCGTTCGTCGTGCGCATCTCATCCTTATCGGCCTTGACCGCAGCGGCGCTGGCCCCGCTGTTCGCGTGGTGGTTCGGCCTGCCGGGCGCCCACCTCGTCGCCGTGCTGGTCATGGTCGGCCTGCTGATCTGGCGGCACCGCTCCAACATCCGCCACTTGCTGGCCGGCACCGAAGACAAGATCGGCACCGACCGGCCGGAAGGATAAGGAATGCGCCGGGGCGAGGAACGCGGACGCGATTCAGGCCGATGCTTGGCCCCGCTCCCGAAACTCCGCCAGCGCCTCCCGAAAGCGTTGGTACAGCCGTTCCGGCACCCGCCCCCGGAACAGCCGATCCAGCGATTCGAACTTGGCCTGCTGCGACGCGAAGCCGCGCTTGGTGAAACTGTCCACGGCGTAACCCTTAGCCAGCAGCCTATTTATATCCATCAGGTTAGAGGTCTTATCGGCGCAGGACAAGGCCAGAATCGCCGGGTCGTTCAGCGCCGCCAACCGCTCGCGATAGCTTTGCTGGCGGCTTTCCCAGCTTTGGCCTTTGTCGACCTCCGAAACGGCTGCTACCAGCGCTGCCACCCGCGCGTTGCCGAGCGCATCCGCCAACGAACGCTCGTCGTAGCCGCAATCCTCGACGATGTCGTGCAGGAAAGCGGCGGCGATCAGTTCGTCGTCGCGGACGCCGCCGTCGTTCAGCAACCAAGCGACTTCGGCCAAATGCAGAAAATAGGCCGGACGATCTTCGCCGGGTGGAGCCTTGCGCTGGTGATTGCGCTGGCGATGGGCGCGCTCTGCCAACCGCATGGCGTTTAACACGAGAAAGTCATGTACGTTCAATTCGATATCCATTGGAATGGCGACCGCAAGCTAAATTGTAATGGAAATGCAAAATAACCGTCTGTTCGTGATCCACAAGCACCAAAAAACCTTATAATTTTCTGTTCAAGATTTTGACCGCCCCAATTTTCCCCATTCACATTACGTCGAGAGGGTATTCCCGATCGTGAATAAACAATCCAGCTATACTCGCGAGGAATTGCTCGCTTGCGCCCGAGGCGAACTGTTCGGTCCCGGCAACGCCCAATTGCCTCTACCGAACATGCTCATGGTGGATCGTATCGTCCACATCGGGTCCGAGGGCGGTCAATATGGCAAGGGCGAAATCGTCGCGGAACTGGACATTCATCCCGATCTTTGGTTTTTTGATTGCCACTTTATCGGCGATCCGGTGATGCCAGGTTGCCTGGGATTGGATGCGATGTGGCAATTGGTCGGATTCTTCCTGGGCTGGATGGGAGGCCAAGGACGGGGGCGAGCGCTCGGTTGCGGCGAGGTGAAATTCACCGGTCAAGTGCGCCCCGAAGCCAAGAAGCTGACGTATCACATTCACATGAAGCGGGTGATTCTGCGCAAACTGGTCATGGGTATCGCCGACGCGAACCTGGAGGTCGATGGCCGGACTATTTATACCGGCAAGGATCTACGGGTCGGCTTGTTCACTTCGACCGACGGCTTTTGAGGATAGCGACGATGAGACGGGTNNTCGGCAACGACCGCTGGGAAGTGTTGGAATCGCTGCGGCAGGGCCGCAGCGGGTTGGAGTATGCGGAAGATTACAAAGCGATGGGGCTGCGCTCGCATGTGCGCGGTCCGTTGCGGGTGGATCTGGCGGCGCGGATCGACCGCAAGATCCTGCGGTTCATGGGCGATGCCGCCGCATTCAACTATATCGCCATGCAGGAAGCCATCGCCGACGCCCAGCTACCCGAGGATATGGTGTCCAACCCCCGTACCGGGCTGGTGACTGGTACCGGTGGCGGTAGCCCACAGAACATGGTCGAAGCGGCCGACCTGCTGCGCAACAAAGGTCTGAAGCGGGTCGGACCGTACATGGTGCCGCGCACCATNNTGATCCAGTGGAACAAGCAGGACATCGTGTTCGCCGGCGGCGGCGAGGAAGTGCATTGGAGCCTGACCCACCTGTTCGACGCCATGGGCGCACTGTCCACCAAGTACAACGCCACGCCGCAAACCGCCTCCCGCACTTACGACGCTAACCGCGACGGGTTCGTGATTTCCGGCGGTGGTGGCGTGGTAGTGCTGGAGGAATTGGAGCATGCCCGCCGGCGCGGCGCGCGGATCTATGCCGAACTAGTTGGCTACGGCGCCACCTCGGACGGTTACGACATGGTGCAACCCTCGGGCGAGGGAGCGCTGCGCTGCATGAAGCTGGCACTGGAAGGGATCGACGAGCCGGTGAATTACATCAACACCCACGGCACCAGCACTCCGGCGGGCGACATTCGCGAGCTGGAAGCGATTCGCGAGCTGTTCGGCGAGCGGATTCCGGCGATCAGCTCCACCAAGCCGCTGACCGGCCACGCGCTGGGCGCGGCAGGCGTACACGAAGCGATCTACTCGTTGCTGATGATGGACAATCGCTTCATCGCGGCCTCGGCCAATATCGAAACCCTCGATCCGGCGGCGGAAGGGCTTCCCATCGTCCGGCAGCGAATCGACGATGCCGATCTCAAGCTGGTGATGTCCAACAGCTTCGGTTTCGGCGGCACCAACGCTACGCTGGTGTTCCGACACTTCGAGGGCTGAATCTTTGGGTTCGTGAGGCCGCCGGCAAGGCGGCCTTATCGTTTACCGTGGAGGGAAAGTGATGGCCAGTTTTCCGTTGCTCGCGATTATCGTTGCCATTTATACCCTGTTCGCCCTGGCCGCGCCGGGTTGGCTGGAGACGGCGCTGTTCGGGTTGCCGCTGCTGTCCGGCCTGACGCTGCCGTTCCGTGGCGGCGACGTGTTGCTGGTGCTGGGCTTGATCCTGCTGTGCGTCGAAGTGTACCGCGCCACCAGCAGTTCCACCGGCGCTATTCTCAACCACGTCTTGTCGCTGGTGGTGTTCATCGTCGCCCTGATCGAGCTGATCGTGATGCGCCAGATGGCCAACATGACGTTCTTTTTGATCGTCTTGATGACGGCCAGCGACGTCATCGCCGGTTTCACCGTGACCATTTCCACCGCGCGGCGGGACTTGCAGCATCCGTGACGGTTTTCCGCTCGACGTTAACGGAACCGGCAAGAGCCTAGTCTTCCCATGCCCCTGTCCGAATTTTCCCTCATCGACCGTTATTTCGCTGCCCAGGGGTTGCAGCGCGCCGACGTGGCGCTCGGCATCGGCGACGATTGCGCGTTGCTGCTCCCGCCTCCTGACCAGCAGTTGGTGGTGACCCTGGATACGCTGGTGGCGGACGTGCACTTTTTCGCCGGCGCCGACCCGGAAGGAATCGGCCACAAGGCACTGGCAGTGAACTTGAGCGACTTGGCGGCGATGGGCGCGACGCCGGCCTGGGCCACGCTGGCGCTGACTTTGCCCGAGGCAGACGAGAACTGGCTGAAACGGTTTTGCCGGGGGTTGTTCGCACTGGCAGATCGTTATGGCGTGCAACTCGTCGGCGGCGACACCACGCATGGCCCGGCCACGGTCATCACCATCCAGGCTCACGGTTTCGTGCCGCCGGGGCAGGCGTTACGCCGCGATGGAGCGAAACCGGGAGATGGCATTTACGTCACCGGCACGCCGGGCGATGCCGGCCTGGCGCTGGCGGCAGCGTATGGCAAAACCACCGTGGGCGCGGCCTATCGCGCTTACATACAAACGCGGCTGGAACGGCCAGAACCGCGCATCGCGCAAGGTTTGGCGTTGCGCGGCGTAGCCAGCGCCGCCATCGACATCTCCGATGGGTTGGCACAAGATCTCGGCCACCTTCTCGAACGTAGCTCAGCCGGGGCACGGCTGGAGGTCGATCAACTGCCGCTGTCGTCGGCGCTCACCGCCAGTCTCGACCGGGATGCCGCGATCTTCACCGCTCTGGCCAGTGGCGACGATTACGAGTTGTGTTTCACCGTGCCGCCGGAGCGAACGGCGCAACTGGAGGCGTTGGCGACAGATTGGGATTGCTGTTGCACCCGCATCGGCGTCATCGCGGCAGAATCAGGCTTGCGGCTGGTTCGGGCAGATGGTTCCACTTTTCATCTGGAACGGCTGGGCTACGATCACTTCGGTTGACGGGTTCAGCCCCTCCTCTCCCGGCGAAACCGATACCCCTCGATCAAGAGAGTCCGCAGCTCGGGAAAACTGGTTATGTTTCATTCATTGAGAAAACCCGATGTCCTGGTAGCCACCTTGGCGGCGGCTGGGATTTTGATGGTGACTATGGGCGTGCGCCAGTCGCTCGGCTTGTTCGTGAACCCCTTAATGCTATCGACTGGCCTGGGTATCGCGACGATCAGTCTTGCCCTCGCCATCGGTCAATTCACTTGGGGAGCGATTCAGCCCATCGCTGGAGGTCTTGCCGACCGCTTTGGTCCTCATGCGGTGCTCATCGGCGGCTTGGTGGTAATGGCCATCGGCAGCGCGATAACCCCCTTTATGACATCGGGATTGGGCCTGGTCGTCTCGCTGGGGCTGCTCACGGCCATCGGGTCGGGCGCGGGGAGTTTTTCCGTGTTGATCGGCGCGGCGGCCCAGCGGTTACCGGCTGTGGCGCACGGCTCGGCGGCGGGAGTGATCAATGCCGGCGGCTCGTTCGGTCAGTTCGTGTTTGCGCCGATCCTGCAAAAACTGATTCAGGCCGTGGGCTGGATGGGGACGATGTGGGCGATGGCGCTGATAACGCTGGCGGCCTTGCCGCTGGCCGGTGCTTTGACGAAGCGGGTGGAAGCGCCGGCCAAACACCCCGAAGGCGATACAGGGGTGCTGAACGCTGTCGCCGCGTCCTTGAAAAATCCGAGCTATCTGCTTCTCCACGCCGGCTTTTTTACTTGCGGGTTTCACATCGCTTTTCTGGTGACGCACTTGCCGGGCGAGGTGTATCTGTGCGGCTTGCCTCCTTCCGTCGCCAGTTGGTCGCTCGCCATCATCGGCCTGGCCAACATTTTCGGCAGTCTTTACGCTGGCTCGTGCGTCTCCAAGTATCGCAGCAAGTACGTCTTGGCGGTCATGTACGGCTCGCGCGCCTTGCTGATTGCCTGGTACTTGCTGATGCCGCGAACGCAACTGACCTATTATCTGTTTGCGGCGGGCCTGGGCTTCACCTGGCTAGCGACGGTGCCGCCAACCGCCGCTATCGTCGGTAAGCTATTCGGGGTCCGCTATCTGGCGACCTTGTTCGGGATGACATTGCTTTCACACCAGTTGGGTGGTTTTTTCGGCGCTTATTTGGGCGGCTTGGCCATCACCCAGTTCGGCGACTATGGCTGGATGTGGTACGCCGATATGACCTTGGCCGCGCTAGCCGCTCTGGTCAATTTGCCGATCCGGGAGGCGCCCGTCGCCCGCTCCTTGGCGCCAGCGTGATGTTATTGGCGATTTGATCGAGAGAAGGGCGAGACATGAGTGGATTGCGTTCCGATATGACGGTCGAAATTCTCAACGAGCGCGGCAGCGAATACCTGCCTGGCTATCTGGGCATCGAGATCGTCAAGCTGGCCCTCAATACGTTGAAATGCCGGATGGAAGTCAAGAAACTGCATATCGCACCGAACAATTTCCTGCATGCGGCCAGCGTGGTGGCACTGGCGGACACGGCCTGTGGCTATGCGACCTTCGCTCACTTGCCCGACGGGGCGGAATCGTTCACGACCATCGAACTGAAAAGCAATTTTCTTGGAACCGCCAAGGATGGCGGCACCGTCGCCTGCATCGCCACCGCCCAACACCTGGGACGCAACACGCAAGTTTGGGACGCCGTCGTCACCGATGAAGCAACGGCTCGAAAAATCGCGCTATTTCGCTGCACGCAGATGATTTTGTGGAAAAAAAGCTGAAGTTGTCAGAAATCGGCTGCCAGAAGCGGAACCCTGGCCGCTCCAGGACTCGTCGATTGGAATTTTGAACGTGTGACCCCTATGGCTCAGTCAAACTCCTCCTCGTCTTCTATCGGGCAGGCAGAATCCGAACAACCCTGCGCCCGCGTGTTTCGCGATCCTGTGCATTTTCTTGCTCTCGGCTTCGGTTCCGGCTGCGCGCCCAAGGCACCCGGCACCTTCGGCACGCTGGCGGCGATTCCCCTCTATCTGCTGGCCCAACCGCTGCCGCTGTGGGTCTATCTCCTGCTGACCGTGGCGGGCTTCGCGCTAGGGGTGTGGGTCTGCGACCGCACCGCTCGCGATCTCGGCGTTCACGATCACCCCGCTATCGTCTGGGACGAGGTGATCGGTTACTTTATCACCATGATTGCCGCGCCGCCGGGCTGGCTATGGATCCTCGCCGGCTTCGTCCTGTTCCGGCTGTTCGATATCCTCAAGCCTTGGCCAATCCGGCAGGCCGACCAGAGAATCGGCGGCGGTTTCGGCATCATGTTCGACGATTTGCTGGCGGCCGGTTACGCGTGGCTGTGCATGCAAGGCCTGGCTTACGGCGTCGTCCTACTGGACATTTCCTGATTTCCGCGTCCAGACTTTCCCTGTCTTCCATCGGCAACTCACGGAACCCGAAACTGTGAAAATCGAAACCATCGCCATTCACGGTGGCTATACGCCAGAACCGACCACCAAGGCCGTCGCGGTCCCCATTTACCAAACCACTTCCTACGCCTTCGACGACACCCAGCACGGCGCCGATCTGTTCGACTTGAAAGTGCCGGGCAACATCTATACCCGGATCATGAACCCCACCACCGCCGTGTTGGAGCAGCGAGTGGCGGCAATGGAAGGCGGGGTCGGCGCGCTGGCGGTATCCGCCGGCTCGGCGGCGATCACCTACTCGCTGATGACCATCGCCGAAATCGGTGACAACATCGTCACTACCTCCACCCTGTACGGCGGCACCTACAACCTGTTCGCCCATACCCTGCCCCGATTCGGCATTGAGGCGCGTTTTGCTGATTATCACGACACCGAGGCGATGGGTCGGCTGATTGACGACCGGACCAANNGGCGGCACCTACAACCTGTTCGCGCACACTCTGCCGCGCTTCGGCATCGAAGCCCGCTTCGCCGACTACCGCGACATCGAGGCCATGAGCCGGCTGATCGATGCCAAAACCAAGGCGGTGTTTTGCGAGTCGATCGGCAATCCGGCGGCCAACGTCGTCGATTTCGGCGCAGTAGCGGCGATGGCCCACGCCCACGGCGTGCCGCTGATCGTGGACAACACCGTGCCGACGCCGTACCTGTGCCGGCCGTTCGAGCACGGCGCCGACATCGTGGTCCACGCCCTGACCAAATACATGGGCGGCCACGGCACCAGCATCGGCGGCGTCATCGTCGATTCCGGCCGCTTCCCGTGGGACCAGCACAAGGCGCGCTTCGTCCGCCTGAACGAACCCGACCCGTCCTATCACGGCGTGGTATATGTCGAAGCGCTGGGGCCGGCGGCGTTCATCGGCCGGGCGCGGGTGGTGCCGCTGCGCAATACCGGCG
>DEHU01000020.1 GCA_002352125.1 Competibacteraceae bacterium UBA2792 | reverse complement strand
AAATGGAACGGCGACGAACGCCACGCCTACGCCGCCGACCACGGTAGCCGTAGCGGTCAGAAAGCGGCGTCTGCCGAGATCGACGTCATCTACCGTACTCATACGCAGTCTCCTGTGTGGATTTATTGTTGATAATGATTGGGTTGCTAGTCGTTATGCGCAGTTTTCTTGTTCGTTGGCGCCACGCTTCGCACCGAACCTAACGGGTTGCATGCTGTGCACCGGACGGCTCGCGAAGTCCATTGAGACAAGCTCCCTAAGTTCCCACGGTACGGTAAAACTATAACTCACGGCGGGTATTTGGGTCTATGCGCGCGTCGCTCAAAGCCGCGATGTTCGCGGCGAAGAAACGATATGATCAAACCGGATTATCGATATCGATAAACGCGAAATGTAGCTTGAATTGCTGCGCTAGCCGCGCGCCCAACGCTTGTACGCCATAACGTTCGGTAGCGTGGTGGCCAGCCGCAAAAAAATGCAAGCCGTTTTCGCGGGCGAAGTGGACGGTTTGCTCGGACGCTTCGCCGGTCAGGAAGGCGTCCGCTCCCGCGTCGAGGGCGAGTTCGATGTAGGACTGCGCAGCGCCCGTGCACCACGCTAGCCGGCGAACGAGAGGATCGTTGCCGGGAATGTGTAGTGGTGTCCGGCCGAGCCGGTCGGCGAGATGGGCAGCGAAAGCGTCTCCGGCCATCGGCAGAGCCGGTTCGCCCAGCATCACCAGCCCAGGCGTTCGTCCGTTGCCGCCGGCGGTACCGGAGACGGTCAAATCCAGCAGTCGGGCGAGTTGGGCGTTGTTGCCGAGTGCCGGGTGGGCGTCCAGCGGCAGGTGATAGGCNNATGCCGACGATGCGCGGGTCTTCGCCCTTCCAAAAGTAGCCGTGATGTACCAGTACGGCATCCGCTTGGCGTTCGACGGCGGCATCGAGCAGAGCTTGGCAGGCGGTGACGCCGCCGATCAGCACGCGAATCTCGGTTCGTCCTTGCACCTGCAAACCGTTTGGGCAGTAATCGCTGAAATTGCCGATCTCCAGCAGTTCGTCGGCGTAGGCCACCAGCTCGCTCAATCGCGCCATCGGCGAGACTCCAGCACCTCGCCGAGCACAGCCAGCAGCGCGGCGTTCTGCTCCGGGTTGCCAACCGTGATACGCAAGAATTGCTCGATGCGCGGTTGGTGGAAATGGCGGACGATGACGCCATATTGGCGCAAGGCGGCGGCCAGTTCGGCAGCGTCGCGTCGAGGATGGCGGGCGAAGACGAAATTGGCCGCAGACGGCAGCACCTCGAAGCCGAATTCTCCCAACGCCGTGCGCAGTTGCTCGCGACTGGCAATCACTGCCCGTCGGGTGTACTCGAAGTGGTCGCGGTCGGCGAAGGCGGCCACCGCTCCGGCGATGGCCAGCCGGTCGAGCGGATAGGAGTTGAAGCTGTTTTTGATCCGCTCCAGCGCCTCGATCAGCTCCGGGTGGCCTACCGCCAGCCCGACCCGTAAACCGGCCAGCGAGCGCGATTTAGAAAGCGTTTGGGTGACCAGCAGGTTGGGATAGCGGTCCACCAGGGCGATGGCGGTGTCGCCGCCGAAATCGATATAGGCTTCGTCCACGACGACCGCTGAGTCCCGGTTGTGCGTCAGCAGCCATTCGATATCGGCGAGCGATAACAAGCAACCGGTTGGGGCATTCGGGTTAGCGAAGATGATGCCGCCGTTGGGACGCCGATAATCGGCCACGCGCAACGTGAAGTCGTTGGCCAACGGGATGGTGGTGTATCCGATACCGTACAAACCGCAATAGACCGGATAGAAGCTGTAGGTGATGTCTGGGAACAACAGCGGCGTGGAATGTTGGAACAGCGCCTGAAAAACGTGGGCCAACACCTCATCCGAGCCGTTACCGACGAAAACCTGCTCTGAAGCGATGCCGTAATAATCGGCGATGGCCCGTTTNNGTTTTCGTTGGTGTTGAGCTTGACCAGCTTGTCGAGTTTGGGTTGTTCGCCCGGAACGTAGGGGGTGAGCCGGCCAACGACCGGACTCCAGTAGGGGTTGGTCATGGCCGCTCCGGAATTCGGTATTCGGCCGACCGCGCGTGGGCGGTCAAGCCCTCGCCGCGCGCCAGAATCGACGCTGTGCGGCCCAGCGTTGCGGCGCCGGCTGGCGAGCAATGGATCAGGCTGGTGCGTTTCTGGAAATCGTANNAATCGCGCCGGCGTGGCGGATCAGCGGCAGCAGCTCTTCTGGCCGCTCGACCGACAGCTCCAAATGTTCGGGCGCGATGAAATTGATTACTTGCGCGGCTTCGGCCAAGTCGAACGTCTGAATCAGCGCGGCGCGCCGGGTTAGCGATGTCGCGATGATCTCCCGCCGTTCCATGTCGGGTAGCAGTCGTTCGATGGCTTCGTGAACCCGGTCCAGAAACGCGGCATTCTGGCTGACCAAAATCGGTTGAGCATCCTCGTCGTGCTCTGCTTGCGAGAATAGATCCATCGCAATCCAGTCAGGGTCGGTCAGCCCGTCGCAGACCACTAAGATTTCCGATGGACCGGCGATCATGTCGATGCCGACCGTGCCGAAGACTTGCCTTTTGGCGGCCGCGACGTAAATGTTGCCCGGCCCGACGATCTTGTCCACGCGCGGCACGGTGGCGGTGCCATAAGCCAGCGCAGCGACCGCCTGCGCTCCGCCGATGCTGAACGCTCGATCCACGCCCGCGACTGCGGCGGCGGCTAGCACCAGTTCGCTCAATTCGCCACCCGGAGCTGGCGCGACCATGACGACTTCCGGCACGCCGGCCACTTTGGCCGGGATGGCGTTCATCAGCACCGAGGAGGGGTAGGCCGCTTTGCCGCCGGGCACGTACAGGCCGACCCGATCCAGCGGCGTCACCTGCTGGCCCAACACGGTGCCGTCGGCTTCGGTAAAACTCCAGGACTCTTGCTTTTGTCGTTCGGCGTAGGCGCGGATGCGGGCAGCGGCGGTTTCCAGCGCTTCGCGCTGGCCGGCCGGAATGGCGCCGAGCGCCTGTCGCAGCCGGTCGGCGGGAATCTCTAAATCGGCGGCCCGAACGGTATTGAGTCTATCGAAACGACGAGTGTATTCCAGCAAGGCATCGTCACCTCGCGTCCGTATTTGCGCGAGAATTTCGCGTACCGTGGCAGTCGTGGTTTCGTCCGCGACGCCCTCCCAAGCGGTCAGGGTTTCCAGGCGCGGCCAGAAGTCGAGATGAGCGGTATTCAGGCGTTGGATGTCCGGCATGATCGGCGTTCCAGATATAAAGCTTTTCCTCTCCGGCGGGGAGGGGGGAGAAATAGGAGAATCAGGCGTCCGCCGCAGCGGCCATGCGCTTCATGATTGTCTTGATCCGGGCGTGCTTCATNNGAACTGATGTCGGCGATGTGTTCGAGCGGCGCCAAGCCGTTTGCTTTCAATGTGTTACCGGTATCGACCACATCGACGATGTAGTCCGCCAATCCTACTAATGGCGCCAGTTCCATCGATCCGTATAGCTTGATGATTTCCACTTGCCGGCCTTGATCGGCGAAATAGCGGCGCGTGGTGTTGACAAACTTGGTGGCGATGCGCGGGCGGCTCAGGCGGGGACGGTGGTCGGGACGGCCTGCGACCATCAGCCGGCAGCGGGCAATCCGCAAGTCCAGCGGTTCGTATAGCCCCTCGCCGCCGTGTTCCATCAGCACGTCCTTGCCGGCCACGCCCAGGTCGGCGGCGCCGTATTGCACGTAAGTTGGCACGTCGGTGGCGCGGATGATGACCAGTTTCACGTCGGCTTGGTCGGTATCGAGGATCAGCTTGCGGCTGGTTTCGGGATCGTCGGCCGGTACGATGCCGGCCGCTGCCAGCAACGGCAAGGTTTCCTTGAAGATGCGGCCCTTGGATAGGGCGATAGTCAACGGTGCGGTCATGTAGGGATTCAACCCGGCGTCCGGCGGATACGCGCGCCCAGGTGCGACAGCTTTTCCTCGATGCAATCGTAGCCGCGATCGATGTGGTAGATGCGGTCCAGTACGGTGTCGCCATCCGCGACCAGCGCCGCTAGGATCAAGCTGGCCGAGGCGCGCAAGTCGGTCGCCATCACCGGTGCGCCGGTCAATTGGGGAACGCCGATGCTAATGGCAGTGTTGCCCTCCAGTTCGATTTGGGCACCCATGCGTTGCAGTTCGTTGACGTGCATGAAGCGATTTTCGAACACTGTCTCGGTGATCATGCCGACGCCGTCGGCCACAGCATTTAGCGCGACGAACTGTGCCTGCATGTCGGTGGGAAAGGCCGGATAGGGAGCGGTGCGGATGCGCACGGCCTTGGGGCGGCGGCCAGCCATATCCGCTTCGATCCAGTCAGGGCCGGTGTTGACCTGGGCACCGGCTTCTTCCAGCTTGAGCAGCACCGCTTCCAAGAGATCCGGGCGGGTGTCCTTGACCCGAACCCGGCCGCCGGTGATCGCACCCGCCAACAGATACGTGCCGGTTTCGATGCGATCCGGCAACACTCGATAATTAGTGCCGTCGAGCCGATCGACTCCTTCGACGACGAGGGTGTCGGTACCAGCGCCTTCGATCTGGGCGCCCATCGCGTTGAGGCAATCGGCCAGATCGACGACTTCCGGTTCGCGAGCCGCGTTCTCGATAATGGTCGTCCCGCGCGCCAGGGCAGCGGCCATCAACAGGTTCTCCGTTCCAGTCACCGTGACCAGATCGAGGACGATGCGGGCGCCTTTCAGGCGATTGGCGCGGGCACGGATGTAACCGTTTTCGACCTTGATGTCTGCACCCATGGCCTCCAAGCCCCTGATATGCAGGTTGACTGGTCGCGAACCGATGGCGCAACCACCCGGCAGCGAAACCTCGGCTTGGCCGAAACGAGCCAGCAACGGACCTAGCACCAGGATCGAGGCACGCATGGTTCGCACCAGTTCGTAGGGAGCCTGGAAGGTGTGGATGGGGCGCGGATCGACCTGGATGTTCATCCGTTCGTCTACCACCAGATCCACGCCCATGCGACCCAGTAGTTCCATGGTGGTGGTGACGTCTTGCAAGTGCGGGACGTTGCAGATGGTCACGGGGCCGTCGGCCAGCAGGGTGGCGGCCAGAATTGGCAACACGGCATTTTTGGCGCCGGAAGCCCGTAGTTCGCCCTGCAGCGGGGTACCGCCGTTGATGATTAATTTGCTCATGGATGTGGTTCGCCGCTCAGGATCGTCGCTGGCGCCAGGCGTCCAGCGTATAGGTTTTGAGGGATAGCGCGTGGATTTCCTCGCGTTCCATCCGCCCGCCCAGAGCCGCGTATACCAGTCGGTGTTGTTGTATCAGCGACTTGCCGGCGAAATCTTCGCTCACGACAACCGCTTCGAAATGGACGCCGTCGTCGCCGTGGACCATGGCTTGAGAACCCGGCAAGTGTTGTTCGATCAACTGTTTTATATCGATAGCTTGCATGTTGCCGTACCGGAAATGACCTCCGGGTCGCAGCGGCGAAAGCCGGTGCGACGTGTCGCCGGAAAGCAGAGGTGGTTAAAGAAAATCGTTGTCATTCGGCAGCGGGCAACACCGTTTCCAGATCGACCACCCGAATGATTGCCCGCATTTGCGCCGGGATGTTGACGAAAACCAATTGCTGTTGGCGGCTTCGGGCATGACGCAGCCATTCCACCAACAAAGCCACGCCCGCGCTGTTGGAGTGCCGCACCCCGTTCAGATCGATCCGAGGGACCGTCCCGTCCCGGAACAGCGTTTTGGTCATCGCCCAGAGCTCCGCGACCGAATCGAAATCCAATTCGCCCCGAACCCGCAGGGTATCGCCATCGCGTTTGATCGTTGCCGTGGTCATCAGCGAGCGATTTTGGCGTTGCGTTGCCGCAGATCGGCGATCACCGCGTCCATGCCGTTGTTGCGAATTTGTGTGGCGAAAGTACCGCGATAGTTCGTGACAAGACTGACGCCATCCACGGTTACATCGTAAACTTTCCAAGCGGCGTTTCCGAGATGCATGCTGTAATTGATCTGGATCGGTTGGCCGGTTTTGGGCCGAACTTCGGTTTTGATCGTGATTTCGTCGCCGTCCGCCGCGCCGGATTGGGGCAATACCCGGATCGCCTCGTTCGAGTATTCCAACAGCGCCTTGGCGTAAGTGCGGACCAGCAGAGTCCGGAATTCGTCGGTGAACTGGCGGCGCTGTTCGGGCGTGGCTTGTTGCCAGGCCCGGCCCAGCACCCAGCGCGACATCAATTCGAAATCGAAATTCGGCAACACGATCTGACTGACCAACTCGTAAAGCCGACTCGGATCCCGGTCGAGCACTTCCCGGTTTTTGCGCAAGGCGTCGAGCATCCGTGTCGAGGTATCCTGGATGACGTCTTGAGGTGGCGTGGCGGTGGCCCAGCTCGGACCACCGCCCAACGCCAGGCACAACAGGCAGATCGTGATGACTCGTTTCAACATGACAACAATTCCTCGCAAATTCGATGACGCTTGAACGGTTCCCGTCGCCCGAGAAACGAGGCCGAAACGAGAGCGATCAAGGTGTTTTGACGGCAGGTTGATCGCCTGCCGCTGCGTTGGTCAACATCCGGCCGATCAGTTTTTCCAGCACCAAAGCCGATTGAGTTAGCTTGAGGGTGCTACCGTTCTTGAGATGGTTGTCCATGCCGCCCGGTTCCAAACCGACGTATTGTTCGCCCAGCAATCCGGACGTCAGGATGCTGGCGCTGGAGTCCGCCGGCAATTGATCGTATTTGGGGTCGATGGAGAGGGTGACCACCGCCTCGTAGTTTCGAGGGTCCAGATCGATGCCGGATACTCGGCCGATGCGCACGCCGCCCAAGGTGACCGGAGCGCGAATCTTGAGGCCGCCGATGTTCTCGAAACGGGCGGTCACTTTGTAACCTTTGTCCTCGCCCAACTCGGCGATGTTGCTGACTTTCATGGCCAGCATGAAAAAGGCGGCCAATCCCAGGGCGACGAAGACTCCGACCGCCAGCTCCAGTTTTTTGAGGGTGACCATTGCGCCTAGACTCCGAAAAAGATAGCGGTCAACACGAAATCCAATGCCAGCACTACCAAAGCGGTATTCACCACCGTGCGGGTGGTCGCCAGACTGATGCCTTCCGAGGTGGGCGTCGCGTCGTAGCCTTCGAAGACGGCGATCCAGTTGGCGACCCAGCCAAACGCCACGCTCTTGACGACCACGCCGTGGACCACGTCGTCGATCCATCCTACCGACGCTTGCATCTGCGACCAGAACGTGCCGCTATCGACGCCAAGCTGTTTGACGGCAACGAAATAGCCACCCAGGATACCGATGGCGGTAAAGATGCCGGCGAGTAGCGGCATGGCGACGAAACCGGCGATGAAGCGCGGGGCGAATACGCGGGCGAACGGATCTACCGCCATCATTTGCATGGCAGCGAGCTGTTCGGTGGCTTTCATCAGGCCGATTTCCGCCGTGAGTGCCGAACCCGCCCGTGCCGCGTAGAGCAGCGCCGCCAATACCGGCCCCAGTTCCCGCACCAGCGATAGCGCTACGACCGTGCCCAGGGTTGACGTCGCGCCGAAATCGACCAGATTCGCGTAACCTTGTAGACCTAGCACCATGCCCACGAAGAGGCCGGACATGGCGATGATCGGCAGCGACAGCACGCCGACCGAGTAAAGTTGCCTGACGACCAAACCGGGCCGCTTGCCTAGCGTGGCTAGAGCGCCCAGCAGGCGCAACAAGAACAAAGTCGCCTTCCCCAGACGATTGAGCCAGTTCAGAGCCAATCGTCCCAGCCGTCGCAAGCCGTCAATCAAGGGACGGCTCCTCGTCTAGCGACAGATCCTGGGCATAGGGCGGCGCTGGGTAATGAAACGACATCGGGCCATCGGGCAGGGCGTGCAAAAATTGTTCGACCCAAGTCGAGCTGGAGCGTTCCAGCGCTGGGGGCGTACCGTGATCCACTACCGAGCCGTCGGAAATCAGGTAGATGTAATCGGCGATGGAAGCCGTTTCTTTGACATCGTGGGAGACGATGATGCTGGTCAATCCCAAGGCGTCGTTGAGCGTGCGAATCAGCTTGATCAGCACGCCCATGGTAATGGGGTCTTGGCCCGAGAAAGGCTCGTCGTACATGATCATCGTCGGGTCCAAGGCGATCGCGCGCGCCAGCGCCGCCCGTCTTGCCATACCGCCGGACAACTCGCTCGGCATCAAGCTGCGCGCTCCGCGCAATCCGACCGCTTCCAGTTTCATCAGCACCATCGTGCGGATGAGGTTTTCCGGCAGGCGAGTGTGTTCGCGCAGCGGAAAAGCAACGTTGTCGAACACGCTCAGATCGGTGAATAGCGCGCCGCTCTGAAACAGCATGCTCATACGTTTGCGTAACTGGTACAGCTCTCGACGCCCGAGTTCGTGGACGCAGGCACCATCCACTTCGATGCGGCCAGCGTCGGGGCGAAGCTGGCCGCCGATCAGCCGCAGCAGCGTGGTTTTGCCGGTGCCGCTCGGCCCCATGATGGCCGTGACTTTGCCGCGCGGGATATCCAAATCAATGTTCTGGAAAATGGCGCGGTCGCCGCGATGGAACGACAGGCCGCGTACCGTCACGAGCGGGCGCTCGTCGGGTGGGGCAGCGGAGGAGGGAGCGACGGTAGCGATCATTCAAGCGAGGATAGATTGGCAGCGACGGTGAATTACGTTGATAAAGCTGTATAGTTTCCTGTCAAGTCAACGGCAAGTCAAATTCACTCTATAGCCCGCTTTCTGGGCCGGGGCCTTTTGCCGCCGGTTTGGCTCGATCGGCCGACTCGCTATTACCGATGCGCTGGACACGCTAAGGTGTCGAGTGTTTGACCAGCTTGTCTAGCGTGAGTTTGGGTAGATCACACGCCGATTTTCGCAACTCACGATTCCGCTCCTTCCTCGCCCGGATTCTCGGCGCTGAACATGCCCGCATCGTAGTCATAGGCGAATAGTTCCGCGTAGCGGCCCCAGTCGATGATGACTTGTAGTACCCGCTCGGCCTCGTCTTCGCTCAGATAATCCTCTAGCTCGCGCAGAAAACGGCTTTCCGGAGCGCGCTGGTTAGGTCGTTCGTCGATGACTCGGCAAATGTGACCAGCCAGCGGTACGCGCTTGAGTAGATGCTCGCCGAAAATCACCTTGCGCCGCTGGATGTCGGCGTCCAGGAACGCCTGACCGTGTGGAGTCAAACGGATATCGCCACCGGCGACCTGGGCGAAATCCAGCAACTGCAACGCCTCCAGAATCGGGAACAGGTCATCCACTTTCAGTTTCAGCGCATCGGCCAGCGCCGGCAGCTCGACATGGCCCACATGGGTCGGATGGCTGATTTCGTCCAGCACGCCCAACAATTGGGCCACTTGCGCCGATGGCAGCCGGTGGCCGATGCCGCTCGCCCACTGTTCGCCAGCCTCCACGGTCATGATTTCGTAAACCCGCTCCACCAGCCGCTGGAACACTGGCGCGGTGTGGTCGCGAGGGTGCTTGAGTGTGATCGGCAACTCCGCTTTGACCCGCCCCGGATTGCTGTCCAGGATCACTACCCGGTCGGCGATCATCAGCGTTTCCTCAATGCTGTGCGATACCATCAAAATGGCGCGGGTCGGGATTTGCCGCTCCAGCCACAAATCCAGCAAATCGCCGCGTAAAGTCTCCGAAGTCGGCACATCCAACGCCGAGAAGGCTTCGTCCATCAGCAGCACGTCGGGATTGACTACCAAGGCGCGGGCGAAGCCGACCCGTTGCCGCATTCCGCCGGACAGTTCCTTGGGATAAGCCGACTCGAATCCATCCAGCCCGATCATGTCGATGGCCGCCAGCGTCTTCTGTCGCCGTTCCGTCGCCGGGACACCTTGCGCTTCCAGTCCCAATTCGACGTTTTCCAGCACGGTCAACCACGGAAACAGGCCGAAGGTCTGAAACACCATGCTGATGCCCGCTACCGGGCGCGATACCGGTTGGTTCCGATAGAGGACCTGGCCATCGCTGGCGGGCGTCAGGCCGCAGATAATGCGCAGCAAGGTCGATTTACCGCAACCGGAACGGCCGAGAATCGCAACGATCTCGCCCGGGTGCAGACTGAAATCGATGTCCTTCAGCACCACGATGTCTTCGCGGCGGTCGGTCGAAGCAAAGCGTTTGTTGACCCGGCGCAGTTCGAGCAGGGTTTCGACATCGCTCACGGGGAGATTCTCCTCAATCCAAGGCCAAACGTCGTTGGGCAAAGGTGTACAAACGTTTCCAGAACAGACGGTTGAATAGCACCACGTACAAGCTCATCACCGCGATGCCCAGCGCTACTCGCGGGTGGTCGCCCTGGACGGTCTGCTGGGCGATGTAGGCGCCGATGCCGCTGGCCGTCAGCGTGGTCGTGCCCCAACTGGCGACTTCGGCCACCACGCTGGCGTTCCAGGCGCCGCCGGAGGCAGTCAGGCCACCGGTCAGAAAAGACGGAAATACTGCCGGCAACAGCACCCGCCGCCAAAGCAACAGACCCCGCAAGCCCAGATTGGCGACGGCTTCCCTGAGATCGTTGGGCAGGGCAGCGGCCCCAGCGATCACGTTGAACAGGATGTACCATTGCGTGCCCAGGATCATCAGCGGGCTGAGCCAGATTTCCGGGTTGAGCCGGTGGGCGGCGATGAACGATACGACCACCGGGAACAGCAGATTGGCGGGAAATGCGGATAAAAATAGCGCCAGGGGCTGGACGCGTTGGGCCAATCGTGGCCGCAGGCCAATCCATACGCCGATGGGAACCCAGATCAGACTGGCCAGCGCGGTCAAAATGATGACCCTCGTCAGGGTATACGAACCCAGCAGAAAAACCTGGGCGATTTCGGCGCCGCTGGCCTCGGTCAACACAAAGCGCGCCAGCAGCACGATGCTGGTGACCGCCGCCCCGCTCAGCAGCGCGATCTGGAGAGAATCCAGCCACGGGTCCGCCCGCCGCCAGTAGCGTAATTTGGGCAAGGGCAGCCGAAAAGTTTGGCGCTGGGGAACGAGCGGGCGCACTCGGTTCCACAATAAAACCGGCAAGGTCATCACCAGCCGTAGCAGTCGAGAGCGCCGCAACAGCTCCAGGAACCACGACCGCGGGACCTCCTGGCTTGCAGCGAACTCGAATTTGAATCGATCTGCCCAGGCCACTAGCGGCCGAAACAGCAACTGGTCGGTTATCAAAATCACCGTCAGCATGGCGAGAATGGCATAGCCGACCGCCGCCAAATCGCGTCGCTCGATAGCGACCGCGATGTAGGAGCCGATGCCCGGCAACGAAATCGATTTTTCCGACACGGTGATGGCTTCCGAGGCCACCACGAAAAACCAGCCGCCGGAGACCGACATCATGGCGTTCCAGACCAGGCTCGGCATGGCATAGGGTACCTCCAGCTTCCAGAAGCGTTGCCAGGCCGACAGTTGGAACAGGTTGGCAACCTGGCCCAAATCCTTGGGCAACATTCGCAGCGAGTAGTAGAAGCTGAACGCCATGTTCCAGGCTTGCGAGGTGAAAATGGCGAAGATGGCGGCGCATTCCAGCCCCAGCAAGCGGCCTGGAAACAGATGAACGAACCAGAGCACGGTGATCGATAGAAATCCCAGAATCGGCACCGATTGCAGGATGTCCAGTAGCGGGATCAAGACCTGTTCCGCTCGACGGTTGCTGACCGCCGCCTTGGCGTAAACAAATGTGAACAGCAGCGAACACACCAGCGCGATCCCCATCCGTAGGACGGTGCGCAGAGCGTATCCTGGCAGCGAGGCGGGGTCGAGCGAGATCGGCAACGCCTCGCCGAATTCATAGGGCGCGGCCATCTGGCGGCTGCCCCAAGCCAGCAGGAACAGGCCGCCGAACACCAGCGGCAGCAACAAGATATCCCAGCGATTGAGTGAGAGCGGCCCCGTTAGCAGGGTCGGCGATACGGGAGAATGGCGCATGCAGGGCGATACCCTAGGTGTTGAGATAATCAGCCGTGCGCTTGCGCCCAGCGCACGATGTCTGCTGCCCCCAGCGCGCCGGCCTGCCGGGCTACCTCGCGTCCCTCGCGGAAGAGGATCAGCGTCGGAATGCTTCGGATGCCAAACCGCGCGGCGAGGTTCTGCTCCTGTTCGGTGTCAACCTTGGCCAAACGCATGCGCGGTTCCAGCCGCGCCGCTGCCTGTTCGTAGGCTGGTGCCATCATCCGGCAGGGGCCGCACCAGGGCGCCCAGAAATCCACCAGCATCGGAACGTCATTGTGGTTGAGGTGCTTTTCGAAGGTGGTGGCGGTCAATTCCACCGGCCGGGCAGCGAATAGCGGGTGATGGCATTGGCCACAACGAGGCTGTTCGGCCAGCCGTGCCGCTGGTACGCGGTTGACCGCGTGGCAATGCGGACAGACGAGATGTAACGCGTCGCTCATAAAGGATCTTCAGGATTGGGGGGACGGTTGCCACGCTCGGGGCCGAGGTCAGTGCCACAAGTCGCCAAAGCGCCAGCGCGGCGGCCGGGTGATCGGGACCACCGCAAAACCGGAGATCGTTCCATCGCTGGCCAACCACGGCGGGGAAGCCGAGGCGGCGGGGGCGAGCTTCAGCAACCGGTGTATGCGCTCGGCGGTAGCCGGATGAGTGCGTAGCCAGGAAGACTCTGGGTTGTCCCAGCCATAGAAGAGCGGTTTGGGGCCAGTTGGCCTAGGCGTGGCGGTGCCAAGGGATGCGGGCATGGCGCGTTAACTCAACCCGGCTTGCCGCAGGCGTACCCGCAGCTCGTCCAGCTCTTCCAGCAAATCAGCCACCAGGGCCGCCAGTTCCGGCACGGCATCGAAATCCCGCTCCAGTTGCCGCATGCGCCGCGCCCGTGCCAGGTTGGCGCTGGAAAAGCGCCAAGTACCGGCCACGGCCGCGACATGGGGAAAGAGTCCATCGTCCAGATGGCGAGCCAGCCACTCCGGCTCCACCGCGCAGGCCGCCGCCACCTGTTCGAGGGTGAGCCAGGTCTCTTCCAGCAGGCTGCCGCTCAGGATGTCGTCCTCGCGCATGGCTTAGGTTCTCCTCTCGGCGCGCGGATCGAAAGCGAGTTCCCGCGCCATGGTTTCATACAGTTCCCGCGCCTTCGGGGTAGTGACCGGGGGTAACACGACCTTGATGTGTAGCAGCAGATCGCCGGGCGGATCGGCAGGGAGACCTTTGCCGCGCACGCGCAGTTGCTGCCCGCCCTGGGAGCCTTCGGGAATGCGCACCTTGAGCGCGCCGTCGGGTAGTTCTACCGTCACTGCGGCGCCTAACGCCGCCTCCCAGGGAGTCACCGGCACGGTCAGATGCAGGTCGCGGCCATCGACCCGGAAACGAGGATGCGGCTTGAAATGAATTTCCAGCAACAGATCACCCGGTCGGCCCTCGCCCCGCCCCGGCGCACCTTGCCCGGCCAGCCGGATCATCTGTCCCTCGCGCACGCCCTTGGGAATCTGCACGTTGAGGGTGCGGGTCTCCAGCGCGACCCGCCCGTTGGTGTCCAGCCTGGGTACTTGCAGGCTGATCTGGCGGGTGGCGCCGTGGAAAGTATCTTCCAGCTCTAGCAGGATCTTGGCGTGATGATCCTCGCCGGGAACGTGAATGCCAGCGGCACGAAAATCCGCATGATGGGCGCCGCCCATCCGGCCGAACAGTTCGGCGAAAAAGTCGCTGAAGTCGGCCGCCTCGGCGGTGGAAAAACCGTGGCCGGAGAACTCGAAACCGACGTCCCAGTCGGGCGGTGGTCGGAAATCCTGACCCGGCTGGTAGCCTTGGCCAAGCCGATCGTAAGCGGCGCGCTTCTCCGGGTCCGAGAGCACAGCATAAGCTTCGTTGACTGCCTGCATGCGCGTCACGGCATCCGGTTCTTTCGAGACGTCTGGGTGGTACTTGCGCGCCAGCTTGCGGAAGGACTTCTTGATATCCTCCGCCGTGGCATCGCGGGCCACCCCCAAGGTCTGGTAGTAATCCTTGAACTCCAAGCGGCTTCTCCTCTCGGTCGGATTCGGGGTGATCTCATCTAACGGCGATATGGGGGCGGTGACGGTATGGATCAAGCCCTTGAAATCCGATGAGGCGCGCCAAGTATCGTTAACGCTGCCGACCGTCCGGCGATGGAAGCAGGCCGCGAGGACTACTTTACGATGAATCGGCATGAATCGGCTTGTTGCCAGTTAGCGGGTCAGATGTTGCCAGGGGTCGCCGCGCAAGTCGTGCAAGGCATTCAAATCGGCGTAAAACAAATTGAAAAGAAAGGAAATTATTTCGATAAAGGCTAAAGCTTTTCGGTCGAGTTGCCGGGGAGGGGCCGATCAACGCCGATGTAGTCATCCATCCCAATGCGGATGAAACTTGGCAATTACCGCTTCGTGCGGCTATCTTTCTAGGGCGATACCCACCGGCGCGCTGGCCGGCGCGCGTATTCCCCCGGATCCTCAAACCTAGACCTCTGGGCCGTTCACGATGGCGCGGAATGGTCTATGCTTTGGCGGAATCGGACCGGTTCCGATACTCCATTCAATCATCATGCAAAGGTAGGACCATGGCGAAGAAGTACATCTATAAGTACACCGAAGGGGATGGCAAGAACAAAATGCTGCTGGGCGGCAAGGGTGCCAACCTCTGCGAAATGACGCAGATCGGCCTGCGGGTGCCGCCGGGCTTCGTGATCACCACCGAAGCCTGCCTGGACTACATCGCCAACAACCGCCTGCCCGACGGCTTGATGGGGAACGTGCGGGAGCATATGGCTTGGCTGGAACAGGAAACTGGCAAGCAGTTCGGCGGTGCTGGCAGTCCTCTGTTGGTGTCGGTGCGCTCCGGTTCGGCGATGTCCATGCCGGGCATGATGGACACCATCCTCAACCTCGGTCTGAACGAAACCACTTTGGCAGGCTTGATCAAACAGACCGGCAACGAGCGTTTCGGTTACGACGCCTACCGTCGTTTTATCCAATTGTTCGGCAAGATCGCGCTTGGGATCGATGACCACCATTTCGACGAGCATTTCGACGCGATCAAACGCCGTGCCGGTGTCAAGGTTGATCTGGGCTTGAGTGCTAGCGATCTGAAAGAAATCGGCCAACTGTTCTTGGAAGTTGTCCAGAAAGAAACCGGCCGGCCGTTCCCACAGGATCCCTACGAGCAACTGGAGCTGGCCGTCAAGGCCGTGTTCAACTCCTGGATGGGCCAGCGGGCGGTCGATTACCGCCGCGAGTTCAAGATTACCCCGGAAATGGCCAACGGTACGGCGGTCAATATCGTGACCATGGTGTTTGGCAACATGGGTAACGACTGCTCCACCGGCGTCGGCTTTACTCGTGATCCTGGTACCGGCGAAAATGTGATGTACGGCGAGTACTTGGTCAACGCCCAGGGCGAGGACGTGGTGGCCGGCATCCGCACGCCGAAGCCGGTCATGGAGATGAAGGAAGAAATGCCGGAGATGTTCCGGCAGCTGGTCGACCTGCGCAACAAGCTGGAAGGCCATTACCACGAAGTGCAGGATTACGAGTACACCATCGAAAAGGGCATACTCTACTGCCTGCAAACCCGCAACGGTAAGATGAATGCGCAGGCCATGGTGCGCAGCTCAGTCGAAATGGCCAATGAAGGCTTGATCAGCCGTGAGAAGGCGTTGTTGCGGATCGATCCGGAATCGCTGGAACAGATGATGTTCCCGCAGCTCGATCCGAAACAGAAAGTCGCGCCAGCCTCGCAGGGCATGGGCGCCTCACCGGGCGCGGCATCCGGCAAGATCGTGTTCGACGCCGATACCGCCGTGAAGCGCGGGCGCGGAGCTAACGAGAAAATCATTCTGGTGCGTGAGGAAACCAAGCCAGAAGATATTCACGGTTTCTTTGCGGCGGTCGGCATTCTCACCAGTCGGGGCGGCAAAACCTCGCACGCGGCGGTGGTGGCGCGCGG
>DEHU01000303.1:3199-31092 GCA_002352125.1 Competibacteraceae bacterium UBA2792 | reverse complement strand
TCGACGACGGTCACTCGACCGGCCTGTATTCCTGGAATGTTTTGTACGAATTGGGCGCCGCTCAGGAAAGCAACTGGCAGGATTATCTGCGTCGGCTAACCGAAACCGGCTACCAGCGGCAAGTTTGATCTACGGATTTGCTCGAAGCGTTCGCGACATGGAACAACCCGAAACCACGCATTTCGGCTACGAGAAGGTGGCCGCCCACGAAAAAGCCGGCAAGGTAGCCGGCGTGTTCGATTCGGTCGCCGGCAAGTACGACCTGATGAACGATCTGATGTCCTTGGGCGTGCATCGGTTGTGGAAGCGGTTCGCCGTGAACATCGGCGGCGTGCGGGCTGGCGAGCGAGTGCTGGATCTGGCCGGAGGTACCGGCGATCTGACAGGCCGCATGCTGCCGCTGGTAGGACCGAAGGGATTGGTGATCCTGTCGGATATCAACGCCAGCATGTTAAACGAAGGCCGAAAGCGGCTGATCGACGAGGGTGCAGTCGGCAACGTCGCCTACGCCCGAATCGATGCCGAGCAATTGCCTTTCCCCGACAACACCTTCGACTGCATCACCATCGCCTTCGGCTTGCGAAACATCACCTACAAGGAACGAGCGTTGGCAGCCATGCACGCCGCGCTCAAGCCAGGAGGGCGGGCGGTGATCCTGGAGTTTTCCCATCCGGTCGCCCCCGGCCTGAAGCCGGTTTACGACCTGTACTCGTTCTCGGTGTTACCGATGCTGGGCAAGCTGGTGGCCAACGATGCCACTAGCTATCGCTATCTGGCCGAATCCATTCGCATGCATCCGGATCAGGAGACGTTGCTGCAAATGATGGAGGAAGCCGGCTTTGAGCGCTGCCAGTATTTCAACCTGACCGGCGGTATCGTCGCGGTACATCGTGGCTACAAGTTTTGAGTTCGAACGCGCTCCTTTTCTCGCAGAAAGAGAGATGGGGAGAGAGTTGCTATCTTGCCTGAGGATCGCCGCATGATGCCTGCCGTTATCGCCGCTGGCGTGGAGACCGCGCTCAATCGGTATTTGCGGCTCGATCCCGACAGCCTGCCGCAGTGGGCAGGCTTGGATGGTACAGTCATCGCCGTCGAATTGGACGATCTTGGCACGAGCTTTTATCTGTTGCCCGGCACTACCGGCGTTCGGGTCATCGACCGCTACGAAGATGAACCTACCGTACAAATTCGCGGTACGCTCGTAGCCTTGGCCCGATCCTGGCGCGGCCGGCGCGTATCCGGCGATGGGATCGCGGTCGAAGGCGACACCGCCGTGGCCCGGGAATTCCAGGCGATCTTGGCGCGGATGGAGATCGACTGGGAAGAGCAGCTTTCGAATGTGATCGGCGATGTCGCCGCTCGCCAACTGGGCAATCTCTGGCGCCGCGTTTGCGGCTGGGGCCAGCGCGTTGGCGATATCCTGTTGCGCGACAGTGCCGAATATCTTCAGCACGAATTGCGCGCGTTGCCGCCACGTCACGCGGTCGAGCAATTTCTGAGCGCCGTCGATACGCTGCGCGAGGATACCGACCGGCTGGCGGCTCGGGTCGAGCGTTTGCGCCGATGCACGCCAGCCGGCGATTCGGTTTAATCGCTTTTTCCTGCAAGGTACGCAGACGACATGTTCGGTCCCGCCCAACTGTTGCGGTTGCTGCATATCAATCGCGTGCTGGTGCGTCGCGGTCTGGACGATATTATCTTTGCCACCCATCTGTTCCGGCCGGTTGGCTTTCTCCGTCATCTGCTGCCCTGGAACTGGGTACCGCGCCAGCAATCCGCACTGTCGCGTGGTGCCTCTATTCGGTTGGCGCTGGAGGATCTGGGGCCAATCTTCGTCAAATTCGGGCAAATGCTATCCACGCGCCGCGATTTGCTGCCGGACGACATCGCCCTGGAGCTGGCCAAACTGCAAGATCAGGTGCCGCCGTTTCCCGGCGAACAGGCGCGTACCATCGTTGAAAAGGCGTACGGCCAACCCCTGGAAACCGTGTTCGACGACTTTGGGTTCAAGCCGCTCGCCTCGGCTTCCATCGCCCAAGTCCATGTCGCCCGGTTGCGCAGCGGTCGCGAGGTGGTGGTCAAGGTGCTGCGGCCGGGCATCGAGAAAATCATCCGCCGCGATGTGGAATTGCTGTACATCATCGCCAATCTCGCGCAGCACTACTGGAAGGAAGGCCGCCGGCTGCGACCGGTGGAAGTGGTGGCGGAATACGAGAAGACCGTTTTCGACGAGCTGGATTTGATCCGCGAAGCCGCCAACGCCAGCCAGTTGCGGCACAATTTCCAGAATTCGCCGATCTTGTACGTGCCCGAAGTGTTTTGGCCGGAAACCCGCCGCAACGTGCTGGTGATGGAGCGGATTCATGGCATTCCGGTGGGCGATATTGCCGAGCTGCGCCGGCGCGGCGTAGACCTCAAAAAATTGTCGGAGCGGGGAGTAGAAGTTTTTTTTACCCAAGTGTTTCGCGACAGTTTTTTCCATGCCGACATGCATCCCGGCAACATCTTCGTCAACGCTACCGATCCTGCCGATCCGCGTTACATCGCGGTCGACTTCGGCATTATCGGCACCCTGAATCCGACCGACCAGCATTATCTGGCCGAGAACTTTCTGGCGTTTTTTCACCGCGATTACCGGCGGGTGGCGGAGTTGCACATCGAGTCCGGCTGGGTGCCGGCGGAAACCCGGGTGGACGAATTCGAGTCGGCGATTCGCACCGTGTCGGAGCCGATCTTCGACCGTCCGCTCAAGGATATCTCCTTCGGTGGGTTTTTGTTGACGCTGTTTCAGACCGCTCGCCGCTTCAACATGGAAGTACAGCCACAACTGGTGCTATTGCAAAAAACGCTGCTCAACATCGAGGGGTTGGGCCGGCAACTCGATCCCGAGCTGGATTTGTGGAAAACGGCCAAGCCATTCCTGGAAAACTGGATGCGCGATCGGGTGGGACCGCGTTCGGTCATCAATCGAATCAAATACTACTTTCCGCGCTGGGCCGACCAGACGCCCGATCTGCCGAATCTGATCTACGGCCTGCTCCGCAAGGCGAATGCCGGGGAGGTCGCCGTGCAGTTGCACAAACAGGAGATGGAACAACTGCGCCGGGAATTGCGCCGGGCTAACCGGCGCAATTTCCACTCGGTGGTGGGCGCCGCGCTGATTGTCAGCGCGGCGGTGTTGCTGGGTTTCGATGCCCCGCGTCCGGGAAATGCGTGGCAGGCACCGCTGTTGACGTGGTTGCTGGGCGGGGTCGGCGTTGGCCTGTTGCTTGGAGCTTGGCCGAAGGATGCTTGAATCCCGGCGCTCCAAGGTTACGATGAGAGATAAAGTGAATGCGAGGAGAACATCAAGGCCGCTGCAACGCGGCTTCTACTTCGTCGCGTTTGCCCGCACCACATAGGATTTCGATCAGCGCCAGCGCAAAGTCCATCGCCGTGCCGGGTCCGCGCGAGGTGACGAACGTGCCATCGCGCACTACGGCAGCGCTGCTCAATCGAATCGCCGCTTGGTCATCGAGGATTCCCGGATAGGCGGTGGCTTCGCGATTCTTCAGCAGGCCGGCACTGGCCAATACCTTGGGTGCGGCGCAGATGGCGGCAACGTAACGGCCTCGCTCGGCCATGTTCCGCAACAGCGCCGCGATCCGCTGATCTGCCTCCAGCCTTTGAGCGCCTCCCAGACCGCCCGGCAGCACCACCATGTCGAAATCTCGATCCAGTACCGCATCCAAGGTGGTTTCGGGTAGCAGCACAACGCCGCGCGACGCCGTCACCGGTCCTGGTTCCAAACCCGCCGCGACCACCGCAACGCCGGCACGGCGGAATAAATCGATGATGGTGACGGCTTCCAGTTCTTCGCAACCTTGAGCGAGCGGGACGAGGGCGGTGGCCACGAGCGGTTTCTCCTAAAAATTAGGCGGATTCATGCAGATCGGTGGCGGGTTGGTGCTCAGCCGCTTTTTCGATTTTGTAATAGAGTCATACCCTTGAGAAAATTCAAAGCTTCGTACAACTGATAATCGTTTTGCACCAAGTCTCCGTCGGCGCCGCTGGGTTTGCCGGGTTCGGGTGGATTATCTGGTTGCGCGTCTTCGATTTTATCGTTGTGATCATTGCGCAGATGGCCACTCAGATCGGATTCCTTAATGATATCCGGGTTGGCGCCATCGTCGGTCGCGACCTTGAACGGCTTGAGCTTGATGTCGGGCTCGATGCCGGCGGCCTGGATGGAGCGGCCGCTCGGCGTGTAATAGCGAGCGGTGGTCAGTTTGACCGCGGTACCGTTGCCCAAGGGTAGGATGGTTTGCACCGAGCCCTTGCCGAACGTGCGTTCGCCGAGAATGAGCGCCCGGTGATGATCTTGCAGCGCACCGGCGACGATTTCCGAGGCGGATGCCGAACCGCCGTTGACGAGCACGACCATGGGAGCAGCTTTCAGCAGGTCGCCTGGCGTGGCCTTAAAGCTCTGGTCCGACCCAGTGCCGCGCCCCTTAGTCTGAACGATGGCGCCGTCTTCGAGAAAATCGTCGGCTACATCCACCGCACCGTTCAGTACGCCGCCCGGATTGTTGCGCAAATCCAATACCAGCCCTTTCAATGGCGCTTTGTTTTGCTGTTCGAGCGTTTGGAGTTCTTGTTGCAGGTTTTGGGCGGTTTTAGCCTGAAACTGAGTGATCCGCATGTAACCGAACCCCGGTTCGAGCAGGCGGCTCTTGACGCTTCTGACCTGGATGACTTCCCGGATCAGCTTGACCTTGAGCGGCTTTCGCACGCCTTCTCGAACGATGGTCAGGGTGATCGGCGTATTGGGTTTACCGCGCATTCGTTGGATCGCGTCCGGCAGCGCCATGCCTTTGACCGAGGTATCGTCCAGCCGGATGATGAGGTCGCCGGCGCGGATGCCGGCGCGCTGAGCCGGGGTGTCGTCGATCGGGGCGATGACCTTGATGAAGCCGTCTTCTTGTCCGACCTCGATACCCAAGCCACCGAATTCTCCCGAAGTGCCAACCTGCAGATCTTGAAACGCTTCGGCGTCCAAAAAAGCCGAGTGTGGATCGAGGTTGCTCAACATACCGCGGATAGCGTTTTCCAGCAGATCCTTGTCCTTGACTGGTTCCACGTAGTCCTGTTTGACGGCGTCGAGCACCCCGGTAAAGGTACGTAATTCGTCCAGCGGCAATTTGTTCTCCGGGGGCGTTTCTTTTTCGGCCCAGACAGCATGCACAGCCGTAAGCGAAATGCCCGCCACGAAACTCAACGCCAACGCCAGAGCGTGTCGGGTTGCAGCACTCATCTCTTCACTCCAAAAAATCCTTCGTTCTTTAACGGCGGTAAAAAATGAAAATCTCAAACCATTTCCGAGATAAGACAGCCGAACAAGCCCGGAAATTGCGCGGCCGGGCCGGGGAAATTTGCGAAAAAGCTCATTGGTGCTCGAAAAGAAATCCCGGATGCCGGTCACTCTGGCCGGCATCCGGGCATTTTGTGGAGCGGAGGGGAGAGCGTTTACTTGGCCTTGCCTTGGTTGGCAACGGCATCCATCAGCTTCTTGAGCTCTTCGGGATCAGCAAGGTAGTAGTTCTTGATCGGCCGCAAGTTGGCGTCGAGTTCGTAGACCAGCGGTACGGCGGTTGGGATGTTGGTGGCGATGATCGCCTCGTCGGACATGTCATCCAGATATTTAACCAGAGCGCGCAGGCTGTTGCCGTGCGCGGCGATCAAGACCCGTTTGCCGGAGCGGATGGCCGGAACGATAGTGTCATGCCAGAAGGGCAGTACCCGGTCGATAGTGGTCTTGAGGCTTTCGGTGGCTGGTAGCACTCGCGGATCGAGACCGGCGTAACGCGGATCCTTGGACGGGTGGCCCGGGTCGCTCGGATCCAGCGCCGGCGGCGGAATATCGAAGCTGCGCCGCCAGATCTTGACTTGTTCTTCACCGTGCTTTGCGGCGGTTTCGGATTTGTTCAAGCCGGCCAGGGCGCCGTAGTGGCGCTCGTTGAGTCGCCAGCTTCGGTGTACCGGAATCCAAGCCATATCCAGTTCATCCAACACGGTCCACAGGGTGTGAATGGCGCGTTTAAGCACCGACGTGAACGCCACGTCGAAGACGAAACCTTCCTTCTTGAGCGCCTGACCGCCTTTTTTCGCTTCCTCGCGACCTTTTTCGGAGAGGTCTACGTCAACCCAGCCGGTGAAGCGGTTTTCCAGGTTCCACTGGCTTTCGCCGTGGCGGACGAGCACGATTTTGTACATTTGAAGAATGCCTCCTCAGTTCAGAGCGATCATTGGTCGTGGTCGGGTTCGGCGCGACGCTCAGCGGTTCGGAATCCGCCCGGACCGGCGAGACCGGCAATGCACCGATGCAGTTAAATCTTATGGAAATTTCGCTGTGCGATCATACGCCCGGCAGACCGATTTAGCCAGCGGATAGCATGCGCGACTTCTCGCTGTCGCTATATTAAACTATGCTAATATAAATAATGATCGAGAAAAGGTTTTGTCATCCATAGCGCGTAACGGATGTGCGAGTGTGGCGCGAGACGACGCCGACGTTGGTGCTGCTTCGATGGATTTACTGATTACCCGCGACGAGGATATCGAACGGGCCTCGCGTTCGCTCAAGGCGATGTCGCATCCGTTACGGCTCAAAATCCTCTGTACCCTGGGAGAGCAAGAAGTCAGCGTCCAGGAAATCGTCGAGCATGTCGGCACTTCCCAGAGCAACATTTCCCAGCACCTTGCCATTCTCCGCGACAAGGGTATTCTCACCTGTCGCAAAGACGCCAACCGGGTTTATTACCGGGTGGGCAACGCTCGCACGCTGCGCTTGATCAGTATGATGCGAGACGTTTTCTGCGCCCGCGATTGAACCTGCGATGCGATCTGGTCTTTAGGCATCGACGTTTTAACGTGCGACCGAGGTCAATCATGAACAGTGAACGGATCGTCCGGATCATGGCCGGTTCCTTTATTTTGTTATCCTTGTTGCTGGCGGTTTATCACAGCCACTATTGGTTGTGGTTGACCGCTTTTGTCGGGTTAAACCTGTTCCAAAGCGGTTTCACCCAATTTTGTCCGGCGGAGCTGATCCTGTGGAAGTTAGGCGTCAAAAAAGCTGGCGATTCAGCCGGCTGCTCCATGCGTTGAACGAATCGCGGAAAACGTCATGAGCGATTTCATCGAATTTGCCCAACACAATTGGCTGTTGTTTCTGGCGCTGTTCGCCATACTGGGCATGCTGGTAGGTGGCGAGGTTCTGCGCAAGGTTCGTGGAATTAGCACCCTCAATGCCGCCGAAGCCTTGCGCCTTATCAACGACCAGGATGCCTGGGTCGTGGACATCCGCGACGGCGGCGAGTACAAGGAAGGGCATATCCCGCAAGCTCGCCACGTTCCGTTCGCCGCGCTTCGAGAGCGGCTGGGCGAATTCGTCAAGGCGGGCGATAAGCCAGTGATCGTTTACTGCCGTAGCGGGGCTACCGCTCAGTCGGCGTGCGCTCTCCTCAAAAAGAACGGAATCGCCAACGTTTACAGCCTAAACGGTGGTTTGCCGGCTTGGCTGGACGCCCATCTACCGGTTAGCCGCAAGAAATAGCGGCTTCTGGATGCCTCCTCAAACTCGATGGCGCCGAGTCGTCGTCGCTCAGTGGTCACATGTCGGCAGGCGCGATGTAGGGCGGCCAAAACGTGCGGCCGTCCCAGACTCCAACCGCGATTCGGGTTTGTGGCGCAAGATTGAGCGACAGACCTTAACAAGGCGAATATTCTCCATCCGTACCTAGAACCACATACACCAACAGAGCATCCCGCATGAGCGAGCAACAGCAGGTTTCCCAGCATTTTGAAATTCAGAAGGTCTATTTGAAGGATGTGTCGCTGGAGGCCCCCAATTCCCCGATGATTTTCACCGAGCAGTGGCAACCGCAAAGCGAAGTCAGGTTGGAAACGGGCGCTACGCCGTTGGCCGATGATTTGTTCGAGGTGGTGCTAACCGTGACGGTTACCTCGAAGCTTGGCGACCGCACGGCTTATTTGGCCGAGGTTCAGCAGGCCGGTCTGTTTACCTTGCGAGGTTTCGACGAGCCGCAGATGGGGCATATGTTGCACGCGTTTTGCCCGAATATCCTGTTTCCTTTTGCCCGCGAGGAGTTGGCTTCGCTAATCGGGAAAGGCGGGTTTCCGGCGTTGCTGCTCAATCCGATCAATTTCGACGGCCTCTACATGCAGCGACTCCAACAGCAACAAGCAGCGGCGGGCGCTACGCAAGCGACGCACTGAAATTATGGTCGCCGCCACGACGGTCGCCGTCCTTGGCGCAGGTTCCTGGGGTACCGCGCTGGGATTATTACTGGCGCGCAACGGGTACGCGGTCCATCTGTGGGGGCACGACCCCGACGAAATAGCTCCTTTGCGTCGGGATCGGGAAAACCGTCGCTATCTAGCTGGTATTCCGTTTCCGCCGACCCTAAGCGCGGGCACGGATCTGGCCGAAGCCTTGGCCGGAGCAGATCTGGTTTTGGCGGTAGTGCCGAGCCATGCCTATGGTGCAACGCTGGCTCGGCTGCGGCCGCATATGCCACCTTTTGCCGGTTTCGCTTGGGCGACCAAAGGCCTGGAGCATGGTAGCGGTCGATTTCTGCACGAAGTGACGGCGGATGTACTGGGTGAGGCATGGCCGGCAGCCGTGATTTCCGGTCCCAGCTTCGCGCGGGAGGTCGCGCTTGGCCTGCCGACGGCTGTTACCGTCGCCGCGCGGGATACGGCTTATGCCCGTCGGGTAGCAGCCCTGTTGCATGGCTCGAATCTGCGCGCCTACACCAGTGTCGATGTCGTCGGCGTCGAATTGGGGGGGGCGATCAAGAACGTGCTGGCCATCGCCGCCGGGATCGCCGATGGCTTGGGGTTCGGAGCCAACGCTCGGGCGGCATTAATCACTCGCGGGCTGGCGGAAATGGTGCGGCTCGGTCTGGCGGTGGGCGGGCAGCGCGAAACCTTCATGGGGCTAGCCGGCATCGGCGATTTGGTGTTGACTTGCACCGACGATCAGTCGCGAAACCGCCGGTTCGGGTTGGCGATCGGGCGGGGCGAGACAGCCGAGGCGGCTTTCGCGGCCATCGGTCAAGTGGTGGAGGGCGCGGTGACGGCGCAAGAGGTGTTGCGGTTGGCTCGACAGCACCAAGTGGACATGCCGATCACCGAGCAAGTGGATGAAATTTTGCATCGAGGCCAACATCCCCGGCGAGCGGTCGAGAATCTGTTGGCGCGTGATCCGAAGCCGGAAACGGTCTGAATTCGTGGCGGGATGACCAGCCGGATCCCGTTCAGGTGAGGCAATCGTCCAGCAGCGGACGGTTTTTGGTGTCCGAGCTGCCGTCCGGACCGGTATAGGCTCGCGGCCAGCGTTTTTTCACCACTGGACTATCGCTGACTAAGGCGTGGCATGTGTTCAATACGGGCGGTGGCGGTCGATCTTCCGGTGTTTTCGCATCGTCTTCGTCGTAACGTTTGCCGTACAAAGTCTGGAACATGGTGGTGGCGACCGGACCTAGCAGTTCAGTCATATGAGTGCAGCCGGCTGCGCCAGCGAATAGTTCCCTGAGTTTGAGCGACCACCCCGGCCCGATGCGCACGCCGATCAGCTCTCGATAGCGGCCGGTGATGGTGGGGCAAAGCTCGAACGGCGAACCGTCGGTACGGGCTTCGATATCGTGGATGCGGAACTGATTGTCCACGGTCAAGCGAATCCACATATCGTGTAGCGGCTCTCCGGGCTGTATGGCGCCTCCGCGATCTTCATTGGGGAAAACGTAAGTTTTGGTATCGACCAGCCGCCCTTCAATGTCCCATAAACCATCCTCGCGTTGGTAACCCCAGCATTGGACGGTACGGCCGTGGAGCAACTGGCGGGGAGCGGGGGCGGAGAGTGGCATAAAATTCTCTAGCGTAACGTAGTGGTCGATATGTCGTCAGTCGAAGAAAGTGCCGTCTACGATACGCGCCAAGCGGCCTTCCAGCTCGGCTAGTACCGCGTATTTTTGCGTGGGGTCGTAGTCCCACCACGCGGCAATTTCATCCAGGGTACGAAGGCAGCCATCGCACAGTTGGGTTTGCGGGTTGATGACGCAGATTCCGACGCAGGGAGACGGTGGATCGTTAGATGCGCAAGGGTTGTCGAGGGGCATGAGCGATTTGCGGTGACGGTCGCTGGCGATGACGATACTATTAAAACTAAAACGCTTAAAACACCTGCCCATGATAACGCGCCGAGGCAGAGCAAATCCATGAACAATCGAGTCATCGGAACCGATGGCGTCGCTCGATGGCGAGAGGGGCGGTTAAATCGTCCGAATTTTGCCGCGATGATCCTATGCTTTCTGGACCAGCAAAGGCGGTAGTCTCCGAAGACTGGACAGCGATTCAGGCGAAAATCGTTCGCCGAAACCATCAGTTGTAGATGTTGATTTTTCGATTCTGGCAGCTTTCGTCGCGATGCGGCGAGGTCTCGACAAAGATGAGCGTCGTTTTTCGTTGCCGTGGTTTTGCGGAAGCGTTAAGTGAGAATAAACATAAAATAATCTGGGTGTTCTTGTCTGGACGGGGTGCCAAGTTTAACCTTTAATTGAGCGTGAAGAACACACTGATCGGGCCGGTGACGCGTTGTTTTGGCAGCGGCCAGATGTTTTAAGATCATCGATACCTTGGGAGAAATCTTATGTTGACGTACGAAGATTGTGTGGAGCTAAGCGATTTGACCGAGGAAGAAGTCGAGGCTATCGCCCAACACGAGCGTTTGCCGGAGATGGCGGCTTTGGAAATGGGCAGTTATCTGGTCCACACTCCTGCAGGTATCCCGATGATCAAGCGCATCATTTTGGATGATATCGAAGAAGCGCGGCGGCACGGATACGCACAAAAAGTTCTGCAGTTGAAGCTAGTTCTGAAACACTTTGTCGATACTCACCCGAGCAACGCGGCCAAAATTTGAGCGGGACTGGAGGCGGTGGTTGCGGACAGGCGGGCCGATTCGGAGAGATTGCCGGCCGAGATGGAGGTCGCTCGCGGCTCGCGATATGCGAAGCGCGGATAGCTGATCGCTAGGATGGCAACAACGATATGCCACATAAAATCGGCAAACGTTCAAGAACGGTCTGTAGCCAGCAACGCTTGCACTTCGGCCGGACCAGCCCGCCGCAGAGGCCGGCCGTCAACCGGGCTGCGTGGCGCCTCCCGTTCGGCCAGAAGCCTGAAGATCGTGAGGTCGATGCAAGCATCGCCAGCCCCAAAACGAAAGACTGGTAAACAAACGTGGTCGCCGTTAGCCAGTTTGAGGCGGCGTTCCGAGGTTTCGAAGGGAATGTGATGCTCCATCAAAAACAACAAAATGTCTTTGGGGGTGTCGGCGAACAGGTGAAGTTGGATATCGGCGTGGGGGCCGGCGGTACCGTTCAGCACCGATCCGACTAACTTGGGGCGGAAATTTGCCAAGAAGCGCATGGCTTCCAGGGCAATTTTCCGTAGACCGAGCAAGCGAGAGGCTTGATGCTCGGCGTGGAACAACCGTTGATGGTCGATCAAGGCTCGTTCGATTTCGGCGTTATCGGGCAGAGCGGCTTTGTCGGTCACCGCCAAATGCAGGGCCGCTTTTCGTTTGGCGGTACGGAAGTCCCGAATTCCTTCCTCAGCCATGAGCCGGGCGCATTCCTGAGCCAGCAGAGTTTTGAGTCGGCGGTAGTCGCGGTGGTGGCGTGCCATGAATAAACTCCAGCGGTGCGGTGGTGGCCGATGGCGAGGATGTGGCCCGACTTCGAACCGGATCGGCTATGCTCCGGGGCGGGATCGGAAGCCTCCAAGCAGGCCCAAACTGGCTAGCTTGGCATTATCTTCGAGATGGGGCGAAACTTCTCGGGCTCTTGGCCTTGGTTGTTTGCTATATTCACGGGGTGCGTTTGATTCGTCCAATCCGAATTAGTTGAGGGAGCGTACATTGGCTCTGTTCAAGCGTAAAGAACCCATTCTGGGCATCGATATCAGTCCGTCGGCGATCAAGCTGATCGAGCTGAGCCGTTCCGGGCAGCGGTTTCGGGTCGAGGCCTTCGCCATCGAACCGCTAGGCGAAGGCATGATGGAAGACCGCAATCTTACCGATCCTGGCGAGGTGGGAGAAGCGATCAAGCGAGCATGGCGCAAATCCGGTACCCGGTTGCGCCGTGCGGCCGTCGCTGTGCCCACCTCCAGCGTGATTACGCGCGCCGTACCGATGCCGGCCGATTTCAAAGAGAGCGACATCGAAGTCAACATGTCGATCGAGGCATCCCAGTACATTCCGTATCCCGTCGAGGAGGTGTATCTGGATTTCGAAGTCAAAGGGCCATCTCAAGCCAATAGCGAGATGCAAGATGTCATGCTGGTCGCTTCCCGCCGGGAGAACGTGGATACCCGGGAAGCTGCTCTCAAGGAAGCCGGGTTGGTTCCGGTGATTGTGGATGTAGAGGTTTACGCCCTGGAAAACATGTTCCGGTTGCTGATGGATAGCCTGCCGAAAGCGAGCGGCGAGAGCGGCGTTAGTTTGTCCAAAGGGCGGGAAGGCTTAACGGCGTTGGTGGACATCGGCGCCACTATCACTAATTTGTATATATTACAGCAAGATAGAGTCATATTTACTCGCGAACAAGGCTTCGGTGTCGACCAGCTTACCGTGCAGATCGCTGAGTCTTATGGCGTGCCAAGGGAGCAAGCCGAGCAAATGAAACGTTCCGGACAAGTGGCCGACGATTTCTCTGCCATGCTCCTGGAACCATTCAAACAGATGCTGGCTGAGCAGATCGGACATGGATTGCAATTCTTTTTTTCCTCCGACCAGTATGTTTCGGGCCGCTATAATGTAGATACTATTGTTCTCGTTGGCGGTGGCGCCATGATCATGGGGTTAGACCGGGTGGTCGCGGACTTGCTGGGCATTACTACGGTTGTTGCCAGTCCCTTCAAAAGCATGGGCAGCGCCGTGAAGGTGAACAGCAGCGCTTTGTTGCGCGATGCGCCGTTGTTGATGGTTGCCGGTGGGCTGGCCCTAAGGAGCTTCGACTGATATGACGCGCATCAATTTATTGCCTTGGCGAGAGGCACGCCACGCTCAGCGGCAGCGCGAGTTGATCTCGATGCTGGTCGCAGCGGCGTTAGTCGCAGCGGGAATCGTATTTCTGGTGTACACCGAGATCGCCAATCGCATCGAGTACCAGCAGGAGCGCAACAATTATCTGCGCGGTGAGATCGCCCGTCTCAAGAAAGCAGCTGAGGAGCTGCAGGAGTTGCAGAAGACCAAAAATCGGTTGGTTGAGCGTCTGAACGTCATCCAAAAGCTACAGACGAGCCGTCCCGGTATGGTGCGGATGCTGGACGAACTCGTTCGATTGATTCCACAGGATATTTACCTGACCGGTTTCAAGACCGTCAGTAATCAAGTGACTCTTAGCGGCATCGCCCGTTCCGACAACGTTATTTCCGATTTCATGCGCAGCATCCGGGATGCTAATCTGTTTGGCGAGCCAGCCTTACAGGTGATCGAAACCAAGAACGTAGGCAGCGTGCAAGCGAGGGTATTCGAGTTGATCGTTCCGCTCAAGCTAGAAGGAAATCAAGCGGGTTCGGAGGGCAAGACATGAATCTATCCGAGATCAACCTCAGCGATTTCGATTTGCGGGAGGCGGGTGATTGGCCGCTGGCGGGCAAGCTGGTGCTTGTGGTCTTGACCATCGCCGCTGTGTTGGGGGGAGGATACTATTTTTTTACCAACGACCAGCTTGAGGCATTGGATCAGGCAACTCGCGAAGAACAGCAACTGAGACAGGATTTTATCGAAAAGCAGCGTGTGGCGGCCAACCTGGAATCGTTCCGGATGCAACTCAAGCAGATGGAGGCGGATCTGCAGGTCATGTTGCGGCAATTGCCAACCGGTACCGAAATGCCGGAATTGCTGGAAAACGTATCCGATACCGGCAAAAAAAATGGGTTGGAGTTCGAGTTGTTCAAACCCGAACCTGAGCAACCGCGGGATTTTTATGCTGCCAAACCGATTACCATCAAAGCGCGGGGGACCTACCATCAGTTTGGCGCTTTCGTGAGTGGAGTTGCAGCCTTACCGCGTATTGTGACTTTGGAAAGCGCAACGTTGGCGAGTCCTATCAGTGCTGCCAAAGGAACGAAAGCCGATAAAGGAGAGAAGCCGGGACAGTTGAGCATTCAGGCAACCCTGCAGACGTATCGCTATATGGATGAAGGCGGTAGTTCGGTTGCGGGTAGCCAACAGCAAGGGAAGAAGGGGGCTGCCAAGAAATGAGCGCGCATCTTCGTCCGGGTTCGGTTGTGACATCCGTGCAGAGTGCTTTGTTGCTGGGCGTGGTACTGGCTGCGCTAGCAGGATGCGCGCAGCGAGATCTGACCGACTTGCAACAATTCGTGGAAAAAACCAAGCGCGACACGCCGATCAAAAAGCCCGATCCACCGCCGGAAATCAAGCCATACACGCCGTTTACCTATACTGCTCAGGGAATCAAAGATCCGTTCCTCGTAGCGCCGTTTGCGCAAGAGGAGGAACTGGAGTTAACCCAGGAAGCAGCGACGGCACAGGGCGGCGGTTATACCGGTGTTCGGCCCGATCCCAACAGGGTACGGGAGGAGCTCGAAAAATACACGCTGGGTTCGCTCAAGATGATGGGCACTTTTCGTATGGGTGGCGGCCCCGAATTGTGGGCGCTGGTTTTGGCTCCCGATGGCGTCGTGCATCGGGTTCAGAAAAACAATTACTTGGGTACCAACCACGGCAAGATTATCAACGTTACGGAGCAACGGGTTGATCTGAAGGAGATCGTTCCGGATGGGCCCGGACGCTGGCAGGAACGGGATGCGTTCCTGTCGCTTACCCAATGATCGAGGGGGAAGTGTCATGACAAGCAGGTCCACAAGCGAAGGCCAACATGACCAGCGGTCGGGCGGAAGGTGGCTGCCGCGATGGTTGCCGGCGATGGTGATGCTGGTCTTAGGATTGGTGCTGACGGGAGGGTGGAATCCGGCGGCAGTAGCGGCCGATGCCGAGCGGCAGCCGGTGCTACAGGCGGTGGATATCAGTCCTTTGGCGGGCAACCGTCTACAGATCAGGTTCCGGTTGTCGGGGACTCCCAAAGGTCCGCCGAGCAGTTTTACCATCAACGAGCCGGCGCGAATCGTGCTGGATTTCTTGGACACTCGCAACGGATTGAGTGCGCGACAACAATCTATTAACGTCGGGGTGGCCGACAGGATCAGCGTGCTGGAAGGGAGTGATCGAACTCGCGCATCGCTCAATCTCAGCCGGCTTGTGCCGTACAACGTGCAGGTACAAGGCGATTCGGTATTGTTGACCTTGGACAATGCTGGGGCGACGTCTGCCAAGACGCCAGCGGCGAGTCCGGTTACCTCGGTGGCGACCGCAGCGTCATCGCGGCGGGCCGAAGCGCCGGTTACGACGCCGCGCACTGTCAGCGATGTCGGTTTTAAAAGAGGCCCGGCCGGACAGGGCGTGATCACGGTCAAGCTGTCCAATGCCGGTATTCCTGTGGATGTCAGGCAGGAAGGCAACCAGATCATTGCCGATTTTCAGAGCGCGACCCTGCCGCGCGGTCAGCAACGACGATTGGACGTGACCGATTTTGCCACCCCGGTCACGACCGTGGAAGCGCTAAATCGTGGGGGCAACGCTCGGCTGAATATCCAGCCCAATCCTCCGTTCGAGTATCTGGCCTATCAAGCCAACGATCTGTACGTGATAGAAATTCGTCCTCCACAGAAGACTCCTGAAGAGGAAGAAAAGGAGGCGATGTTCGATCCGTCCAAGAAAAAATACAAAGGCGACTTGCTGTCGTTGAACTTTCAAGATATCGAAGTGCGGGCGATCCTGCAGATTTTGGCGGATTTCACCGGTTTGAACATCGTGGTCAGCGATAGCGTCAAGGGGAACCTAACCTTGCGCTTGCAGAACGTACCCTGGGATCAGGCACTGGATATTATCCTGCGTACCAAGGGTCTCACCATGCGGCAAAACGGCAACGTGATTTTCATTGCACCAACCGAAGAAGTCGCGGCTCGCGAGAAATTGGATCTGGAGTCACGCAAGACAGTACAGGAATTGATCCCGCTGCGTACCGAGATTATCCAGGTCAATTATGCTAAGGCGGCCGATCTGAAGGATTTGTTGAAATCGGCCGGCGAAAAGGGGCAAAGCATGTTGTCGCCGCGCGGCGATGTCGCCGTGGACGAGCGAACCAACACGTTGATCATCAAAGATGTTCCCGATAAGATCGCCGAAGTTCGCGATTTGGTGACGAAGCTCGATATGCCAGCTCGCCAGGTGATGATCGATTCCCGGGTCGTGATTGCGAGTAATGATTTCAGCCGGGATTTAGGGGTTCGCTTTGGAGTGACCGGAGTGGGCAAGAACGGTAACGATGGTATCGCCACCGTTAGCGGAACGTCGGCCGGCACCAGCGCGATTGTCAATAGCGCCTTGAGTAATCTACAGAGTACTGGCCAGCCTTTCCCGACGCAAATTCCGGCGCTCAATCAACGCTTGGGCGTGAATTTGCCGGTGGCTGGTACCAGTTTGGCTTTTGCGATTTTAGGCTCCGACTATCTGGTCGATTTGGAACTATCCGCATTGCAGGCGGAAGGTCAGGGTGAAGTTATTTCAAATCCGAAGGTGGTGACGGCGGATTTGAAGAAGGCCACCATCCTACAAGGCCGGCAAATTCCTTATGCGACGGTTAGTCAAGATGGAACCAAAGTGGAGTTCAAGGATGCTTTCCTGAAATTGGAAGTGACGCCTCAAATCACCCCGGATGATCGCATCAGAATGGATCTGAAGGTTTCCAAGGACGAGCAAGGCGCCAATGTTGCGACCTCGACCGGAACCCAGCCCACCATCGACAAACGCGAGGTTGAAACTCAAGTCATGGTGAACAATGGTGAAACCGTGGTTCTGGGCGGCGTTTTTGAACAGAACAAGAATGATAGTGTTAGCAAAACGCCATTGTTGGGTGACATCCCCTTGCTGGGTTATCTGTTTAGGACTACCAACAAGACAGACACCAAGCGCGAGTTGCTGATCTTCGTGACGCCGCAAATCTTGAAGAACGGCACAGTTGCTGAACGTTGATATTGGCTCTGCCTAATTCCAAAGAAATTTACCATGAAGGGAGAACACTCCGTGTTTCCGATGACTGGCGGGATATTCCGATTGTTCGCCCTGCTGCTGCTCGGTTTAGCATTATCGAGTTGCGGCGGGGGCGGCGGGGGCGGCGGTTTTTCTGGCACCGATACTCTGAAAATCAGTTTGACTGCCGATAAAACCGTTTTGCAGACTAATATCACCAATTCTGGGCCTAATCCGGCGGGACCGTTTACCAACACGCTTACGGTACAGATCAAGAAAAACGACCGTATATTTCCGGCGCCAAACGTGGCAATCGATGTGGTCTCCGGTCTGGATAGCGGCGTTTTGTTTTATTTGGATGGCGACTCCGAGCACGAGGATGAGGACGGCAATCCGCTGGCGTTTCGGCGGCTCACGTTCGAAGATACTTCGGGAACGGTGACGGCTCACTTTCATGCGCTTAGCACGCCGGGCATAGCGGTGCTCCGCGCTTCCACCCAAGATCCGGATACCGGTGAAACGATCGTCGCCGATTTGACGATCACGGTAGGCCCGGGTGTGAGCACGGGCATTCCAGCGCTGGTAGGTTTCATCGTTGACTCGTCACCTTTGTATATTACGGGGCAGGGTCGAAACGATGTGAAGCGGTTCCAGGTTCAAGTGCTTGACGATGCCGGGCAGCCGGTGCCAAACCCAACGGGCAACAATTTGCGGTTGCAATTATTGCCGAATCGGCCAAATGGCGGCGAAAAGCTGGTTGCAATTTCCATATCGGGCGCGACCGAAGAAGGCGAAATCGTCAATACGCGAACCATAAATGGTATCGCCGAGATATCGCTGCACAGTGGCGACAAGCCGGGTACCGTGGCGATTGCTGCCATCGCGGACCGGGCCGACAACAATGTGGATAACGGTATTCAAAATCCGGTCACCGATGTGGATACCCTCTCTATCAGCAACGGCGAAATCGCGTCCCTGACCTTCACCGGCCCCTATCCGGGCGCAGTCGTGGCAAGGTCTAACGTGCTGACTTTAGGAACTGGCGATAGTATCGATGCTACCGGATCCGTCTACACTCGCGCGATTACCGTATTGGCAGTGGATGAATTCGGCAATCCGCCCCCTCCTGGCGAATTGATCACCTTCCGGCTGATGGATGGCCCAATGTCCGGCTATCCCGATCTGGGCCGAGGTACGTTCGATATCGCTGGCAACGATGGCAATCCGGCGGAAGGCAGTAATACCTTCACGACTCCAGCCAGTGGCAGTTCGCTTGCTGGCGCAACGACCAATTGCCAGTTGGTATTGGAAGGTGGGGTAGGCCAAGAGGGTAGTTGGTTGATTAACGGCCAATCTCAGGCGCACCTGCTGGCTGTTTTCAACACCTTTAGGTCCGTGACGGATACCGGCTTTACCGTGCCCTACACAATTGGATGCCCACCCTATACGGGTAATGTCGCCAACGATATTAACGGCGTGACAATACAAACCGATGCGGACGGTATCGCTTCGACCGTCATCAACTATCCGCGCACCCAATTGGGCCGGTGCTTCAAGCTGACCGCCGAAGCGAACGGCGGCAGAGTTGGGGCAGTTATGGGCAAAGAAAGGTTAGGCAGCACGGTTTCGGGCGATCCATGCACCAGTTGGTATTTGGGTGTCGCGGATGGCAGCACGCTGACCGTTATTCCCGCCAGCGATCAAAATCTGCAGGTTCCGGTCGGGGAATCCGTGACCAAGACGCTGACGGTCCAATTGTTTGATGGCGCTACGCCGCCTGCACCTTTGCCGGCCGAGAAGTTGTCGGTTCAGGTGGTCGTTACCGATCCAGATCATGATGCGGCGATAGCGGCTCAAAACGCGGTAGCGGCAGCGCAGGCGGTCGTTAGCGCGACGATAGCGAGCAATCCGGCCAATTGTAGTCCAACTGCTCCAGCAGAAGGTACGAGCGAAGATGCACGGTGCACCTCGTGGCGGGATGCTTTGGTCGCCGCGCAGGATGCTTTGACTGCGGCTCAAGCCGACTTGGCTGCGGCCACCGCCCGCGATGCTTTGCACAATCCAACAGCCACCTTTACACCTAATCCGTTAGTTACTGGTACGGACGGTATCGCGGCATTAACTATCACGGTGGCCGATCTTTACACTGGGGCGTCCACTGGCGGTGATAGTGATAGCAAGGTCGAGTTCTTCATTACCACCGTTGGTCCGGAAATCCGTGCTGAGACCATTACCATTACCGTGTCGCCACAAGGAGCGGTGACCGAGTAGAGCGCGAGATAACTGAGGCAACAAATCGGCGGGGAAACCCGCCGATTTTTTTGGTTACCTTTCTGCTTCCTGCCATGCTCAAAGTATTTCCCCGCATCTTCCTGATTGGCCCAATGGGTGCTGGCAAGACCACCGTTGGCCGTCGATTGGCGCAAGTGTTGCGGCGGGAATTTCTCGACAGCGACCACGAAATCGAACAACGTGCCGGGGCCAACATTCCACTGATTTTCGATCTCGAAGGCGAAGAGGGTTTTCGCGCTAGAGAGAAAGCAGTCATCGCCGATCTCACCCAACGCCACGATATCATCCTTGCCACCGGTGGTGGTGCAGTTCTCGATGCCGACAACCGCCGTTGTCTGGCCGGACGCGGTTTCGTGGTTTATCTTTATGCCTCGGTGGACGAACAGCTTCACCGTACTCACCTCGACACCAATCGCCCGCTGCTGCAAACCGCCGATCCCCGGGCACGCTTAGCGCAACTGTTCGTGCAGCGCGATCCGCTTTACCGCGAAGTGGCCGACTGCGTCGTTTCTACGGAAAGTCGACCTCTCAAACAGGTGATGCGGGACATCCTGCGCTGTATCGAATACGATCAATCCTGAAGCTATCATCGAAGATCCAATTCCGATGAAAACCCTCCACGTCGAACTCGGCGACCGCCGCTATCCCATCTACATCGGTCCAGGCTTGCTAGATCGGCCCGACTTGTTGCATCCCTCTATTCCTAGTCGGCAGGTTCTCATCGTCACCAACACCACCGTCGCTCCGCTCTACCTCGAACGCGCTCGCGCCGCATTGGCTGGGTTGCGCCACGAGACGGTAGTTCTGCCCGACGGCGAGCAGTACAAGACGTTGGAGACGGTCAACGAGATTTTTACTGCGTTGCTGAATAATCGCTTCGATCGCAACTGTACGCTGGTCGCTCTCGGAGGTGGCGTGATCGGCGACATGGCCGGCTTTGCTGCGGCGTGCTATCAGCGCGGCGTTCACTTCGTCCAAATTCCCACCACGTTGTTGGCGCAGGTGGATTCCTCGGTCGGTGGCAAGACCGGCGTCAACCATCCGCTCGGCAAAAACATGATCGGCGCTTTCCATCAACCGCGCTGCGTGTTGGCCGATACCGATACGTTGACTACCTTGCCGGATCGCGAACTTGGTGCGGGACTGGCGGAGGTCATCAAATACGGACTGATTCGCGATCTTCCGTTTCTGGAATGGCTGGAAGCGAATGTCGAACGGTTGCTGGCTCGTGATGCTGCCGCCTTGACCGAAGCCATCGAACGCTCCTGCCGCAACAAAGCCGAAATTGTTGCCGCCGACGAGCGGGAAACCGGCGAGCGCGCTTTGCTCAATCTTGGCCACACCTTCGGCCATGCCATCGAAACCGGAGTCGGCTACGGCGGATGGCTGCATGGTGAAGCGGTGGCGACGGGAATGTATTTGGCAGCCGATTTGTCGGCGCGGTTGGGTCCGTTGACCCACGAGCAGGTGAAGCGAGTTCGCGCACTGCTAGACCGGGCGCATTTACCGCTGCACTCGCCGCCGGAACTGACCTCGGACGATTTTTTGCGATTGATGGCGGTGGACAAGAAGGTCAAGGACGGTCGATTGCGCTTGATCCTGCTGCGCGAATTGGGTCGCGCCGTCATCGCCGAAGAGATAAGCCTACAGTTGCTGCGAGAAACGCTGGAGGCGAACCGGAAATCTGGAAAGGCGGATTGACGCAGTACGATCCGCCCGGGATGAGCTTTCTATCGAGGATAGGCGAAAAAAAGCGCTATTTGGGCGTTCTCGCTTTCTCCAATTCGGCGTAGGTTGTCGGCTGCTGTGCAGGATCGATGTCTAGGCCGAGCAACAGGCCGATTTGCGACAGCGAAAAGATGCCGCGTACCAGCGGCTTGCCGGTATCGGGGTCGCTGTCCAATACCATCGCGTGCTGGCGATTGACTTGCCGCAACGTGGCGATGATATCGCCAACTCGCGCGTTCAGCACGTCCTCCATGAGCAGCACCTCAAGCTTGGGCTTGAGGGTCATGATATCGGCGACCAACAGATCTTCCCACGAGCCGCCGGCCTTGGCCAAGATACGGTTAGGCTTGTTGCCTTCGATATCGCGGCTGGTAATCAGACCGACGATTTGGCCATCGACATCGCGCACCAGCAGCATGCGTACTCCACGTTTAACCATAGTTTCCAGCGCCTTGCCAAGCGGCGTGGCCAGTTCCGCGGTGAAAGCCGTGACTTGGCTTAGGTCGGTCATGGCGTGAACGGCCGGATTATCTTCGGTGATGTGTTCCGGCAGTTGTTGCTTCGGGCGGAAATAGCCAACACCGCTTTCCAAGTGATGAAACGAGAGCGGTTGGTAGGTGTGAGGCATCGGAGAGACCTCCAAAGTGATTGGCTTGACGAGGATGGACGCGATGGACGTCGAAAGTCGCGGTGTTGTATCGAAAAGCTGGATCGTTCGTTAGCGCCGCTGCGCGAGTCGGGCCATGACGTTGTCCGTCCATTCTAAGATCGCCCGTACCCGCGGGGTTAATAGATTCCAGGCTTCGGCGTGGTCGACCCAGCGATATTCGCTATGTTCTGGCCGGCCGAGTTGCGGGTTGGTGGGCAAACGGACCTCGGTGGTCACCGATTCGGCGATGTAATAGCGTGCTACCTTGCGGCCCTGGTTGTAAGGATAGGTTTCCCGGTACACGTCACCCCAGCGAAAACGCAAGCTAGTCAGCGTGGTTTCTTCTTCCACTTCGCGGATAGCTGCTTGCAGAGGAGATTCGTCCGTTTCTACTACTCCCTTAGGAAAATCCCAATAATTATAGGCCCTCAGCAATAGGTAGTCATAATGATCGCGGTTCCAATGGACCACCACGACGCCGGAAGACAGGATGCGAGGGGTGGGTGGCCTAGGGTTTGCCATGTCCCGTCACTTCGTGCCGATCACGAATCGGCTCCAGCGTGATAAGGTGCGCTCAGTTCGTGCACGGCTTCGACCAGCACCAGCGCACGTTCGGGATCGACCCACTGTTGAATACCATGACCGAGATTGAAAACGTGACCAGGCCAGGGGCCGAAGTCGGCGAGTACCTGGGCCACTTGCGCGCGGAGGCGCTCGGGCGCAGCGGCCAGCGCGACGGGGTCGAGATTGCCTTGCAGCGCTACCTGCGATCCCACCCGCCGGCGAGCTTCGCCTAAATCTACCGCCCAATCGACGCCTACTGCATCGCAACCGGTCGCGGCGATGTCTTCCAGCCAAGCTCCGCCACCTTTAGTGAACAAAATGACCGGTATTCGTTGACCGTCGATCTCGCGGGTTAGATCGGCGACGATTTGCGCCATATAAGCCAGCGAGAATTCCCGGTAGGCGCGCGGCGAGAGAACGCCGCCCCAGGTATCGAACATCATCAGAGCTTGAGCGCCGGCCGCCACCTGTGCATTCAAATATGCCGTGACCGCTCGGGCGGTGGTTTTCAGGAGCTGGTGCAACAGTTCCGGCTGATCGTACAGCAAGCCTTTAATGCGGGCGAAATCCTTGCTGGAACCGCCCTCGACCATATACGTTGCCAGTGTCCACGGGCTGCCGGAGAAACCGATCAAGGGAACGCGACCAGCTAGTTCTCGACGGATCAACCGGACTGTATCCATCACGTAGCGCAATTCCGTCTCGGGATCGGGCGCGCTCAACCGGACGATGTCGGTCGCTGAGCGCACCGGCCGGGCAAAAATCGGTCCCTCGCCTTCGCTGAACGATAAGCCAAGACCCATGGCGTCGGGAATCGTCAGGATATCCGAAAATAGAATCGCCGCATCCAAGGGAAATCGCGCCAGCGGCTGCAGGGTCACTTCGCAGGCCAGCTCCGGCGTCTGACACAGAGCCAAGAAACTGCCGGCGCGGGCACGGGTAGCACGGTATTCTGGCAGATAGCGGCCGGCTTGGCGCATCAGCCAGACCGGTGTGACATCGACCGGCTGGCGCAGCAGGGCGCGCAGCAGGCGGTCGTTCCTTAATTCAGTCATGCAATCTCCCGATTCCGTAGCATTAAATATCCAGAAAAGCCCAAGTATTCCTGCATCTGCTTGCCGCCGCTCGAAAATCGCGGTCACTACCGGATTGGTGGAGCCGCTGCAATCCATCGCGGTATCGCTACTGTTTAGCACCACCGCGCGCCGTCCTGTCATGCCGATAAATTCGTTTAGTATTCCGTTCCAGTTTCGGCGGCCGGTTCGCCTTGGAGATCGGGTAAGGCAGGTCGTCGTTACCGCCCGCTAGATCCTTGCCAAGAGGGCCACCCTATACATGTAAGTTAAGTGTAGGCGCCCATACCGAGGAATACTGCATCGTACTTGTCTAGCGACCATTAAAGGGTGAATCGTGGCCGATTTTGGCGTTCGACACAAATCCTACCTCCATGCTTTCCCCGGTGCAGTGGCGGGTTCCGATCACAATTTTCTCCAGCTTAAAGAAGCAATACCGAAGGTTAGCGGACTGCCGGTTTGCCAATAACGGTCGAATATTGCCGGTTTGATTCCGTTGCAGCCAGAATGTCGGTGTAGATGAAAGCTGCTGGACCGGCGCAACCACTGCCAGCAGGATTGTGTTGCAACAAGTCGTTTTTTCGGCTGACCGCAACCCTGATCCTCAATACCTTCGACGATGCGACTGTGCCAGAGTTGCGCACCGTAAAGTGCTGGTCTGCCATGCCGACGGCGCGCCGGTCGCTGTTGGCCGCTTCGTGCCAGCAGGTGTTGGGCATGGTTGGGATACAGTGACTTTCGAATCGGCCACCATCCGATGGATAGATTGCCAGGTTGCTGTCTACCATGCCACTACCGATATCGTCTTGGTATCACCTTTCAGGCGTGCACGGGAGCAGGCTCAGTACTTCGCGCGCCTCAGGCGGCGACATCTCTCAGGATCGAAGCGCAATGGATCGTCGCGACTGGTCCCACACTTTCTTCAAGCAGGTTGCCTTCGGCGCCCAGAGGAGCGCCAGCGACATGACGACCGTCTCGCGCAACGGATCGATAGGTGAACTGCTGGCGAAAGTAGTCGCATAGCGAGTTGGGGTGTCCACGCCACCGATGACTAATGCTTCTAGCTTGTTGTCCTAAGAAGCTGGAGCCAGCAAAGCACAACTGCCTCTCCCGAATTCAGGATGATACAGTCCTCGTGCAGAGGGAGCCGCACGCATCAGTCGTTCCGCGAGCTGGGCAAACGGCAGAATCGAGCGGGCTGAAACTTTCCAATTTGGGTAACGCTCGCGCATACGGCTGTCATGCTTTTTGCTAAGCAAACGATTAATCTGGACGATGGGAAGCTGGCGGGTGGGCTCGTTGCATGGCTAACGCTTTGCGGCGCGGTGAAGGGGAACTATATTTTTTATCGAACCCCACTAACCGATAATCGTTTTCACGGTCCGTCCCGGGTCGATCATCGATCAAGATTTAAATATGGTTTTCCACGAAAAAACCTGGTGGATGGGTCGATGCGGGTGGCGGCTGGTGTTCGATGTGAGCGATGAAGGCTGGTTCTTTTTTAAGATTTTGATAATTAATTATATTTTACAATCAACTCGCGGCCTGCATCGAGCATTGGGCCGCGTCGAGGTACAGTGCGGTGACCGTTCATCAAGCCGATATGGCCGACAATCCCGTTTTTCTCGGACGGCAGCCCATCCTGGACCGGGACCAGCGAATCGTTGCTTACGAACTGCTGTTTAGAGCTTCGGTCGGCGTTAACTCCGCCATTATCGAAGACGATTTCACGGCGACGGCGGAAGTGGTTGTTCGGGCGTTCACCGAACTGGGTTTAGCCAGCGTGCTGGGCGATTGCTTGGGCTACATCAACGCGGACGAGCGATTTCTGGCAAGCGATCTGGTGGAGTTGTTGCCGCGCGAACGAGTTGTACTGGAGGTACTGGAAACCGTCCAGATCACGCCATCGGTCATAGCCCGGTTACGCGAACTCAAGGAGAAAGGATTGCGATTGGCCTTGGATGATATCGGTCACGTTCGACCGGATCAAGTGCCGGCCATGGATTTGGTGGACGTGATAAAGGTGGATTTGCTTGCCTTGGGGATCGACGAACTGCCATCGGCTATCGAATACCTGAAGCGTTGGCCCGCCAAACTGTTGGCCGAGAAAATCGACGATGGCGAACAGTTTCGGCGCTGTGCCCAATTGGGATTCGAGCTATTTCAGGGCTATTATTTTGCTAAGCCGACGATTTTGGTTGGCCGTCGCGTCGATCCTGCCCGCGCCGGCGTACTCCGGCTGATGAATCTGCTGCTCGGAGACGCAGAAGCTAATCAGCTCGAACAGGAATTCAAGCGCTATCCGAACCTGACTTACAACTTGTTGCGGTTAGTCAATTCGGTGGCATTTGGGATGCCGGCCAAAATCGACTCTCTGCGTCGTGCGATTGCGATATTAGGCAGACAACAGCTACAACGGTGGTTGCAGTTATTGCTGTTTACCCAGCGAGCCGAAGGTGGGCCGCCGAGTCAGCCGTTGCTGACGCTGGCTGCAACGCGCGGCAAACTCATGGAGCTCATGATGAATGATATTGCTCCTGGAGATCGTGGACGAGCCGACCAGGCATTCATGGTGGGCGTGTTATCGTTGCTGGACACCTTATTCGGCGTGCCGTTGCCGGAATTGCTCGCCGAATTGAATCTAGCTAATTCCGTGCGAATTGCCCTACTTGGCGGTGAAGGCTTGCTGGGCCAATTGCTCGGTATTATCCGGCTGTACGAGCAGAACCAGTTTGCCGAAATGGTTGAGCTGATAGCGCAATTGCCAGAACTGTCGCTGTCGCGATTTAACCAAGCACAGTTGCAATCGCTTGTTTGGGCAAACGAGTTGTCCATTTCCAATGGGAGATAAGATGATGTCTTTAGAAAATTTATCTGGCTCGACCGCGCGTCATCCCGATCTCGATTGGTCTCAAATTCGCGAGACCATTCTTATGTTGGCTTTATCTGTCGCGCAGATCGAAATGGCGATGCGAGATAGTGATGGGTCGGTGGAAGTATTGAGTAACTCGTTCACCTCGATGATGGGACAGGTCAAGATGATCGAGAGAACTGCTGCCTCTTTGCCGGAGGTGGAGACAGTTGCTGATGCTAAGGCTGCAATCATCAATAATTGCACTACGGTCAGTGAGATGATGCGCTCCACCATTGTGGCTTTTCAGTTTTATGACAAGCTGACCCAGCGTTTAGGTCATGTCAATGGCAGCATGAGCGCCTTAGCCGATTTGATCGCCGATCAACGGCGGCTATACAACCCTTACGAATGGATGGGGATGCAAGAAAAGATTAAATCCCGCTATACCATGGAAGAGGAGCGGATAATGTTCGACGCGATCATGCAAGGCAAAACTGTTAAACAAGCTCTAGCTTTATATGTTCAGGCGATGGAGAAGAAGCAGAGAGCCGCCAGTGTTAGTTCCGATTCTAGCAGCGACGAGGATATCGAACTGTTTTAGAGGTATTTTGTGGCTGTTCTTTGAAATCGAGTGCTTGGAAATCGCTTTCGTTGCGATGTCAGGCTTCCGCGAGCGGCGACCTCGGATCCGATACTGGTTGGGTGCCGCATTCCTGAGCGTCGACCGTGATGATCGCGGTTTTGTTAATGATGCGTCGTGCCAAGACCGAACGGGTCAGAACGTGTAGCTAATTTAGCCGAACCGAACATGATCGATCCCGCTGAGGATGGATACAAAACTAAAATGTAGCCATCCATGGTGTCGAAATCCCGTCGATTGGAACGCTGCCGCCCGGCTCGCTGGAATGCGGTAAAATGACCGTCGCCATAACAAGTTCCGGGCGCGGTCGCGCCCGATTCCTCGCCAGTGGGAGATACCATGACCACCATCCGTCAAGAAGATTTCATCCAGAGTATCGCCGACGCCTTTCAGTACATCAGCTATTACCATCCCGTCGATTACATCAAGGCGCTGGCGCAAGCCTACGAGCGCGAGGAAAGCCCGGCCGCCAAGGACGCCATCGCGCAAATTCTGATCAATTCGCGGATGTGCGCCGAGGGCCATCGCCCGATCTGTCAGGATACCGGCATCGCTTTGGTGTTTCTCAAGGTCGGCATGGACGTGCATTGGGACGCCAAACTGTCGGTACAGGAGATGGTCGATGAGGGCGTGCGCCGCGCCTATCTCAACCCGGACAACAAGCTGCGTGCCTCGGTGTTGCGCGACCCGGCCGGCAAGCGCCTCAATTCCAAGGACAATACGCCGGCCGTGGTGCATTACGAAATCGTCCCCGGCCATCATGTGGAAGTGATTTGCGCGGCCAAGGGCGGCGGTTCCGAGGCTAAATCCAAGTTTGCGATGCTCAACCCGTCCGACGATTTGGTGGATTGGGTGTTGAAAACCGTGCCGCAGATGGGCGCGGGCTGGTGCCCGCCGGGCATGCTCGGCATCGG
>DEHU01000303.1:0-3192 GCA_002352125.1 Competibacteraceae bacterium UBA2792 | reverse complement strand
GTGAAGGTGCTCGACTATCCGACCCATGCGGCCAACCTTCCCATCGCCATGGTGCCGAACTGCGCCGCGACCCGTCACGCGCATTTTCATCTCGACGGCAGCGGTCCGGCCAAGCTGGAGCCGCCGAGCTTGGAAGATTGGCCGAAACTGACCTACGCGCCCACCAACGCCCGCCGGGTCGATCTGGCCACCGTTACCCGCGAGGAAGTGGCAACCTGGAAGACCGGCGAGGTATTGCTGCTCAACGGCAAGATGTTGACCGGCCGCGATGCCGCCCACAAGCGGATGACCGACATGCTAAGCGCCGGCCAGAAGCTGCCGGTCGATTTCACCAACCGCTTCATCTACTACGTCGGCCCGGTCGATCCGGTACGCGACGAGGTGGTCGGTCCAGCCGGTCCCACCACCGCAACCCGCATGGACAAATTCACCCGTCAGATGCTCGAACAGACCGGTCTGCTGGGCATGATCGGCAAGTCCGAGCGCGGCCAGATCGCTATCGATGCCATCAAGGACAACCGAGCGGTGTACCTGATGGCGGTTGGCGGTGCGGCTTATTTGGTCTCCAAAGCCATTAAAGCCGCTAAGGTTCTCGCCTTCGAAGATCTCGGCATGGAGGCGATTTACGAGTTCGATGTCAAGGACATGCCGGTGACGGTAGCAGTCGATTCCAAGGGCTCCAGCGTCCACAAGACTGGACCGAAGGAATGGCAGGCGAAGATCGGCAAGATTCCGGTAGTAGAGGCATAAATCAACGCCGTATAGGTAGACGACCGTTGTTTTTCCGAAACAATGGTCGTTTTTTCCTGAAAGTCGAGATTATTCATACCTAAGTTTCAAGGAAAGAAAAAATACACGTTTAGCAGTTGATGCTATCGGCTTTTCTTATTATTTGCGGACGCCATAAATTTTATTGAGATCGGAAATCGCGAAAAGGGAGTCTATGATTGTTCCTTTATTGTGGAATGATTTTTAAATTGCCATGTGCGAAACAGGATTGCGGCGAAATATGGTTCCAGAATCCTCTCCATTCATCCTGATCCAAACATTGGGTGCCTGTTACCGGGCAGAATGATAGCCAAAAACTAAAAACCCTTGCGGTGGGCTTTGATAGGCGTGAAGTGCCAAAAAGAACCTCTCCCGTAACGGGATCAATGAGAGCCTAACCCGTGAGCGAAACCGCGCAAAATGCTTCCCCCATCGTTCGTCATTTCCGGCAAATTTTGTTGTGGCCCTTACAGATCATGCACGCGCGGGTGCGAGAGCCGCACATCTCGAAATACTGGGAGTTGCTGGAAGCGATGGGGAGCGAGTGCCCCTGGCGGGAAGTGAACGACGAATTCGGTGATCCCGATGATTTTCAGGAACGGCACTACAAGGAATTCATTACCTTTCTGCCCTACGTGCAGCGTTTTCTGTACGGCGAGGGTACCGGCCGAGAAGGGCAATCCGGTTACGGCAAATCACCGATTCGAGTATTTCGTCGCCGCGATATTGCCCGAATGAGGGTTATGCTGGACGAGCAAGCGCCACCGCTGCTGTTTCAAGTCGCCCACGTAGACCTGCATTTCTTCTACGATCTCGACATCATCATTCTGGCGGTGGAGTTTTTCGCCAACGATATTCCATTATTGCTGGCCGAGGATGTTCTATTCAAGGTTGGGCGAGCCTATCCGGCGTTCTGGGAAGCCAATGGTCAGGGTGGACAATGTCCGCGCCGGGTAGAGTGGCTTTCGGCGGCGGGGGAGACGCTGGCGGTGTCCGACTACGAAAATCGACACAAATATCTCCGTTTCGTTTGCCGGCACCGTTCGCCCAATGTCGCGGCTCACTGGGAGTATCTATTGTGGCCGCTGGCCCTCTACCATTCCGACCGCGAAGGCGTGATCCGTTACCGGCAGATCGAATACCATCGCATGCCGCTGTTGGCCTACCTCAGCTTCAATGATCCGCAAGCCTTGACGCGCGGCGATTTTGCCCGGCTGGCGCTGGTCGCCAAGGCCGGGCCATCCGATACCTTGCCTTATTCCGAGACGGAGCTGACTCATTTCGAGTGGCAATACTGCTACGACAAATTTTGGGATCCTGCCAATCCGGCGCTTAGTAGTCGCTATCTGTGCTGTGGCCACGCTTTCGTGGTCATTGGCAAAGCCAGCGAGCGATTTTTCGCCGATCCGGAAACCGGCCTGCTAGGTCAGTTTCGTCATCAGTATTTTCTGGTCAACTTGATCGCTCATTTTCACAAAGCTACCTTGATGTTGTTCTCGGAATGGCTGGTGATAGCAATCAGCCAGCTCGATATCCGCGACACGGATTCAGTTAAAACGTTCAAGCGGGAAATCCGGCGGATCATGGAAACTTTTCTGCGCTTTACCCACCGTTACTGGTTTCACGAGGTGTCCAATCAAGCACAAGCTCGCGATTTGTTCCGGCTGTTGACCGGGCATTTGGATACTGACCGCGTTTATCAGGATGTCAGCGCAGCGGTAAAGGAGATGAACCAATACCTAGACAGCGATGGCTTGCGGCGCCAAGCCAATACCGTAGTGCGGCTGACCGTGGTGACCACCTTGGGGCTGATCGCCACCGTCGCGACCGGCTTTCTGGGCATGAACATCTTCGACGAAGCCAGTGCTCCGGTTTGGCTCAAGGTTCTGATTCTTGCTGGAGTGTTGGTTCCCAGCACCCTGTTGGTGATCTATGCCGTGACCAAATCCAAGGCGTTGTCGGATTTTCTGGAGGCGCTGTCTGACGAGCGGTTGAGTTGGCGCGACAAGTTCGGGGTATTGTTTAAAGTCTTGCGCAAGCCCGGTTACAAAATTGATCGATTCTAAAATTTTGGAGCATTGCCGTGCCGGAATTCGCTTGCTTGAATCTCGTTCTTGCCGACCATATCGCTCATGTCGAACTCGGTCGCTCTGGCAGGCGAATGCCTTGAACGGAACGCTGTGGCGGGAGATTCCAGTTCGGCCGCTTTCGCTCGATGAGGGGCAAACCGCGGCCGGGCCGGAAGCCGAGCGGGACGCAAGCGCTTGATAGCCGGCTTGCGCCCGATGCTTATTTCCCTCGTTTGCGGTCCAGCCGCCAGACGAAATCCTCGACGATCTTGCGGTACAGATCTTCCTTGAGCACCGCGTCCTCGATGCCGTGATCGATGTTCGGATTGTCGTTGATTTCGATCACCACCACGCC
>DEHU01000184.1 GCA_002352125.1 Competibacteraceae bacterium UBA2792 | reverse complement strand
AACTTAATTTACGGAGTATTTATATTCATTTACCTATAAATGATCGTAACATTTCGATACATTTTTGCTTGGTTCCTATTACGTGAACGAAATCGCCTCTTATCCAACGCTCGAATCGATTCTACATCCAGCACTCGAACCATATCGCGATAAGGTCATTTCGGCGGAGAGCGCCGCTTGCCTGATCCGCCCCGGCCAGCGCGTCTTCGTCGGTACCGGCTGCGCCGCGCCGCGCACGCTGATCGCGGCACTGGAGAATCTGTCCGATCCGCCGGCCGATGTCGAGCTGGTGCATTTTCTCACCGTCCAAGCGGTACCGCACCACGCCGGCAAAGCCATCACCCGCTATCGTCACCGCAGCTTTTTCGTGGGATCGGACATGCGCGCGGCCGTGAAGCAGGGCTTGGCGGAATACGTGCCGATTTCGATCGCGCAAGTGCCGGCCCTGATCGAATTGGGCCGCATCCCGATCGACGTGGCCCTGATTCAGGTTTCCCTTCCCGACGAGTTCGGCTACGTCAGCCTGGGCATCTCGGTGGATATCATCCCGGCGGCACTGGAACGCGCTTTGTTGGTGATCGCCGAAGTGAACCCGCACATGCCTCGCAGCATGGGCTGTTCGATGGTTCATCTGAGCCAGATTCACGCGCTGGTGCCAGTCCACACTCCGGTCACCGAATACGTGGATCCGGGGGTCAAGACCGAGAAAGTCGAGCGCATCGCGCGCTACATCGCCAGCCTGATCGATGACGGTTCTACCTTGCACGTCGGGTTGGGGCGCATTCCCAACGCAGTCCTCCAGTACTTGGAAGAACGGCGGGATTTGGGCATTCATTCTACCGTCGTGACGGATACGATCATTCCCCTCCTGGAGCGCGGAGTTCTGACCGGACGCAAAAAGACCGATCATCGTGGCCAGATCGTCGCCGGTTTCGCCTTGGGCACGCGCCGGCTTTACGACCTCATCGACGGCAATCCCTTGTTCTCGTTCCAGCCTCTCGACGCCATTTGCCGTTCCGGCGCCATCGCGGCCCAGCACCGGATGGTGTCGGTCACCGAGGCGTTTACCGTCGATCTGACCGGCCAGATTTGCGCGGACCAATTCGAAGGCGAGTATTTTGGCGGGATCGCGGCGCAAGGCGAGTTTATTCGGGGCACGGCGCGGTCGGTCGGCGGCAAACCGATCATCTGCCTCACATCCACCACCGACGATGGCGAAACGTCGTGCATCCGCCCGACGTTGCGGGTCGGCGAAGGCGTCGTCGTCGCTCGCTCCGACGTGCATTACGTGGTCACCGAATACGGCATGGCCTATCTGTTCGGCAAGTCCATCCGCGAGCGCGCCGTCGCGCTGATCGACGTAGCCCATCCTCATTTTCGCCCCTGGCTGCTCAAGAAAGCGCAGGATCTCGGTTACGTTCCCGCCGACCAGCGGCTAGAAAACCGGGGCGCCTACCCGGTGAAAGACGAGCGGATGATCTCGTTGGGTAACCGCCCGCCGGTGTTGCTGCGTCCAGCCAAAGCATCCGACGCTGCCAGCATCCGGGCACTGTTCCACCAACTGTCCGACGACGACCGCTATACCCGCTTCTTCCAGCAGGTGCAGAGCCTGTCCGATCATCAAGTGCAACGCCTGTGCAACGTGAACTACGAAACGGACGTGGCGTTCGTGGCCACGACGGGCCCCCGCGAGCACGAAGACCTGGTGGGACACGCCTGCTATTTCGTGAATCCATCCACCAATTTGGCGGAAAGCGCGGTCATGATCGCGCCCGCCTGGCAGGGGCAAAGCTTGGGTACGGCGATGCTGCAACGGCTGATCGAACAGGCGATGACGCGCGGCTTGCGTGGCTTCGTTTTCGAAATCCTGCACGAGAACGAAAGGATGATTCGCTTGGCGCAAAGCTTTTGCGAAACCCTCACGATAGAGCGAGAAGCCGAAACGGTTTACATCACCTTGATCTTCGATCAAATCGCGGGAGCCGACCATCGCATTCGATACAATAGCGCGGCAATCGATTATTACGCGGATTATGGAATAGGTCATGGATAACACGCCCCTCACGGAACGCCCGCCCGAAAGGGTGCGGAACCGGTGCGGTCACGGCATCGCGATCATCCGCGGTCGCGCCAGGTAGCCGGGGCCGTTTGGATCGAAGCGCGGGAATTTGGGCCGGTAGCAGAGAGCGGACCGAAGACCGCCCGTCGCGGCCAGATCTCCGGCTTGACGTGTTCGCTACGCCTCGTCCCAGAGAGGCTCGCCGCAATGCGGGCAGGTTTTGATCCGTTTCGCAAACTTGATCGTTTTCTTGATGCCCTTGATTTCTTTGAGCATCTGTTTGAGCCGTTTCTTGTTGCGGTCCTTCTTTGGAACGGCGAGCTCCTTGACGATCCTGTCGCGCAGCTTCTTGATTTTCGACTCGAAAACGGGAACAAAATTTTCCATAGGATCACCTCGCGCGTGCAGGCAAGCGGAAAGCGGCGCGCGCTGTCGTCGGGGAAGCGGGCCGGCTCCAAAGGTTTTATTTTGGCAAAAATCATGACGGGCAGTGCCTGCGTCCGCACAGCGTCCGAAAGCGGCCAAGACGAAGCGGAGCCTAGCACGCCCGTATCGTCGCCCAGAACCCGCTGCAGTCGCAACCGCTCGACGAGGGCGAGGCAATCACGCACGTCGCCGTGATCGCTTGCCGTCTCGAACGTCTACGCCTCGACCGGCGGTGCGACCCGATCAATGGACATCCGAGCCAAAATGGCCTCCGACGAGTTCTTTTTGGCTTGGATGGCTGGCTCGATAGGCAAATAATTTATATAAAACAATGAATTAATACTTGGCACGCCACATGCTCTAGTCCTTGCAACGCTTCGGTCTCCCCCGCCCGCTGACGGAAAGAGACGACGCGATCGATCGACGCGAGGGAGTTTGCCCTCGCGATTTCCGAACCCACATTGCGAGGATACGAACATGGCTGACGCATTTTTGAAAATTGGCGACGTGAAAGGCGAGTGCAAGGATTTCGAGTTCAAGGAGTGGATCGAGGTGCTGAGCTGGTCCTGGGGCGCCACCCAACTGGGTACCGCCGGCCACGGCACCGGCCTGGGCGCCAGCAAGGTGAGCCTGAACGACTTCAGCTACACCATGCACTTCTGCGCGGCTTCGCCGCAGTTGCTGCTGTCGTGCTGCTCGGGCCACCACTACCCCGAGGCCACCCTGGTGATGCGCAAGCCCACCGGCAAGGACGGCGGCCAGAAGAAGTTCCTGGAGTTCAAGTTCAAGGAGGTTATAGTCAGCAGCTACCAGACCGGCGGCAGCGAGGGTGCGGGTCTACCGATCGAGAGCCTGTCGTTGAACTTCACCAGCATGACCCAGGAGTACTTCACTCAGGACGAGAAGGGCGCCACCAAGTCGGCCGGCAAGGCGGGCTGGGACGTCAAGGCCAACAAGAAACTCTGAGTGCGAACGCGTCGCGTGCGGATCGGTCGCGAACCGGCCGGCGCGGCGCGTTTCGATCGGCCCAGGTGCTTTTGCGCCGGGCTGATCGAAATCGAGACGATATGGGATCGCTTATCGACAAGGACGGACATCGGTTCACTTTTCCGAACTGCCCCGCCCTCTTTTGCCGGGAGCGGTTTTTTTCCGTCGCCGCAAAAGTAAGGATCGGCTCGACGAGCCGCTTTCGATCTACCGGTGCGGCCAGCGAGACCGCAACCCGCTTTGCAATGCCAGATCTGGAGGAGGCCGCCATGGGCACGAAAGCGACCGACCAATTGATCGGACACTATCTCGACGCCGCGCGATTCATGCTGTTCGCCGGCGAGGTGCGGGAGATGTTCCCGCAGATCAAATCGCTCAATCAAAGGCTTTATGCGCTACATCGCTTCGTGCATGTGCTGAGCGATCCCGACCGAGGGTCGGCGTTCATCGCCGACCGGTGGGTCTGGTCGAAAGGCGAAGTCAGCGACTGGGAAACCACGCCCGCCCATGAAACCCAGGCGAGCGAAATCACCAAGGTGATCAAAAAATTCAACGACGATAATCCGGGTTACCGGCTGAAAGCCGGTTCCGATCACCGCGATCTCAAACAACAAATCCATGGCTGGAAGAGCAATCCGGGCGTCCAGGCCAACGCGCCGGAATACTTGGCCAAGGTCCGGGTGGAAATCAGGCGCAAGGCCAAAGACGGCACGCCCCGCTATCCCGATCTCGGCGACATACTCGATCCGGTGACAGGACAGCACGTTTTCCAGATCGGGCACGGCGGGCTAGATTTGGTGGCCCTTTCGGCGGCGGCGCTGCTCTTCTGGCCAGCGGCCATGCTGCCGGCGACGATCGGGTTGATCGAGGCGGAGCGTTTTCAAGCGGTGGCCCGCTTCGTCGAATTTCTGAAAAAACCTTTCAAGGGCTCCGTCGCGAAGCTCACGGTGGCAGCGCCGGGGCTCTCGGCGCACGGTACCGGGCGGGCGATTGACTTCCGGGTGCACGATAGCTCGGGCAAGAAATTGCACGGCGCGGGCGGGGCGGCGGGCTGGCGCTCCTCGGGCTTCGCGGCCAAGCTCAAATCGGCGATGTCGATGGCGCCGCACTTCCACGGACCGCTGGCCTCGCCGGACGAACCCTGGCACTACTTCTTCGACCCGGAATCCTGAAAAATTTCCGGGGCGCCCAACAGGAAAGCGCGAGCGGTCGGCGCAACCCACCCGCTTGGGCCGGATATGCCGGGCATCGCTCCGTTCCTTCGATGCCCGGCGCGATCACCGGCATTCCCGGTCGTTTTGCTCCTTCTCTATGCCGCGAGCGGCACGCCGCGCCGATCTCGCAAATTGCGCCCCGAAGCGGTTAATCTCTCGTTAAGTTTGACCACTTAAGAGGAGCGATCATTATCATGGGCAAAGTCGCGGCTGGCGCCAAAATTCCTTGTCGGGTATGCAGGACGCTCGATGTCGGGGATTTCTCCATCCTGCATCAACTCACCTGGTTTAACATGGCGATTCATAGCAATTCCGAATATGCCAAGGGAACCTGGTTCAAGGAACGCTCTCTGGCGGG
>DEHU01000061.1 GCA_002352125.1 Competibacteraceae bacterium UBA2792 | reverse complement strand
TACGAACGGATCAAACGCGAGCAGGACAACGCTTCCGCCAACAGCGGTTCGCAGCCTGAGACTTGAGGATCGGGGCTTTACGTCGGCAGTTTCGAGCGTTATTCTTAAACACTTGCAATGCCTATCTGGTGGGTACTTGCTGGAGAGATGGCCGAGCGGCTGAAGGCGCTCCCCTGCTAAGGGAGTATGGGGACATAAAACTCCATCGAGGGTTCGAATCCCTCTCTCTCCGCCAATTTGCCGCGAAGAAGTGCGGAATTGACAAGGTGTAGTTCAATCCGCATAATCCGCTTCCCCAATCAAAGCGCCCGTAGCTCAGTTGGATAGAGNNTTCGAATCTCTCCGGGCGCGCCAGTTATGTTGGATTCAGGCTTAGGTAGCATTTGCGCCTAAGCCTTTTTCATGTGTGCAATGCCCCTAAACTCCAGAATCGCCCTATCCATATTGGGCCACTTCAACCGTCTAGTTTGGTCAGTTATTGTCTTCCCACGTCCAACGCCGTGACGCTCGGCGACCGTCGTATCGATGTGGCCTTTCCTCACGACGTCGGGTTGCCGCGCGCAAGCGCTCTTCTCGCTTCCAACGAGCTTCGTGGTGTCGCAAGTCGTAAAATGGTTCGAGCGAGCTCGTGGAATGATCGCGGGTAGCTGTCGGTAACATAATCTGTTCTCTTTGGCGTTGGGTTGGATAACGATAACAAAGATCGTGCCATGTTATTATGTGTATGATTTTTATAAACTATGACATTTATGCGCCGAAAAGAGGCTCAGTTTGGAGAGGAAATCGAGATTAAAATGGCCCGATTCCGATTCTTGATCGGGCCAAAAGTAACGGTGGCATCGGTACCGATAAGCGGTTTTGTTCGTCGGTACACGATTTGGAGTAGGGGATAACCGAAGCGATCCAGGTATTACGGACCTCGCTTTTCTCGCCAACGAAGTCGTCGGTCGTACCAACATTGCATGGGCAGAAATCCGATGCCGAAGCCAACGCTGCCAGCCCAATCGATTCGGAGTAGTGACTCCATGACTTCGTCCGGCCGATATTCAATCGCTTTTCGAGCGCGTGCATTTTTTCCGGTCCTGCTGTTATACGGATTGCTGGTGTGCGGCGTGGCGTTGACTCTGTTGCCCTTGCTGTGGATGTTGGCGGCTTCGTTGATGCCGCCCGGCGAGGCCAACAGCTATCCGCCTCATCTGTGGCCTAGCGCCATAACTTTCGAGCATTACGTGGCGCTGTTCACCCGTCTCGACTTAGCTCGTTATCTGCTGAACAGCACCTTGCTTGCCAGTGCCGTGACCCTGATCGCGCTGTTCATCAATTCGATGGCCGGTTATGCCTTCGCCAAGTTTCGTTTTCGCTTCCGCGACCGGCTGTTCCGGGGTTTGCTGGCGGCGATGGTGATTCCCGCCCAGGTGGCGATGTTGCCTTTGTTCCTGCTGCTGAAGCAATTCGGGCTGATCAACACATATTGGGGGGTGATCGTTCCTGGCATGGCCAGCATTTTCGGTATCTTTTTAGTTCGTCAATATTTACTGGCGATTCCCGACAGCCTGCTCGACGCCGCGCGCATGGATGGGGCGGGCGAGTTCCGCATTTACTGGTCGCTGATCTTGCCGCTATGCCGGCCGATTCTGGTGACGCTGGCGATTTTCACTTTCCTCGGTGCCTGGAACGATTTCATGTGGCCGCTGATTGTGCTGACCGACAGTGATCGCTATACCTTGCCAGTGGCGTTGGCCAACTTGCTGGGTGAACACGTCCAGGATACCGAACTGATGATGGCGGGTTCGGTGCTGACCGTTTTACCGGTGATGTCGCTATTCGTGATTTTGCAAAAATACTACATCGCCGGCATCATGCTGGGGGGGATGAAGGGATAGCCGTCCTCGACAGCGCCCGTTTTCACCGCTCCCCGACGACAACCCGGATCCTCGTCCGGGTTAGTAGTCCTAACTAGAGTGGGAGTTGCTATATCGTTTGACGGCACAACCCCGCCGGATCGGCTGTTCGAGCGAGCGAAGGAGGAACGGTGAGATTCAAGGCGATGCTGGCTACGACCCTGCTGATGGTCTCGACCGTAACAGGTGCGGCGGACGAAAAGCTGATGATCGGCCGGTTTTCCGCCAGCGACCTGAAAGATTGGCAGACCAAATCCTTCAAGGGCGAAACTCGCTATACCTTCGATGATAGAAGCGGACAACGAGCCTTGTTTGCCGATAGCCAAGGCACGGCCTCGGGGCTGTACCGGGAAATCCGGGTGGACCTGAACCGCACGCCTTGGCTCAACTGGTCGTGGCGGGTCGATGACGTATTGAAGGGTGTCGACGAACGAAGCAAGGCCGGGGATGACTATCCGGCACGGGTTTACGTGGTGGTTTCCGGTGGCGCAGCGTTCTGGAAAACCCGCTCGCTGGTTTACGTCTGGTCTAGCAACCAGACCGTGGGCGCGACTTGGCACAACGCTTTTACCAGCAACGCCCGGGTGATGGCGCTACGTTCGGGCACGACAGACGCCGGGCGCTGGGTCAGCGAAAAACGCGACATTCGGGCCGATTTCCGGCGACTGTTCGGCGAAGACATCGCAGCTATCGACGCTGTCGCCCTGATGACCGACACCGACAACAGCGGCCAACGCGCCGTGGCGTGGTATGGCGATATTTATTTCGCGGTGCGGTGATACCGACCGCGTCCCGCTTGCCGTTGCGCCGTGGCTCAGAAATTCTTCCGCAAATCCATCCCCGCGTACAACCCAGCGACCTGATCGGCGTAACCGTTGAACAGCAGGGTATCTCGCCGGAACAAATCGCCGATGCGTCGCTCCTTTTTCTGGCTCCAGCGCGGATGATCGACGTTGGGGTTGACGTTAGCGTAAAAACCGTACTCGTTCGGCGCTTGCAGGTTCCAAGTGGTTTTCGGCTGTTCTTCGGTGAAGCGAATTTTCACGATCGATTTGATGCTCTTGAAACCGTATTTCCACGGCACCACCAGCCGGAGCGGTGCGCCGTTCTGTGGCAGAAGTTCCTTGCCATAGAGACCCGTGGACAACAGGGTCAGGTCGTTCATGGCTTCGTCCAGTCGCAACCCCTCGACATAGGGCCACCTGAAGAACGGGCTGTTCTGACCGGGCATGTTGTCCGGGTCATAGACAGTCTCGAATCGAACATAGCGGGCATCGGCCGCGGGTTCCACTTCCTTCAGCAGGGCGGCCAGCGGAAAGCCCAGCCAGGGGATGACCATCGACCAGCCCTCGACGCA
>DEHU01000175.1 GCA_002352125.1 Competibacteraceae bacterium UBA2792 | reverse complement strand
TGCTCGCGTTTGATCCGTTCGTAGATTTCTTCGCGATGCACCGCAATGTCTTTGGGCGCATTGACTCCAATGCGGACCTGATTCCCCTTCACGCCCAACACGGTGACGGTTACCTCGTCACCGATCATCAGCGTTTCTCCAACTCTGCGCGTCAAAATCAACATATCAAGCTACTCCGTGTTCTCCATCAAAAGCATCAGGTCAGATCGCGGTTTTCGAAAGTCCGCGTTTGTAATTGAACTTTGTTTGCACTACTCATGCCAAGGGATCACAAGGCGCTCAGGCGGTTTTATCTAGTTCGAACGCTTCGTGTAGAACGCGAACGCCCAGCTCTAGATATTTTTCATCTACCACCACCGAAATCTTGATCTCAGATGTCGAAATCATGCGGATGTTGATATTTTCCTTCGCCAGCGCTTGGAACATCCGGCTGGCAACGCCGGCGTGTGAGCGCATCCCGATGCCAACCAGGGACAATTTGGCGATTTTGTTGTCGCCGGACACTTCGCGAGCACCCAACTGGGCCGCGCGTTCTCCGAGAATTTCCAGCGTTCGCTCGTAATCGTTGCGATGTACCGTGAACGTAAAGTCAGTCGTGCCATCGCGGCCAATATTCTGGACGATCATGTCCACTTCGATGTTGGCATCGGATATTGGCCCCAGGATACTAAAAGCGATACCGGGTCGGTCAGGAACACCGAGCACGGTAATTTTCGCTTCGTCGCGATTGAACGCGATACCGGAAATGAGCGCTTTCTCCATGGATTCCGCCTCGAACGCTTCCTCGAAAGTGATCAACGTACCCGGACCTTCCCGGAAGGTGGATAGCACACGTAATGGGACATTATGTTTACCAGCAAATTCCACGGAACGTATCTGCAGCACCTTGGAACCCAAGCTGGCCATCTCCAGCATCTCTTCAAAAGTGACGCGATCCAATCGACGAGCATCGGGAACCACGCGCGGATCGGTGGTATAAACCCCATCTACGTCGGTGTAAATCTGGCATTCGTCGGCCCGAAGCGCGGCGGCCAACGCAACGCCGGTCGTATCGGAACCACCACGACCCAAAGTAGTGATATTGCCGTCCTCATCCACGCCCTGAAACCCTGCGACCACCACGACCCGCCCGGCGTCGAGATCGGCGCGCATGGCGTCAATCTCGACGTCTTGGATGCGGGCCTTGTTGAAGGCATTGTCGGTGAGGATACGAACTTGGCTGCCGGTATAGGAACGAGCCGGGCAGCCGTGCTTTTCCAGCGCGATGCACAACAGCGCGATGGTGACCTGTTCGCCGGTCGCCAGCAGCACGTCTAGCTCGCGCGGGTTGGGACGCGGCGCGATGCCTCGGGCCAACCCAAGCAAACGGTCGGTTTCGCCACTCATCGCCGATACGACAACCACCACATGGTGACCGCGCCTGCGCCAGCCAATGATTTTTTCTGCGACATTTTCGATACGCTCGATGCTACCCACCGAGGTACCGCCGTACTTTTGCACAATAAGCGACATGATGCCCTTACGAACTCCGTCTAAAATCTAATCCACGATGTAAATAACTGGGTACGTCATGAAGCGTATAAGTATAACGAAAGATCGGCAATCTCCAAAAAAAATTCATGTCGCGTTGCGGCAACGTACTTAATTGATACAAACAATAATTTGCAAACTTGATTGGACGCTGAAGACCAGAAACGGGGACGCCGTTAACCAGTTTCGCGACACCGAATTCATCAAGTGAGCTGCTCGCGTATCCACTCCGGTACGGAGCGCAGGGCGGCGTCCAATTTCGAGGGATCGGTGCCGCCAGCCTGGGCCATGTCGGCACGGCCGCCACCTTTGCCGCCGACCTGCTGGGCAACGGCATTCACCAAATCACCCGCTTTGACCCGCTGGGTTTCGGCCGGAGTCACGCCAGCCACCAGCCGCACCTTGCCGTCCTCGACGGTGGCCAACACCACCACCGCCGCTTTGAGCTGATCCTTATAGCGGTCCACCGCCTCGCGCAAGGTCTTGGCGTCCACTCCGTCCAGCCGGGCGGCCAGCACCTTGATGCCATCGATCTGCACCGCTTGGCTCAATAAATCGGCGCCCTGGCCGCTCGCCAGCCGGCCCTTGAGTTGTTCGATTTCCTTCTCCAATTGCCGGGCTCGGTCGATGAGCTGCCGGATTTTGTCGGGGAAGTTGTCGCGGTCACCCTTGACCAGTTGCGCCGCTTGGCGAGCGCGATCTTGCATCGAGGCCACGTAATCCAATGCCCGCTCGCCGGTTACCGCTTCGATGCGGCGCACCCCGGCGGCCACGCCGCCTTCGGATACGATCTTGAACAAGCCGATATCGCCGATCCGCCGGACGTGGGTGCCGCCACACAGCTCGGTGGAGAATTCGCCCATCCGCAGCACGCGTACTTTATCTCCGTACTTCTCACCGAACAGCGCCATCGCACCGGTGGCAATGGCCTCTTCCGGCGCCATGACGGCGGTTTCCACGGCCACGTTGCCGCGAATCTGGGCATTGACCATCCGCTCGATAGTTTCGATTTGCTCGGCGGTCAGCGGCTCGAAGTGGGAAAAATCGAACCGCAGCCGCTGCGGGTCCACCAGCGAACCTTTTTGGGTGACGTGCGTGCCCAGCACCCGACGCAGCGCCGCATGCAACAGATGGGTCGCAGAATGATGAAGGGCAGTGGCTTGACGTTTGGCGGCATCCACTTGTGCCGATACCGTGGCACCGCGCCGCAACCGGCCCTGCTTCAACACGCCGACGTGAGCGAAAACACCTTCACCCCGTTTTTGGGTATCGCGAACCTCGAATTCTAGTCCATCGGTCCGCAGCCAACCGACATCGCCGACTTGGCCACCGGATTCGGCGTAGAACGGGGTGTGGTCTAGAATCGCTACACCTTCATCGCTAACGTTCAGTTCCTCAACCGCTTTGCCGTCGCGGAACAGCGCCAATACGGTAGCGTCCTCCTCCAGCCGGTCATAACCGTGGAACTCGGTACAGCCCTCGACGCCGAGTTCGGCGGTCTGGCGTAGGCCGAACTGGCTGTGAGCGCGGGCGCGCTCTCGCTGCGCTTCCATTTCCCGCTCGAAGCCGGCGTTATCCACTTGCAAACCGCGTTCGCGAGCGATGTCGGCGGTCAAATCGACCGGAAAACCGTAGGTGTCGTAAAGCTTGAACACGGTCTCGCCGGGAATGGTCG
>DEHU01000095.1:4810-7261 GCA_002352125.1 Competibacteraceae bacterium UBA2792 | reverse complement strand
ACCCTGTTTCTGATGTGGCTGGGCGAACAAGTCACCGAGCGCGGTATCGGCAACGGAATCTCCATACTGATTTTCGCCGGCATCGTCGCTGGTTTACCGCATGCGGTAGGGGGCACTCTGGAGCTGGCTCGAACCGGCGAACTACACGTCATGCTGGTGCTGTTTTTGTTGGCATTGACGATACTGGTTACCGGTTTCGTGGTGTTCGTCGAGCGCGGGCAGCGACGGATTACGGTTAATTACGCTAAGCGTCAGCAGGGTCGACGGGTGTATGCCGCCCAAACCACTCATCTGCCGTTAAAACTGAACATGTCCGGGGTTATTCCCCCCATCTTCGCTTCTAGCCTGATTTTGTTTCCGGCTACGTTGGGTAGTTGGTTTGGTAACGCCCCCCATATGGAGTGGCTACGGGATATCAGTTCGACGCTGTCGCCAGGACAACCTTTGTATGTCCTGTTCTATGCTGGTTTGATCGTCTTCTTCTGCTTTTTTTACACGGCACTGGTCTTCAATTCCAAGGAGACTGCCGACAATCTGAAGAAGTCCGGCGCCTTCATCCCTGGGATCCGGCCGGGTGCGCAGACAGCGGCTTATATCGACAAGGTACTGACCCGGCTGACTTTGATAGGTGCTATCTACATCACCGTTGTCTGTTTGTTGCCTGAATTTCTGATTCTGTACTGGCGGGTTCCGTTCTACTTCGGTGGTACGTCGCTGCTGATCATCGTCGTGGTGGTCATGGACTTTATGGCTCAAGTGCAAGCGCATCTCATGTCGCACCAATACGAGAGCCTGCTGAAGAAGAGCAGTTTCAAGGGCCAGGGTCTAATGCGCTGAGGGTTGTCAGCCGTTTATTAATGCCGCGTCGATGCGTTCGCGCGGCCCCCGTCGATTTTGGAGAACAACGATGAAAGTGCGTGCATCGGTCAAGAAAATTTGTCGTAACTGCAAGATCATTCGCCGCGACCGCGTGGTTCGGGTGATCTGCAAAGATGCCCGCCACAAGCAACGGCAGGGCTAAAACCACGATTCATGATTGATTTACTGCTCCGGGTAAGCTAAATTCTCGCTCTTTGCGCGGCAAGCACCCGGTACGGTAAGAGGAGCTTTGAGGCATGGCCCGTATTGCAGGCATCAATATTCCGGTCAACAAGCATGCGGTGATTGCGCTGCAAGCGATTTATGGGATCGGAAAAACCCGCGCTCGCCAGATTTGCGAAGCCGCCCAAGTCGCCGCAGAAACCAAGGTTCGCGATTTGACCGAAGCCCAGGTGGATGCGCTACGCGCTGAAGTGGGCAGATATACCGTAGAGGGCGACCTGCGGCGCGAAGTGTCCATGAGCATCAAGCGGCTGATGGATTTGGGTTGCTACCGTGGGCTACGTCATCGGCGTGGTTTGCCGGTACGTGGCCAGCGCACCCGCACCAATGCCCGGACGCGTAAGGGTCCGCGCCGCGCGATCCGCAAATAGACCGCCCGAAACTATTGGAATGCCGTTGGCATAGGTTGGAACATGGCAAAACCGGTTACCAAGACGCGCAAGCGCGTCAAGAAAAANNACCAATGCGCGTACCCGCAAGGGGCCGCGCAAGCCCATCGCTGGCAAGAAGTAATAGGGACAGAAAATGGCAAAGACTGCTACCAAAGTCAAAGTTCGCAAGAAGGTCAAAAAGAACGTCGCTGAGGGCATCGCCCATATTCACGCGTCCTTCAACAACACCATCATCACGATCACGGACCGTCAGGGCAATACCTTGGGATGGGCTACTTCGGGAGGATCGGGCTTTCGCGGCTCTCGCAAAAGCACGCCATTTGCCGCACAGGTTGCCGCCGAGCGAGTGGGCAATGTGGTCAAGGAATTCGGCGTTAAAAACCTGGAGGTCAACGTCAAAGGGCCGGGGCCCGGGCGGGAATCCGCCGTGCGCGCTTTGAACGCCGCCGGTTTTAAGATCATGAGTATAATGGACGTGACGCCGATACCTCATAACGGTTGCCGTCCCCCGAAACGCCGTCGCGTCTAGTCCAGGAGGCATACCGTGGCGAGATATCTCGGTCCCAAGTGCAAGCTGAGCCGNNCTGCGCCGGATTTACGGCGTGCTAGAACGGCAATTCCTCAACTATTACAAGGAAGCCGCCCGCAGCAAGGGTTCTACCGGCGAGAATTTGCTGAGATTGCTAGAGTGCCGGCTGGATAACGTGGTGTATCGGATGGGTTTTGGTAGCACCCGAGCCGAAGCGCGGCAGTTGGTTTCTCATCGAGCCATCACCGTCAACGGCCAGCGGGTNNGCAAGCTGAGCCGCCGGGAAGGCGCGGATTTATTTCTGAAATCTGCCGCTCGACCGCTGGAATCGAAATGCAATCTAGAGCGGCTACCCGGGCAACATGGCGCGCGGCGCCCCCGGCTATCCGACTATGGGTTGCAACTCCGCGAGAAGCAGAAGCTGCGCCG
>DEHU01000095.1:0-4796 GCA_002352125.1 Competibacteraceae bacterium UBA2792 | reverse complement strand
GTCAACATTCCTTCCTATCAGGTTAGGCCGGAAGATGTCGTGGCGATTTGCGAGAAGAGTCGCAGCCAGACCCGCATCCAGTATTCCTTGCAACTGGCGCAAGGCCACGGTTTCGCCGAGTGGGTGGATGTGGATGCGGGCAAGATGAGCGGAGTGTTCAAGCGGGTTCCCGATCGCGGCGATTTATCTGCCGACATCAACGAATCATTGGTNNCTCCAAGTGATCGACTCCGAGGGGAAGCGGATGGTGGGCGCATTTGATTTGCTAAAACCGACCCGTGTCGAAGTGGAAAAGCTTGCGCCCCGGCTAGCGCAAGTGACCGTGGAACCGCTGGAGCGTGGCTTTGGCTATACTCTCGGCAATGCCCTGCGCCGAATTTTGCTCTCTTCCGTTCCCGGTGCCGCGATCGTCGAGTGCGAAATCGAACAGGTTTTGCACGAATATTCCACGATCGAAGGTGTACAAGAAGACGTCATCGATATTCTGCTCAATCTCAAGGGTGTGGCGGTTACCTTGCAGGAAGGGGTCGAAGAAGCCGACCTGACGCTAACTAAGAAGGGGCCAGGCCCCGTAGTGGCCGGCGACATCGTGGGTGGTCACACCGTCGAGATCGTCAACCCAGATCACGTTATCGCGCATCTGACCAAAAGTGGCGAATTGGGTATGCGGCTCAAGGTCGAGCGAGGTCGCGGTTACTGGCCCGCAACGCAGCGAGAAGGGGCCGAAAACGAGACCCGATCCGTCGGTCGGCTGCGGTTGGATGCATCGTTTAGTCCGATCGAACGGATTAGTTACCGCGTGGAAAGCGCTCGCGTCGAGCAGCGCACCAATCTGGACAAGTTGATCCTGACTCTGGAAACCAACGGTACGATCGATCCGGAAGAGGCTATCCGTACTGCCGCAAGAATTTTGCTGGATCAGTTATCGGTGTTCGTGGATCTCAAAGGCAAGCGAGACGAGCCTTTGCCGCCACCGCCGGTGGATATCGATCCGGTTTTGATGCAGCCGGTGGACGATCTGGAGCTTACCGTTCGGTCGGCCAATTGCCTGAAAGCGGAAAGCATCTACTACATCGGCGATCTTGTGCAACGGACCGAGGCAGAACTGCTGAAAACGCCTAACCTCGGCAAGAAATCGTTGACTGAAATCAAAGATGTCTTGGCCAAGTACAAATTGTCCTTAGGCATGAAAGTCGACAATTGGCCACCGCCGAGCCTAAGCCTGGAACAGGCCGAGGAACGTGCCGCCGCACGTCGTGCGACCGGTGCAGTGATTGATGTCATGGAGGCTGACAAACCGCCCAAGCCGGATTCTCGGACCGCTACTGGTGGCGATGCCGACGACCTCGAATAGAGGCGCTGTCCAGTTGTTGGCTTGCTTCCATCTTTTTTTTGAAGATTTTGAGTCGTTAATTTTAAGGAACGTGTGTCATGCGCCATCGCAAAGCCGGTCGCAAGCTCAACCGTACCAGCAGCCATCGCAAGGCCATGCTGCGCAATATGGCCGCTTCGCTGTTCAAACACGAAGTGATTCGGACCACCTTGCCCAAGGCCAAGGAATTACGCCGGGTTGCCGAACCGTTAATTACCTTGTCTAAAAAGGATAGCGTGGCTCATCGGCGGCTGGCGTTTGCGCGGTTGCGTGATCGGGAGATAGTCACCAAGCTATTCAACGAACTGGGACCTCGCTACCTGTCGCGTCCGGGCGGCTACCTGCGTATTCTAAAATGCGGATTTCGCGTCGGCGATAACGCGCCGCTAGCCTATATCGAGTTGTTGGACCGGCCCGATGAGGCGATGGTGACCGAATAAGAATCGATACCGTATTGATCGGTAAAAAAGCCGGATTTTCCGGCTTTTTTGTTTTGGCGGGTGACGGCAGAAAAACTTGGAAGTTTGCATCAAGTCAGGACACGGGTTGCGACTTGCAGCAAATCCCACAAGTCAAAAACTCGTGCCACGTAAGCATCGTGCAAGCGATAATTGCTCTTTTGCTCGATCAGTTCCCGTTCGAGCGCGTCGAGCAATTTTAGTAGCTTGCGCTCGTGAAGACCGAACGCCTGCTGGATCGGGTCGGTGATCGCGCCAGCGCCGGCGCTCAATACGCCCAGCGCCAAGATCAAGCCACCCGTGGTTGCGATCAGTAGTCCGGCGGATGCCGTGGCGGGAAAGACACCGTAATACAAGGAACCTAGCGCCGGCCCGAGCAAAAAATTGGCGATGGCCAGTTGGTTGGCGATGGCAGTGGCGGTGGCGCCGCCGATGGCGATAGCGCCCGGCGTGAATTGTTTGAATGCAGCCACCCCAGCGGCCAAACCGAGCAGCGAGCTGGACAGGTCGGCAGCCGCTGTGCGGCTGTTAGTGTAGGTGCCCAGATAATCTTCGAGCCGCTGCCGAAAGTTTTCTCGATGCGCGAGTTGGTCTAACCGGAGCAGTTCGGGAACCAGCAATTCGCTGATAGTGGGGTGCGCCAGGATTCCTTCTAATAGCGCGTCCCGGCTACAGCGCCGCTCACCTTGCTCGAAAGGCAGTTCCAGCAGTTCGCTGTAGATCAGCCATTCGACTTCGCGTTCGACATCGGTTTTGAAGCCGGTCGGCAGATGTGCAAGCCGTTGGCTAATCGTGTTGAGCCGCAATTTACGGCTGAGCGCTGCTCCGCCTTGTGCCAGCAAATACGGAACCATCCACAATACATTGGCGGGGGTTCGCAGCAAATCCTTACCTAGCGCACAGCGATTAATCCGCAGAGCACCGCGAAGAGAAAAATGCTTCTGGGTGAAGGGAGCAACCCGGATACGACGTTCCGCCAAATACTGGCGCGTGGCTTCGGTTACGGCGGTGCTAATCCGGGCAATAATCGCTTCGTCAGCCATTTCCGATACGATAGGTTTATTCTCCTCTGGCCTCGACGATCATCTTTTTGTCGCTGAGCGGCGGGGAGTATCGCCATGCGATCCTTAATGGGAGATCGCTTCGCGAAGCTGGAGACTTAAACCCTGAATTACCAATAAATTGTAGCGAGCCTCAACCATATCTTTGTAAGGTCCGAAACATTCGCCCAGTATCTTGAACCACCATCCGTCGCGCTCGAACCAGACGAACGGTTGCTGGAGCTTGTGATTTCCACGCATGTTGTCAACCTCTCACCTGTAACTCACTACCGGTAGGCGAACGTACCTGGCGAAAATTCGTGGTCTTCCCTTTTCATGGCTCGCACGACTGGCCCGATCCCAAGAGGACAGCCAAGTAATGCAAGGGTAATGTTAGTTGATGAGCGCTCGCTTAACAGGCGATTCCATCGAACCTGAGGCGGTGGATCAACTGCATTAATAACAGCACAAATACTGGATTGTTGCAACGCAAAAACAGAAAATCGTTCATGGACGACCGGGATGGCGTCCACGAACTTTTCGAAGGCGGGAATTAGAAACGGCGAGTCTGCGGGCGTGCAGTGGTGGAGGCGTCAAGCGACGTGCAGCAGCAGCTTGCCGACGTGGCGGTTGGATTCCATCAGAGCATGGGCGGCGGCAGCTTCGGCGAGCGGAAAAATCCGGTCGATGACCGGGCGGACCACGCCGCTGGCGAGTAGCGGCCAAACGGTTTTTTGCAGGCTGGCGGCGATGGGCGCCTTGTGCTCGACCGGCCGGGCGCGCAGGGTCGAGCCGGTGATGGTTAGTCGTTTCATCATGACCGGCGCGAGATTCAGCTCCATTTTGGCGCCGCGCAGGAACGCGATAAACACCAGCCGGCCTTCCACTGCTAGCGCGCTGAGGTTGCGCTGCGTGTAATCGCCGCCGACCATGTCCAGAATGACATCCACGCCCCGGTTGCGCGTAAGCTCCTTGACCACTTGGACGAAATCTTCCTCGCGGTAATTGATCGCCCGCTCAGCGCCCAAATCCAGGCAGGGCTGGATTTTCTCAACGCCGCCGACGGTGACGAACACCCGCGAGCCCAACGCTTTGGCAAGCTGGATGGCAGTGGTGCCAATGCCGCTGGTGCCACCGTGGATCAGCAGCGTTTCGCCGGGTTGCAGCCGCGCCCGGTCGAACACGTTGCTCCAGACGGTGAAAAAGGTTTCTGGCAGGGCAGCGGCTTGCTGCAAGGTCAATCCGGTCGGGATCGGCAGGCATTGGGGTGCAGGCGCGGTGCAATATTCGGCGTAGCCACCGCCGGTCAGCAGGGCGCAAACTGGATCGCCGATCATCCAGCCATCGACGCCTTCGCCCAGTGCAGCGATAGTGCCGGCCACTTCCAGGCCGGGAATATCGGAGGCGCCTGGTGGTGGCGGGTAGCCGCCTTGACGCTGCAAGCAGTCGGGGCGGTTGACGCCGGTGGTGGCGACCTTGATTAGAATCTCGCCGGGAGCGGGTTGGGGTACCGGGCGGCGGTTGGGAACCAGCTTTTCGGGGCCGCCGGGTTCGGTGATTTCGATGACGGTCATCATTTCGGGCAGATTCAGGGTCATGGCGTGGTCTCGAAATCCATGTAAAAACTCCCTTCGTCGGGCGGGAGAGAGATTAAGGTGATCAGGAACATTTAGAATCGCCGCAGTTCAGGCAGGTCAGACAGCCATCCATGACGATCACCGCTTTGGTCTGACATTTGCCGCAGAGGGTGGCTTCGGGCGGAAAGCTGTTTTCGCCGGCTTCCTCGACCGCTTTCATCCCGACCTCGTACTTGTTGCGCTGTTCGACGATCATCTTGCGCTGATGTTCGTCCAAACCTTCTTCCTTGAGCAGGCCAATCGAGCGCATATGGGATTCGATTACGTCGCCGATTTCCGCGACCAGCGA
>DEHU01000048.1 GCA_002352125.1 Competibacteraceae bacterium UBA2792 | reverse complement strand
TGAAAATTATGGGTAATCGGATGATCTTAAAGCGGGTAACAGCATCCTTATAAGCGATGCTCAATCCCAGTCCTTATCAAGGATATTTCTAATCAGAATGCTCGACCAACAGCATTCAAAACAGGGTATTTTAATTGGAGAAATTGATCAATCTTATTTGTGGGGCGATATCGATTCAATGGGTCCAGAAACACAAATATGTATTCTTAACGAATCAAATAAAGCATTATTCTGCTCGCATCAAGAATACGAACACAGATCCGAACAATTAACCAAACTGAATACATCATCCTCAGGGCAATTCACATGGCGCGACCCAAGTGGTGAAGAATTTTTGATAAATTATTGGTCTCTTTTTTTAAAACCCAATTTCCTCATACCAAAATGGACGATCATTACTAGCCAACCGAAAAGCAACGTGTTGCTACCCCTCGCTGATTTCAGAAATATCTTTGCGTTTGTTATAACGCTAACGCTCGCTATCGTGGCATTCCTGAGCGTTCATCAGATTCGCAGAAGCCTCGTTCCGCTCGAAAAACTGATGGAAGGAATCCATCATATTGCCAACAAAAAATTCAATAAGCCTGTAGAGGTGAGCAGCGGCGATGAATTTGAAGAGCTAGCTAGCTCAGTTAATGAGATGGCAGTTCAAATAGATAAACAATTTCGCGCTCTGTCCACAATGGCAGAGATCGACCAACTGATTCTATCGACCTTAAAAATCGAAGATATCATCAAAATCGTATTGACTCGCTCACACGAAGTGATTCCTTGCGACTATATCAGCATGACAGTTGTTGACCACAATCATAATAACTCATGTCGTACTTATACCCGAAGCGAGTTACTTAGAAGCAAGATAACCGTAAAGATACTGGAAATAGCCTCGATGGAATATCAGACGCTCTTAGAAAATCAAACCTATATCATAATTACCAACCAAGAAAATTTACCAAGCTATCTTTTGTCATTGCAAAAACTAGGAGCCCTGTTATTTTTGGTGCTACCTATCGTGCTAAAGGAAGATGTATCTGCTGTGATCTGTCTTGGGTATCAAACGGTTTTGACTCCTCAAGAAGAGGATATCCTTTTAGCGCGAGATTTCACGAATCGCGTAGCTGTTGCATTATCAAATGCCAGCTGGGAAGAACAATTGTATTACATGGCTCATTATGATGCCTTGACTGGTTTACCTAACCGGCTGCTACTCAAAGATCGACTACAGCAAGCTCTAGCCAGCGCCGAACGACAAAAAACTTTTGTGGCTGTCTTATTCGTTGATTTAGATCGCTTCAAATATATCAACGATTCCTTGGGACACATGGCAGGTGATTCGCTATTGCGCGCAGTGGCACAGCGGCTCGGCAAGAATTTGCGGAGCGAAGACACCATCTCCAGACTCGGAGGCGACGAGTTTGTTATTATTATTTCGCACTCTTCTAATATCCAAGAATCGTTATCGATCACGACTACGATTGCTAAAAAACTTATGACTGATCTATCAATACCATTTAATATTCATGACCATCAGATTTACTCGACGGCAAGTGTCGGTATTGCTTGTTATCCCAACGATGGGCAAACAACGGATGAGCTTCTAAAAAATGCAGATTCTGCTATGTATCATGCTAAGTCAATTGGCAAGAACAATTATCAGTTTTATTCGAAAATATTGAATGCCGCGGCTTTAGAAAGATTAGACATGGAAAATAGTCTTCGCCATGCATTAGAACGGCATGAATTTGAGCTATATTATCAACCAAAAATCGACGCTAAAACAAAACAGATTTGCGGAGCAGAAGCGCTCCTGCGCTGGAATCATCCAACAAAAGGGCGAATTTCGCCGGCACAGTTTATTCCTCTCTGCGAAGAAATTGGTTTAATCGTTCCAATTGGGGAATGGGTAATCGATACGGCCTGCATGCAAGTCAAGCGCTGGCAAGATCAATGCCTTACACCATTACGTATCGCCGTCAACCTTTCTCCTTTACAGTTTCGGCAACCTGATTTGATCAAACAAATCAAGAACTCACTACAAAAAAATGCAATCAACCCAAACAAATTGGAATTAGAAGTTACAGAAAGCATTGCCATGGGCGACATCGACAAAACCATCGAAACGCTAGGCATATTTAAAAGCATCGGGCTTCATCTCAGCATCGATGACTTCGGGACCGGTTATTCTTCGTTGAATTATTTAAAACGATTCCCCATCCATACTCTCAAAATCGATCAATCATTCATCCGTAATATCAATACCAGCTTTGAAGATGCCGCCATCGTGAGATCAATTATCACTTTAGCGCACAGCTTAAAATTAAGCGTCGTCGCCGAAGGCGTCGAGACCAAAGAGCAATTCGATTATCTTTACCATCACGAATGTGACGAGATTCAAGGTTATCTATTCAGTCCACCTATTTCGATAGATGAATTTACGAAATTGTTGCGCACACAAAGCTATTCACCACTGACCCAAATTTAAATGAAGCAGCGATTTCGGAGCTACGAATTCGCGCTGCTATGCCAGAACATGGACCGAACGAGAACGCGGTGTTCGATTCCAAACGAGTTATCGATTTCGCTGATTGGATGGCGAGGTACGAGCGTTTGCATTATGTCATGTAGCGTTATCCACCATACCCAAACGAAATCACATCGAGCGCTAAGCCATTGATTCGCATGCCCCGCCACCCTGCCCGCTTGCTGGTTTTCGGTTTCGCCGCCACCATTTTGACCGGTGGCCTGTTGCTGGCCCTACCCATCGCTAGCCGAGGTGCTCCGGTCGCTTTCGTCGACGCGTTGTTTATGGCCACCAGCGCGGTATGCGTCACCGGGCTAGCAGTGGTCGACCCAGGCAGCACGTTCAACGGGTTCGGCCAAGCGGTGCTGCTCGGTTTGGTGCAGATCGGCGGGCTCGGTATCGCCACTTTATCCACCACCATGCTGTTGCTGATCGGTCAAGACGTATCGCTGTCCAGCCACGATGCGGTCCAAGACAGCTTCGCCCCCAGCCATCGCCTCGGTCTGGGCGCGCTGTTACGCCTGGTGTTCTTGTGGACTCTGACCATCGAAGCGCTGGGGGCCATCGTTTTGTTTCTCACCGAAAGTCAGCGATTGCCTCTGGAACGGGCCGTTTGGTTCTCGGTGTTTCATGCCGTCAGCGCCTTTTGCAATGCCGGATTCGGGTTGCGACCGGACAACTTGATGTCCGACCGGGCCAACATCGGTATCGTGTTGCCGATTTCGGCACTGGTCATTTTGGGCGGTTTGGGGTTCGCGGTGCTCGCGGAACTGATGCGATGGTTGCGGCGCCGTTTGCGGCACTTGCGGACTCCTCTTAGCCTGCACACCAAGGTTGTGCTAACCATGACCGGCGCGCTGCTGCTGGTCGGGATGGCGGGATTCGTCCTGCTGGAGCGAACGAATCTTCTGGTGGGGACGAGTTTCGAGGAAACGCTGCTCGTTGCCTGGTTCGCTTCGGTCACGCCCCGCACCGCTGGCTTCAATACCGTAGACTACGGCCAAGTGACGGCGGCCACCTTGTATTTCACCACCGTGCTCATGCTGATCGGCGGTTGTCCCGGATCCACAGCCGGCGGGATCAAGGCAACCACTTTGGGAGTGTTGTTGGCTTTGGCCCGGGCGCGATATCGCGGAGAGCGGGGAGCGCGCTTGTTCAACCGCAGCGTGCCGGACGCTAACATCGCCAAGGCGACCTGGTTGGTAGCACTGGCGTTCGTCATCATCATCGTTGGGGCCATTTTGCTCTCCGCTTCGCAGGTCAGCGGCCAGTCTCATCCCCGCACCGTCGAATGGTCGTTGGGGTTGCTGTTCGAGGTGGTATCGGCACTCGGCACGGTGGGCTTATCTACCGGCATTACGCCGCAATTGAACGAAGGTGGCAAAATTTTGATCATGTTGCTGATGTTTGTCGGCCGGCTGGGGCCTCTGACCATCGCCCTCGCCCTCGCCCGGCAAAAGCCGCGCCCGGCGGTGGCCTACGCGGAAGAGCAAGTGATGATCGGCTAATCGGCAAAATTCAAGTTTAAGGAGCGACGATGCGAATCGCGGTGTTGGGGTTGGAAGACTTTGGCTTTCATGTGGCCAGCACGTTGAGCGAGCTTGGCGACGACGTGATGGCAGTCGACCGGGACACCGACAAGGTCCAAGACATCATGCGCCACGTCGGCAAAGCGATGGTCGCGGATGTAACCGACCGCGAAGCGCTCAAAGATCTGGGTATTCGGAACATGGACGTGGTGGTGGTGGACGTGGGCGAACGTTTCGAAACCAGCGTGCTGTTGACTCACTACCTGCGGGAATTGGGTATTCCTCGCGTGTTGGTCAAAGCCACCAACGCCGATCAAGGCAAGATACTGACTTTGATCGGCGCCAGCGACGTCGTGCAGCCAGAGCGGGAAAGCGCGGTCAAGACAGCCCATTTAATTCATTATTCCCGCTCGAAGCTGTTGGACGCGATGGCGCTGGGCGATGGCTATTTCGCGTTGACCTTGCAAACGCCACCCAGCTTGGCGGGCCGAATGGTGGCGGATCTGGATTTGCTCGACCGCTACCATTTGCATTTGCTTGCCGTCAAACCGGCGGGGGAAAGCGCTGCTCCTTGCGTTCCCGATCCCAGCTATACGTTGGCCAAAGATGACACGTTGGTGGTGATGGGCGAAGAAGCGAAGTTGATCGAACTTCACCAAAAACTCAAATAACCGGCCATCGATCCCTCGCCTCCTCTCCCGCAAGGGGGCGAGGGATTTTCGCGCAATCTTTTAAGGCTGGTTGCGCCGTGGCCGATCGCCGCGCTGTGGGCGTATCAGGATCAATTCTACGCGCCGGTTTTGTTGCCGGCCCTGCGGCGTGGCATTACTGGCGATGGGTTCCTGCTCGCCACGGCCTTCGGTATGCAGCCTGCGCCGCTCCACGCCCTGCGTGCCGATGAACGCTGCTACGCTTTCGGCCCGACGGAGCGACAAATCCATGTTGTAGCTGTCCGAACCATCGCTGTCGGTGTGGCCGACGATGCGCGCCCTGACTCTGGGACGGTTGCTCATGATGCGGGCGACCTGCCGCAGCGTGGGAGCGAAATCGCGGCTGATATCGGCGCTGTCGTAGGCGAACATCACTTCGCTGGGCAACAGCACCCGCAGGTTCCGGTCGGGCATCCGCTCCACTCGCATACCACGTTGGCGGTATTCCGGGGTGATGATCTGTTCGATTTCTCCCTGGACGCCATCCAGACCATCGTCTTCGTTGCTTTTGTTGTTGAACCCGGACGTCGGCGGAGCTGCACTAACTTCCGGCACAAAAAATTCTGGGATAAAGATCAATAAGGCCAACAGGCCAAAGCTGGTGATACGCGATACGGTCATATGGTGAACTCCTCGGGTGCGAGGTGATTTGGTCGAAACGGATAAAGCGGACGCCATCGTTGCCGTTGGCTTGCGACTGACGGTCGCCCGTCGTCGCAATCGCTCCAGGATGGTATATAGAAGAGAAGAAGAGCACATGACAAGCGGTCGAATCTAACCGGTGATCTATAATTCCTCGTACATAATGCCCGATTATTTGAGAGATCGACATGCGCCTCTTGCTCGCACTGCTCCTGCTGCTATCGCCAGCGAGCCCGGAGTTGGCCGCGAGGGAATCGATCCACTCGGGTCGTCTAGCATTGCTGCTGAAAGTACGGGGCGCTATTGGTCCGGCCAGCCGCGATTTTGTCCTGCGCGGTCTCGAAAAGGCGAAGGAACGCGATGCGGCGGTGGCGATTCTCGAACTCGATACGCCCGGCGGCTTGGATAGCTCCATGCGCGACATCATTCAAGCGATCCTGGCCTCGCCGGTACCGGTGCTCGGCTACGTCGCCCCGGAAGGCGCTCGCGCCGCCAGCGCCGGCACCTACATCCTCTACGCTTGCCACGTCGCCGCGATGGCCCCCGCCACCAACCTCGGTGCTGCCACGCCGGTGCAAATCGGCGGTCTGCCGCTACCGGCTCGACCACCCAGCAAAGATCGCCCCGACGACTCTTCCGTTCCAGAACCGGCCGCGCCGCCAGCGGCCGAACCCGACGCTCGCCCAACTCCGGCAGCGGCCGGAGACATGGAACGCAAACTGATCAACGATGCCCGCGCCTACCTTCGCTCCCTCGCACAGTTGCGCGGCCGCAACGCCGATTGGGCCGGACAAGCGGTAACCGAAGCGGCCAGTCTCAGCGCCCGGGATGCGCTACAAAAAGGCGTAATCGACTTGATCGCTGCGGATGTATCGGACCTGCTCCGGCAGACCGATGGCCGATTGGCGGAGATCGCCGGCGATAAACGACCGCTGGCAACTCGTGGTTTAAACGTCGAAACTGTGCTTCCCGACTGGCGTAACCAGTTGCTGGCGTTGATCGCTCATCCCTTGGTGGCTTACGTCTTGCTGCTGGTTGGCATTTACGGCCTGTTCTTCGAACTGGCCAATCCGGGCATGGCGCTGCCGGGCGTATTAGGCGGGATTTGTCTCTTGTTGGCGCTGTTCGCCTTTCAGGTATTGCCGGTCAATGCCGCTGGTTTGGCGCTGTTGTTGCTCGGATTGGTCTTCATGACCGCCGAAGCGTTCGTGCCCAGCTTCGGGGCGTTAGGGCTGGGTGGCATCGCCGCGTTCATCGCCGGTTCGCTGCTGTTGTGGGACGAAACCGGTCCTGGCTACGAAATCCCACTCGGCCTCGTTCTCGGTTTTGCATTGGCCAGCGCAGCGGCGCTGATCGGCCTCGCGACGCTGATTCTGCGCCAGCGGAGGCAGCCGGTGGTCAGCGGTGCCGAAGCGTTGCTCGGCGCGACCGGCACGGTCTTGGGCGGCAACCCGGATCGGGCATGGATTCGCGGCGAGTCTTGGCAAATCCGCGCCGATCAGCCGTTGCGACCGGGCGAACGGGTTCGGGTCGAGGGCCGCAACGGGTTAACGCTGTTCGTACAACCACTGGGTTACGACAAGGAGGAACCGCCACCATGATCTTCAACCCCTTCTTCGTCGCGCTGTTGATCGTATTGCTGCTGGTGTTTGCCTCGATCAAGGTGTTATATGAATACGAGCGTGGGGTCGTGTTCTTTCTGGGCCGCTTTCAGGCGGTTAAAGGACCGGGGCTGATCATCGTCATCCCGGTTGTTCAACAAATGAAACGAGTCGACCTACGAACCGTGGTCATGGACGTTCCCAGCCAAGACGTGATTTCGCGCGACAACGTCTCGGTCAAGGTCGATGCCGTCATCTATTTCCGGGTGCTCGATCCGCAGCGGGCGATCATTCAGGTCGAGGATTACTACAACGCCACCAGCCAGTTGGCGCAGACTACGCTGCGCTCCGTACTCGGGCAGCACGAATTGGACGAGATGTTGGCAGGGCGGGACGAGCTGAACCGGGACATCCAAAATATTTTGGATACCGAAACTGACATCTGGGGCATCAAGGTGTCAAACGTGGAAATCAAACGCGTCGATCTCGACGAAAGCATGGTGCGGGCCATTGCCCGGCAAGCCGAAGCCGAACGCGAGCGGCGGGCCAAAGTCATCAATGCCGAAGGCGAGTTCCAAGCCGCCGACCGGATTCGGCAAGCTGCTGAGATCATCGCCTCCCAGCCGCAAGCTTTGCAGTTGCGCTATTTGCAGACGCTCAACGACATCGGCATCCAGAACAATACTACGGTCGTATTTCCGGTACCGTTAGATCTGTTCGAGCCGCTGCTTGAATCACGAAAATGTGATACATGTTCGAAAAGTTTGGTTGAATAGCTAGCTAGCCAGTGATAACTGAACCGATACCCCTCCAAAAAATGCGGCGGTTTATTGACAATTTTGTGATAATACCGTCTAGCCCATCTTGGGGAAGATCGAAGGTGCGTCTCAACGCATAAATTTTGAATAGCCACTAGAGAACCCATGACTCAAAATTTCAAATCTCATGCCAAGGTAGGCGTTTACGTGGACGCTGCCAATATTTCCCGTAACGGCGGGCAGCGCATGCAATACGATGTATTACGTGAGTTTGCCTGCCGCGATCACGCCGAACCCTTGCGTCTGAACGTTTACTTGTCTTACGACGAGGAACGCGCCGAAACCAACACGGTCTATCGCGATAAAGCTCGTGCCTATCAGTCCGCTTTGCGCGAACTGGGTTACAAAGTCATCGAGAAACGGGTCAAATGGTTCCAGGACGAAGCCGGCAACCGTTTCGGCAAAGCTAACGCCGATCTCGATATGGCGGTAGACGTGCTGCTGCAATCGGAAAACTTGGATCGCGTGCTGCTGGTAACCGGCGACGGCGATTTCGTTCAGGTAGTCCGCGCTTTGCAGAATAAAGGTTGCCGCGTGGAAACGCTCGCGTTCGATAACGTGTCGGAAGAGCTGCGCCGAGAATCGGACATGTTCATATCCGGCTATCTGGTGCCCGGCTTACTGCCGACCCGGGGCGACGATTATTTCGCGCCGGCGTGGGGTGCCATGGGCTCGCGGGTGCGCGGGTACTGCTATCATCACGATGACAACAAAAGCTTCGGGTTCATGCGATTTCTGGTCAAGCTGTCGCCGTATCTGTGGAAAACCGACTCCCGCGATTCCGATTCCCCTTACCGGACGGCGTTTTTCCACGATTCCAGCCTACCGGACGGTTTCAACGTCATGAAGCTGCCCTCCCGCAACCACATTTTCGAGTTTACTCTGGCCGAACCAAACGGCAAGCAACCGGTCGCCACCGATATCGTCCTGGTCCATCCCGTGGCCTCGTCCTAGAAAGAGGTTCGATCGGCGTGGCGTTCGAGATCCGTCCCTGTCGAGAAGCACCATGCGCAACTTTCGCACTTTGAAGTTTCTGGCTCCGCTACTCCCGGTCCTGGTTTTGGGCTTGGCCGGGGCGTTCGCGAAACCGGCCGATCCGGTCGTGGACATCCCACCCAAAATCCTGGCACCAACATCCCAGCAAACCTCGTTGGATCAAATTATTGCCAAGCTGCTATCGCAGCATCATTACCGGCAAAGCAAGCCAGATGACCGGCTGTCCTCGCTTATCCTGAACACTTATCTCGACGATCTCGATTTCGGTCGCTTCTATTTCCTGGCTAGCGATATCGCCGGCTTCGAGCAGTATCGCAACACGCTGGACGATGCGCTGAAGAGCGGCAACCTGCAACCGGCTTACGATATCTTCAACACCTACCTGCGCCGGCTGGCAGAGCGAACCGCTCGCATCCAATCCTTGTTCCAGCAAGAATTCCGCTTCAACGTGGACGAATCCTTGAACGTGGACCGCAAGGATACGCCGTGGGCCAAAACGCCGGCGGAGCTGGACGAAATCTGGCGCAAACGGCTAAAGAACGAGTTGTTGACCTTGATACTATCCGGCAAGGATCAGCCAACCGCTCGTGATCTGTTGAGCAAACGCTACGACAACCGATTGCGGCAGGCGCTGCAATCCACTAGCGAAGACGTGTTTCAACTGTACATGAACGCAGTCGCCCAGGCTTTCGATCCGCACACCGCCTATTTCTCGCCCCGCAACACCGAAAACTTCAATATCCAGATGCGTCTTTCCCTGGAGGGCATCGGTTGCGTGCTGCGCATGGAAGAGGAGCAGGTCACCGTGGTCGAACTGGTCACCGGCGGTCCGGCCGACCTCAGCCAGCAAATCAAGCCGAGTGACCGGATCGTGGCGGTGGCGCAGGGCGATGATGGTCCGTGGGTGGACGTGGTGGGCTGGCGGCTGGACGACGTGGTGGACCGGATCCGCGGCCAACGCGGCTCGGTGGTGCGATTGAAGGTTTTGCCCGGCAAGGCCGGCGCGACGGCAGCAGAAAAAACCGTACGCTTGGTTCGCGACACCATCAAGCTGGAGAAACAAGCCGCCAAGAGCACGGTCAAGCCGCTGCGCAGGCCCGACGGCCGCGAACTGCGGATCGGAGTGATCACCATTCCGGCGTTTTACAGCGATTTCGACGCCGCGCGGCGCGGTGATCCCAACTACCGCAGCACCACGCGCGATGTGCGCCAACTGCTGGACGAACTGCGCGACAAAATCGATGGGCTGGTGCTGGATCTGCGCGAAAACGGCGGAGGATCCCTACAAGAAGCGGTGGATTTGACCGGATTGTTCGTCGGCAACGGCCCGGTGGTACAGGTCAAGAACGCTGGCAGCAACGAACCCGAGATCGAGAAGAACAGCGAATCCGGCCAAGCTTACGCCGGACCCTTAGCGGTGCTGGTAGATCACGCCAGCGCCTCCGCCTCGGAAATCTTCGCCGGTGCCATCCAAGACTATGGTCGTGGCATCGTCATCGGAGACCCGACCTTCGGCAAGGGCACGGTACAAACTCTGGTGGACTTGAATCGGCTGACGCGGGCCAAGGAACCGCAAGGCCAACTCAAGCTGACCATCGCCAAATTTTACCGGGTCAACGGCAGCAGCACCCAGCATCGCGGCGTTCGGCCCGACATCGCCATTCCCTCGGCGACAGACAGCGAGGAAGTCGGCGAGAGCGCCCAAAAGAACGCTTTACCCTGGGACGAGATCGCCCCGACCCGCTATCGCGGCGACCGGATCTTGACGACCCTGATACCGGAGCTGGCACGCAGACACCAAACCCGCATTGCCGGAGACCCGGATTATCAAGCATTCCTGCGCGACCTCGAATTCGCCCGGCAGCAGCGGGAAAAGACCACGGTATCGCTGCTGGAAAGCCAGCGCCGAGCCGAACGGGAGCGCGTCGAAAGCTGGCAACGGGAACGCGAAAACCGTTTCCGGGCAGCCAAGGGGTTGCCTCCACTCAAACCCAACGACGAGATTCCGGATGGCAAAGATAGCGTCATCCCGGACACAGCGCTGGAAGAAAGCGCCCGAATCGTCGGCGACTTGGTCGTCTTGAGCGGTACCGGCAACGCATCGAGCGCTCTGGTGATGGGTCGCTAGCGACATGACGCCGGTGACAGTGACGCTCGACGAAGCGTTCGCCGGGCGGTTGGCCGCCGTGCTCGAACGACTGGAAAACTTGCTGCCACCAGCGCTGGAGCCGTTGGCCTGGGAGCGTTATCGAGCGTTTCGCTGGCGCCGGACCGGCCAGCGCGGTCACCTGCAACCGGTGCGGCATCCCCACCGGCTGCGGTTGGCCGACTTGCGCCGAATCGACCGCCAGAAAGCGGCTCTGGACCTGAACGTGCGGCAATTTCTGGCCGGCTGCCCCTGCAACAACGTCCTGTTGTGGGGCGCACGCGGTACCGGCAAATCTTCGCTGATCAAAGCCCTGCTCAACGAATATGCCGACCGGGGATTGCGGCTGATCGAAGTGGACAAACACGATCTGCTCGATCTGCCGGAAATCGTCGAACCGCTGCACGAGCGGCCGGAGCGTTTTTTGCTCTACTGCGACGATCTGTCCTTCGAAGCCAACGATCCCAGCTACAAGGCACTCAAAGCAATGTTGGACGGCTCGATCAGCGCCGCTCCCGACAACGTACTGCTCTGCGCCACGTCCAACCGTCGCCACCTGTTGCCCGAATACATGCGGGAAAACCAAGATGCTCGCATCGTCGAAGGCGAACTGCACCACGGCGAGGCGGTCGAGGAAAAAATCTCGCTATCGGAACGGTTCGGGCTATGGCTGTCGTTTCATCCGTTCGGCCAGGACGATTATCTGGCCATTGTCGCTTATTGGCTGGAACAACTGGGCGCATCCGATGGCTCGGATGCGGCGGCGCGCGAGGAAGCGCTGCGCTGGGCCTTGCAACGCGGATCGCGCAGCGGTCGAGTGGCGTGGCAGTTCGCCCGCGATTGGGTCGGACGGCAGGAGTTTCAGTAGGCCGTCCAGCCGGAAAAAGGGCTTCCGCCAACGATCTTCGGGGCATCTCGCCCGCCCAGCGGGAACGACGATAAGCGAAAAGCCTGACTAAGCGTCTTCCCGTCGGAAACGGGCATTCTCAAGCCGTTGCAGCGGTTGGAGTGCCCGGGCTGCACGAGCCGCAACCACCCGCACCATCGCAGGTGCCGCTCGACTTGCTTTCTTTGGGCGGCGCATCATCCTTGGCCACGTTTTTCTGGCTGCCGCTCTTTTTGAAGTCGGTTTCGTACCAGCCGCTGCCCTTGAGCCGGAATCCAACGGCTGAAATTAGCTTCTTAAGTTCCGGTTTGCCGCAGGCCGGGCAGTCGCGCAGCTCGGGATCGCTGAGTTTTTGCATCACTTCCAGATCGTGATCGCAGGACTGACAACGGTACTCGTAAATCGGCATGATGCACCTCGCAAGCTGACCAAAACAGTTGAGAATTCCGAAGCGATTGTATGGGGACAAGGGGGAGCATTTTCAATGCCTTTCGCCCAATTTCAGCGCGATTGCGGCTAAACTGATCGTCATGCCACCACCGTTTCGCTTGTTGCTCGCCATCCTGCTCGCATTAGGCTTGTCCGGCTGCGATTCTGCCACGGATCGGACGATCATCGTGGAATTTTGGGCGATGGGCCAAGAGGGCGAACAAGTGCGGGCGCTGCTGCCGGCGTTCGAGCGGCGCCATCCCGGCATTCGGGTACGGGTACAGCAGATTCCCTGGAGCGCAGCGCACGAAAAACTGTTGACCGCTTACGCCGGCGATGCCATGCCGGACGCGTTCCAGCTCGGCAACACCTGGATTCCCGAATTCGTGGCCTTGCGTGCCATCGAACCGCTAGACGAGCGATTGACAGCCTGGCCGGAAGCGGCGCTGACCGATTTCTTCCCTGGTATCCTCGCCACCAATCGGTTGGATGGCCGAACCTATGCCCTACCCTGGTACGTGGATACCCGCCTATTTTTCTACCGCACCGATCTGCTCGCCGCCACCGGTTTCACCGAACCGCCCAATACTTGGGACGGCTGGCTGCAAGCGATGAGCGCACTCAAAGGCGAAGGCGATTCGGCGCGCTACGCCATTTTGCTGCCGATCAACGAATGGCAGTTGCCGGTCGTGCTCGCCCTGCAACGCGGCGCCAGTCTGCTGCGGGATCGAAACCAGTACGGCAATTTCCGGGAACCGGCTTTCCGGGAGGCGTTCGCGTTCTATCTGCAACTGTTCGAGCGGGGTTTGGCACCGCCAGTCAGCAACGCGCAGATGGCTAATCTCTATCAGGAATTCGCCAAAGGTACGTTCGCGGTATACGCCAGCGGACCATGGAACATCGGCGAGTTCGGGCGGCGATTGCCGGCCGCTGTGCAGGAAAGGTGGATGACGGCTCCGATGCCGATGTTCGATGATCCCTCTTTTCCCGTGCTTGCGGGAAAGAGGTCGGTCGCGGTTGGTACATCGCTGGCCGGAGGCGCTAGCTTGGCGCTCAGCCGGACTTCGCCGCGCCGAGAAGCGGCCTGGAAGCTGCTGGAATTTCTGGCCGAACCGGAACAGCAGGCGCAATTTTATCGGCTGACCGGCGATTTGCCGGCCCGGCAATCGGCTTGGAGCGACCCGGCGCTGGCCGGCAACCGCTACGCTCGGGCATTCCGCCAGCAGCTACAAAACGTGCGGGCGACGCCGCCGATTCCGGAATGGGAGCGGATCGCCAATCGCATCGCCTATTACGCCGAACTGGCGGTGCGACGGGAATCGAGCATCGACGATGCCTTGGCCGCGCTGGATCGGGACGTGGACCGGATTTTGGAAAAGCGGCGCTGGCTGCTGGCGCGGGGGGTAACGCCGTGACCGGCCCCGAGCGCCACGCAACCGTAAGCGCCTGGGCCTTTCTCGCGCCAGCGCTGGCATTGATCGCCGTATTCTTCTTCCTGCCGGTGTTGGCGGCGCTGTTGCTCAGCTTCACCGATTTCGACATCTACGCGCTGGGCGATCTGGACCGGTTGCGCTTCGTCGGGTTCGCCAATTACTTGCAACTGCTGCAAAGCCCGCTGTTTTGGACTGCGCTGGGCAACACTTTCTATTTCGTGGTGGTGGGCGGCCCGTTATCGGTGGCGGTATCGCTGGGTGCGGCGCTGCTGGTGAATTCGCGCCTGACCCGTTTTCCGGGTTTCTTTCGCGCCGCGTTCTTTTTGCCGGTGGTGACAACCCTAGTGGCGGTGGCGGTGGTATGGCGCTATCTCTACCATCCCCGCTACGGTTTGCTCAATTACGGGCTGAGCTGGTTCGGCATTGCACCCATCGACTGGCTGGGCGATCCGAACTGGGCGATGCCGGCCATTATTTTAATGGCGGTGTGGAAGAATTTCGGTTTCAACATGATCATCTTCATCGCCGGCTTGCAGAACATTCCCTCCCAGCTTTACGAGGCGGCGCGCATCGACGGCGCCAGCGCCTGGCGGCAGTTTCGCCACATCACCCTGCCTCTGCTGGGTCCAACGTTCCTGTTCGTGGCGCTGATGACCATGATCGGNNGAAGGCTTCCGCTGGTGGAATATGGGCTACGCATCGGCGACGGCCTTCGTCTTGTTCGCGCTGATCCTGGCGGCGACTGTCCTGCAATTGAAATTGCGAGGAAAGAGCTCGCCGGAAGAGCGTTGATTCGAATTGCTAGCGAAAATACTGTAGTGGAAAATCGCAAATCGAGCCGATCAGAATTCCACATTTAGTCTATTAACGTAAGGGGATATCACGATGCTCAAGCGTTTGTCCTTGGCGCTGTTCGGCGCCAGCCTGCTGCCGCTGTCCGCGCAAGCTGCCAGCTACGATTGCACCCGCGCCGATACCGCCGCCGAAATCGCGGTGTGCAGCAATCCCACCCTCAATCGCTTAGACGAGGATTTGGCGGTGCAATACCGCTCTCTGTTGAATCGTCTGCCGCCGCGCCGGGCAGAAATGGTCCGACAGGATCAGCGTTCCTGGCTGGTCGCCCGCGACAGTTGCGGAGCGGATGTGCGCTGCTTGCGCGCCCGCTACCAAGAGCGCAGCGCGCGGTTGGACGAGTATTGACGGGCTCGCTTCGGCAGCCATTCCGCCAAACGAAGAAAGATCGCTCCCCTCCCCTTCGGCGAGCGGGAGCATAACCGGTCTATTCCAGCCCCTCTTCCTATCGCCTCAATTATCCGGAACCCTTGCCATGGCCGATCTGATCGTTCACTTCAAAAAACCCGCCGACTGGGCCAAGCGTATTTACATCCACTTCTGGGAAGCCCACCCCGAAGCGGGCAACACAAAATGGCCAGGCATACGAATGATCGACGAAGGGAATGGCTGGTTCACTTACCAGTTCGATGGTTTTAGCACGTCGCACCTGCTCTTCCACGACGGCCGCGGACGGCAGACCAACGATTTGTATCGCGATCACCCCGGCTGGTATATCCTCGATGGTGGCTGGTTCGACGATAATCCAGATGCCCAAGCGGAATCTGGCGCAGGAGGCGGCCATCCAGGCGGCACACCCGATCCAATGGTTCAATCCTCCAGCCCGGCCATCCTGACGGGAATGGACTTTCGCGAAGAGACCATCTATTTCTTACTGACCGCCCGTTTTTACGAGGGCGACCCCAGCACCAGTTTCTTCTGCCGCGACCGGATCAAATTCAATCGCGAAACCGGCCAACCCGAAGATCCGCATTGGCGAGGCGATTTCAAGGGCCTGATCCAGCGCCTCGACTACATCCGGGATTTGGGCTTCACCGCCATCTGGATCACGCCGCCGGTGGAGAATCGCAGCGGCCTCGATTATCACGGCTACCATGCCTACGACTGGACCCGGATCGATCCCCGCCTGGAATCGCCGGATGCCACCTATCAGGATTTGATCGACGAAGCCCACAAACGCGGCATCAAGATCATCCAGGACGTGGTGGTCAACCATTCTTGCCAATACGGCATTCGCGGCAAGGTTCACATCGACCATTTGCCGATCAAATACTACGTCCCGCAAGGTTCCGAGCAAGGCCGGGTCAACCACGGACCGTATCAGGGCAATCTCGGCAACTACGCCTGGCCAAATCGCGACGATATCGACAATCCGGTTGCGCCCGAGTGGTATCGGGAGCGGCACGCCATGGACCCAGAGGGCAAGATTCCGCTGGTCGATCCCAAAACCGGCGAGACCGTGCCCAAGTCCGGTTACAATCCCGGCCGCTTCTTCGGCATCGATGCCAACAACCTCGATCCCGAATGGTACATGCAGCACGGCTTCATCTGCGGCGGCGACTGGGAAAGCGCAGCGGTACAGTTGAAACATATCGCCGGCGATTGCATCAACCTGGCCACCGACCGCCAGAACGTCAAGGACTATCTGATCGGTTCCATCAATCATTATCTCGATATGGGTGTGGACGCGCTGCGCATCGACACGGTCAAGCATGTGCCGCGCGACAACCTGCTGGAGTACGTCAACGCTTGGAAAGCGCACAAACCGGGCTTGTTCGTATTCGGCGAAAATCTGGTGAAAGGCTATGGTTTTGGCGATCTAGGCGGTGGCGACAACGGCCCGTCCTTCATCCGGCCGTGGTGGTACACGCGGCTGGGCCACGATCCGCGCGACCCCAATTCCGGCGGTGACTCCGGCTTTGCGGTGCTGGATTTTGGTCTGTTCTCCACCTTCCGCGACAATCTCAGCCGGGGCAGTTTCGGTGGCGTGAAGGCCGTGCTGGACATGGATTGGATTTTCGGCAACCCCTCGACCCTGGTCACTTTCCTGCAAAACCACGACGTCGGCCCGGATAACGATTTCCGCTTCCGCTTCAAGGGCGACCAATGGATGGCGGCGGCGGCCTACAATCTGCTGTGGACGGTACGCGGCATTCCCTGCTTGTACTACGGTGAGGAAATCGAGTTCATGAAGGGCGCGCCGCAGGATGTGATCGGCAACGACGATACGCTGGATCAAACCGGTCGCGCCTATTTCGGCGACCATCTGACCGATGAGCGGATCGGCCAGACCCAAAGCCATCCCCTTTATCAGCACATCAAGCGGCTGAATCAAATTCGCCGCGCCATCCCCGCCCTGCAAAAAGGGCCGATGAGTCACGTCAATGAATGGGGCAGCGGCATCAGCTTCGTCCGCAACCACAACTATGGCGAGAGCTATGTCGTGGTCGGGCTGGCCATCGGCGGCGATCAAGGCATCAACGTCGGCGGCATCCGCAACGGTGTCTATCGCGATGCGGTAACCGGCAACGAAATCCATGTGGGCAATGGCAACCTTTCCTTCCATGTGCGCGGTAACTCCGCCGGAATCTATGTGCTGAACGGACCCGGTAAGATCGGCATCGATGGAGCGTATCTGCGGTAAAAAGTCGGTTCGGCATACCCTCTTCCGCCAACGGAAGAGGGTTAGAGTAAAGCGATGATACGGATTCCTCGTCGCGTCAGAAAAATTCCCGATCCGAATAGCGGATCGGTCGAAAATCCGATAGAAAACCTGGCCGGCTTTCGCTCCGACACCGCTTGGATATTGCTCGGCGAACCGGGAGCGGGAAAAACGACGGCGTTTCAAATGGAAGCCGAGGCGACCGGCGGGCAATATCTGCGCATCGAAGAGTTTATCCATCTCGACATGAAGCCGCCGCGCTCAACGGCAAAATCACCGTACTGCTGCTCGAACCGGCTTTGTTGCATCAATCGGCCGTGCGCGGATGAGGTCTGGCGAGTGGGTGTTTAGCCGGCCACGACCGCGGCCGTTTCCGGCATACCCAAGCGTGTCATGGTGCTCAAGGCGGCGAAACGGGTAGAAGCGGACCATGTTGGTCCACAGCGTTCAGCATGACCCATTTGCTGATCCGATGCCAGAAATATTTATTATATTAATCATGTTATTACGAATTGGCATGGTATTCGCCGACTCATGGGCAGCCCGGAAGTTTCTTCCGCCTCGATTCACGGATAACCACTACGAGGAATCATGCCATGCCTACTCTTACCCATTTCACTCGCCCGATCCCGGCACTGGCCTGCGCGGTGGCATTCAATGCCGGTCTGGTCAATGTACCCGCTTACGCCAGCGACAAAGATCCTGCATCGATCATGGACGGCCAGGAATCCCCTGAGCTGTTAGTGTATTTGGCGGAAAAGACGGATGGGCAGAAATGGGCCGCGAACTATGGCCTAAAGATACAGCGCAAATTGGTGGGCAAAGCCGATGCCTATGTCTTCGTCACCCCTTCGGTCGACGATGCCCGCAAATTGCTGCCCATCATCCGCCAGGATCGGGCCGTGACCCGGGCGTTCAATAACCGCTACGTCGTGGCCATGACGCAGGAAGCTAAACCCTGCGGCGATCCTTGGGAGGAAACGCCGTGCTGGAATGATCCGAATCTGCCGCCTCTGCCGCCGTTTACCCCTTTTGAAAATTATTTTTTGCCGCAACCGGGAGTACACGCCGGCCAGTGGCATTTGTACAACGATTTTGGCTGGATACATATCGATGCCCTCAATGCCTGGCAACAGGGGGCAGCCGGTACCGGCGTGGTCATCGGCGTGGTGGATTCTGGCGTGGAGATGACCCACCCCGATCTCGTGGTGCGACCAACGCTCAGCTACGATTTCGTCCATGACGATACCGATCCTTCGCCGAATCTTTTTACCAGCACCGGTTACTATCCTCATGGCACAGCCGTCGCCGGGGTCGCGGCAGCCCGGGGAGGGAATGGTCTGGGCGTCACTGGTGTCGCGCCGTATGCGTCCATTGCTGCCCTGCGCGTCCCGCTCGCCAACACCTTTGCGCCTTCGGAGCTGGGCAGTGTGCTCTCGACAACCGATCGCTTTGTGGATGCGATTTATTTTGGCGGTCACGAGATCCAAATCAAAAATCACAGCTACGGCCCACCCGCACCGTATCAGATACGCGATGCGCGCATCGCCGCCCTCCAAGAAACGTCCGCCGAAGGCATGATCCATGTCGTGGCGGCAGGAAACGGCCAGTCTTTCTCCGACGGCAACTTTACGCGGCGTGACGCCAGTGCCCGGCCCTATGCTATTCCCGAAGTCATCACCGTGGCTGCGGTCGGCCCCGAGGGTCATCACGCCGATTACAGTAACTATGGCGCGAGCATTGTCGTATCCGCGCCTTCCAGAGCCTGCGCCACCTGCGAGCCTGGATTGCTGACCACCGATGTCACGGGAGGCAATGGCTATAACAATTTCAGTGGCACCCTCTTCCCCGACCCCGACTACACCGACACGTTCGGAGGTACCTCTGGAGCCGCGCCAATCGTGGCCGGGGCGCTGGCGTTAGCCAAACAGCAACGTCCCGGACTGAACAGCCGCTGGGCCAAGCACCTGCTGGCCAACAGCAGCCAAGTGATCGATCTTGAAGACCATTCGCCGGAAAGCGACGGCGGTTGGCAAGAAAATACCGCCGGTTGCCGCTTCAATCAAAACTACGGTTTCGGCTTGGTAAATGCCGATCGGCTAGTGGCCTTGGCAAGTTTGAAGAGCCTGGAATTGACCCCGCTGCTCGCTTGGGGCACCTCCTTGCGGATCAAGCCAACGACAATCCCCGACGCCGACAAAACCGGGGTAACCTTCAACATCACCTTCGATGGACACAAGAACCCGACGGACGCGCTGGAAGAGGTGGGAGTTAGCGTACGAATCGATCACACCCGGCGTGGCGAAGTGGAAATATTCCTGGTCTCGCCTAACGGGACGAAGCGCCGCATGATGCATCGCTACGATAGCGCCTACGATAGCTCCATCAACGGCATCGGCTTCGTCGACGATGCAGGTCAGATCCAACCTTGGACATTCTGGTCGCACGCGTTCTGGGGGGAAAACCCACATGGGCAATGGAGCGTGATCATTCGTGATACAGAACATGGAACCATCGGTATGGTCGACGCGGTCCAGCTCCATCTGCGCATGGGTCGCCTGAAGGCGGGGGATATCCAGTTCGGATCCTGCGACCTCGGCCAACACCTGCTGTCCTAAGCTTCGCTCCTTTCCTGATCGTCGAGCGCGCGCATTGGCTCTTCATGCACCTTATAAGAGCAGATGCCGGCTCGACTCAACTCGATGAGGATAGTGGCTCAATATCTCGTGACTACCCTATCTACGGGTGGATGTCAGTTGGTCCGCGCAAGAGATCAGAGCTGGTCAATGGCGTTTTATGCGGGTAACAACCCCATTCACCCTTTACGGCAACACGTCCTCGCTTCGCAGGTGCGACTCCGGCGGTTGCGGTTCCGGTTCAGCGAGCGGTTCGTTGACGAACAGCGGACACGGCCGCGCATTGGCTTGCCAGAGGTCGGCGAACTCCCCCCAATGCGGGCTCCGTTCCCGGCCTGCTGCGAGATAATCCAGCAAATTTTGCACGCTGGCGTTATGGCCCCGAGCACTGACGCGGGTGCTGAACCGCGCCCAGCGCAGATACAGCACGTAGGTATTGAGCACGTCGCCCTCGCAATAGCGATTGATGGCGGCGTAATCGCCGGCGGCGGCCAACTCCGCGACGTTTTCCCCATGACCGTTCCATTTCCCCGGCAAACCCAACGCTTGCGCCGCCTCGTCCAGCCCCAAACGCGGCGAAGCGCCAAAATCGCAGAGCGCATCCATCAGATCGCAATGCCAGTTGGTCTCGTAGCGGTAATCGTAGCCGAAGCGGGGATCGGTACGGTGCCAGTCGTGGGCCACGAGGCCGTGGATCAGAGACCGCTGTTTGAGCACGGCGATATCGAAGCCACGCCCGTTCCAGGTCACCACGCGCGGCCTGTTCCGATCCACCAGATGCCAAAATCCCGCCAGAATCTCTCGTTCTTCGCGGTCGGCGATGCTGGCCGAGCCCAGCTTGCGCACCGCGTAACGCTCGCCTTGGCCGTCGCGCTCGATACGCGCCAGCAGAAAACCGAGCGTGATAACTTCGTGCTGGATCGGCTTGGGAAACGCCTCCGGGTCACGGTCCGCCGGCAGGAGTTCCGCGTCGGGGCGGGTTTCCAGGTCAATCACGAGGAGATGGAGGGGCATGGCCATATCGAATTGTTACCACGTTCGCGCGGAAAAGCCAGGAAAGGCCGAACCAGAATGGGACAGGCTATCCCTTCGTCAAGACCGTTTCCAGTTTCGCTAAAGCTGGGTCGAGAGCGGTGGGTACCAGTTGAGTATCGGTCGATGTAGCGGTCAACACCAGCTCCTGCTCGCCGACGCGAAAGAAACGACACAGAGTCAGGGTATTCGTCGCATCGTGGATCATCATGGCTAAAGGCTCGGGTAAATTGCTTCGTTCCATGCGATCGGCCAGCATGAGCGACACCGAGGACACCAAAGCCAGCTTGTTATCCTGTTCCTGGGCGTTGCTGCTGGCCGCCAGCGGAAACCCTGCCGCATCGCAGAGCACCACCGTGACAAAGTTTCCCTTTTCGGTGATTTGATCGATCAAGCGGAGCAAATCGCTGCTGTGGCTCCCCCCGGCTTGAAGCTCCGATAGCGCGGCGCTCAATCGTTCGCGTCGAACCAGCGGTTGCAGCAGCCGCTGCATGACGTCGCCTTGATGGAGCACGGGCTCAATCGTCTTTTCCAGTCCCGTTTTCATCTTTTCCATCTTCGCTTCCATTTTTTCCATCTCCATTTTCAGGGTCTGGACGCTGGTATCGGCTTGCTCTCCTCGCATCAACAGCGCATGCAGGCGCTCCATCTCCACGGCCTGTTGCGCGCTTTGTCGCCTGAGGTGCTCTCTCGCTCCATATCCTCGTTGCACGCCAAACAGATAACCCGCAACGAGTAGCAGCGTTGCGGCACCGACTCCTATGATTGCGGCCTGAAGTATCATCGTGCGTAGGTCAATCTAGCTGATCGGGACATTGTTGGGCTTGTTCGACTCGCATGGTAACGCGGCGATTGCTGGCGGAATCGGCGGCTTCCCCCGCGAGCGGTTCGGATTTTCCATAAGCGCGAGCAGCCAATCGTTCGCCAGCTATCCCGGCTTTTACGGCCAATCTGGCGACAGCCATCGCTCGACGGGCACTCAGCCGCAAATTGAACTCCGAGGAACCCAGCGAGTCGGCGTGCCCCTCGAACAGCAATTTGGCATCGGGGTGGGCGCTCATCCATTCCCGCAACGACGCGAGACGCGCCTCGAAGTCCGGCGGCACGATCGGGCGAGTGCTGTTATGGGCAAACAGCACAGTAAACAGCGGCGGACAAAGGGGGGATCCCGCAGCGAAAGATTTGGTCCGGGTCGCATCCCCTTCCACCACCTCGTCACCTTCCTTGCCCTGAAGTCCGTTTTCCACCGGTGGCGCCGGCGTCGTCACGGTATCGGACCCGGTAGGCCGTGCCGCATCGGCAACACCGGCGCGAGCTGAATCGGTCGCGGTGACCGAAGAGGATGCGATACTCGAATCGGTCGCGGCGGCTGGGGTTGGCGCGGCCTCAAAGATTGTTTTAACCGGCGGAGACTGCTCGACTCTAGCGGCGGTTGCCGGTTCCATCGTTGCCGACCGCGTCGCAGGCGCCGCAGGCGCTTGCTCCATCGAAACGCTGGACGAAGATGCCGGTGCTGCTTTTTCCCTGCCGGGTTGCTCCGCCGCTTCTTTAGCGATCGGTATCCGCACTCGTGGTTCTGCGAGAAAAAGCCACGCCGCTGTCACGCTACCGAGGATGCCCAGGACGCAGAGACCCACTGCAACTTGCTTCGTCGCGGTTTCGCCGGCCAAGCGATACTGCTTTGGTGCGATCGACAAATCTATCATGCGGGCTATTCGATTGCCGTTTGAATAAGCCAGCGACAGTTGTTGCGAAAATAGCTCGTCGAACCAGACGGCAATCGGGCATTGGCTTCAACGAGCGTCATATCAATAAGCATCATAGTCGGTTGGCGTTTTGAAGAGATCGCCTACGATATCGACGCCGCAGTCCAGTTGGGCGCACCAATCGATAAACCGGGTGACCATCTCTCGACCCTTGAAAACGGCTCCGTGCTGGGGAGCGATGATATCGATGTCCAACGTGCGAACCATGCTGGCCCAGGCTTTCAATACCTTGTTGGATGCCATGTAGCGCTTGTGAAACCACTCCATGTACTGTAAGTGAGCATCGAAATCCTCAACAAACAGGTAATTCATCCCCAGGGACGCGCCAAGATCGCCGCTATAGAGAATCTTCGCGATCGGATCATAAACCTGAAAGTTGCCGGGGCTGTGCAGGAAGTGCCCCGGCAAAACCGGCAGGCGGACACCGCCGAGGTCGATCACCATGCCTTCATCGGGGATCGGCTTCAGCCGGGACGCAACCAGATGATCGAGCCCAAAATGGGGCACGAAACGCATCCAAAGCGCGGAAATATAGGCCTCTGCCTCGGTCGATAAAAGCCAGCCATTGACCGCTGCAACGATGTCCGGATCCTGATGCGAGAGAAAGATGTAGCGCAAGTTGATATTGCCCAAAACCGCTATCGTTTCCGATAGAGCGCGGCTATATACCTTGTGGCCACCCGGATCGAGGATCATCCCAACATCGCCGTGAATGATCAGGTGCTGGTTGGCTTGCACCGCGAGTCCGCCGAGATCGAAATCTTCCAGCAGAACGTTCCGATGGTCTTCGCTTTCGTAAAGCACCGTGTTCGGCATCGTGATAAGTCCTTTGCTGTCGCCGCGATAGCGCTTTATTGCAGAATTGCGGACCGCATCTACAAAACGCGCTTGAGAGCGTTGATCGCCTCTCGCATATCGAAAAAGACAAGCCCGAGCTTGGCATGCTCGTTGGTCAGCACCAACAATAACACGCCTCGACCGGCAGCGATCATGACGGCGTAGCCATCTTCCCCGCGAACGATGACCTCCTCGATGCTGCCGCGTCGCAGCTCGGCGCCCGCACGCACGCCCAAAGCGAGGAGCGTCGCGCTCATACCGGCAACGCGTGTCTCATCGAGATATTGCGGCAGCACGCTGGCGATCATCAGGCCGTCGTCGGAAATCAGCGCGACCGCTTCCACGTCCGGCGATCCACTCTGAAGATTCTTTAAGATTTTGTTGAGGCTCTCGGTACGATTGCCGTTCTTTTCCCGAACGTTTTCTGTTTGAAACATAGACCTCTCCTGCTGGCTTGATGAGATCATTTTTAGTCTCGGTGTTTTATTGCTTGTATCGACAAGTGATCGCTCTTCGCGATTTCTGGTAACTTCTAATCGAGGAGAAGTAGACACTGAAACCGGATTAGTCTGGGTTTTTTGTTTTTCTTGAGCAACATCGTTTCCAGACAATGTCAAAGCACACATTTTTGCTGCTTCTTCAACGACTTCAACGGTAATGTTATCACAATGATTGAGAATCGCGGCAAACTGCGCATTTTCGCAGAGCACTTTGATCAGCCGTGGCACACCACGGGAATAAAAAGCAATTCGCGCTATCGCCTCTGTCGAAAAGAAATCGGAATGAGAAGATGGAATAGAACCAAACTGCTGAGCGATGAAATTTCCGATCTCGCCGTCTTGCAGGGGTGCCAGCCTATAGGGTGGGAGGCTATCGGCCGTTAGCTCCCATAATGCAGGCTCGTAAAGCTTGAGTTCGAGTTCTGGCAATCCGGCCAGAACGATTTGAATAAGATGTTCCTCTCCCGCTTTTAATTCCTGGAGTTTTAGCAGATCAGCCAAAACATTTTCCGCAATATTTTGCGCATCGTCTATAAAAAAAATGATCGGACATTGATTCCAGTATTGGTTATCGAGATAATCACGGAAATCGTGGAGCCTGTCTTGAAGCAGGGTACTGCCAGATCTCGAACCGCTGAAGCCAAGCTGCTGGTCGGCGAATCCGATCAAATCAGCAAAGGAAAAATGCGGATCAAGAAACAGAACGGAGTGACAAGTAGGATCCAAAAGGCTTGCTATACGCTGTATGACCGACGTTTTACCGGTGCCGGATTCTCCCGTTAAAACCATGAGACCAGCTCGCCGCCGTATTTTTTCTGTTATGGCCGTCACGATGCTCTCGTAAACGGAGTTGCTATAAAAACCACCGATAATTGGGCTGGAATCCGGCAATACGTTTCGAGTGCTAATAATTTCGTTTCGTAACAAACCAAAACTAGGATTCTGCATTGTTGTTCCAATCGCTTTCAGTCAAATGAAACTTCGGCAGCATCTAATTAAAAAAATGCCAAAGCATTAAATCAACCGGCCATGAAGCAATAAATACCGTTCTCTGAATTGGTATCCGTTTTCTTCACCGCCAGAAAAATCGAAGGTTATACGCTGCTATTCGGCGAGCAATTTGCCGTTAGCTATAATATTTAAGATATTGTTTCTACAAGGGGCTTTTTTATGTATATATCCAGACATAACAGCATGTCAACAAAATATCGTCGGCATATAAAAATAACCTTTTTGTTGTTGTTCAATATAAGAAATTGATTTACATTCGCTCAAAACAATCCATCCGAACGTGTCTCGATTAGAAATCAGTCTATCCCCCTGACCTGCCCAATTCCCAAGGAGCATCATCATGGTCGCTTACCGTTCGTTCTGGCTCGTCGCGTTGCTGGTAGCGTTGGGTCTGGGTTTCTGGACCGACGCTCGCGCCGCCGGCCAGACGGTCACTCTGCTAAACGTGTCCTACGACCCTACTCGCGAGTTTTACAGCGACTTCAACGCGGCTTTCGATAAACACTGGCAGGCCAAAACCGGCGACTCGGTAACGGTTCGGCAGTCGCACGGCGGTTCCGGCAAGCAGGCTCGCTCGGTGATCGACGGCCTCGAAGCGGATGTGGTGACGCTGGCCCTAGCCTACGACATCGACGAAATCGGCGCCAAGGGCGGCTTGTTGCCGGTGGACTGGCAACGACGGTTGCCGCACAACAGTTCGCCTTATACCTCGACCATCGTGTTCCTGGTGCGCAAGGGCAATCCCAAGGGAATCAAGGATTGGGACGATCTCGTGAAACCGGGAGTAAGCGTCGTCGCGCCCAATCCCAAAACTTCGGGCGGTGCGCGCTGGAACTATCTGGCGGCCTGGGGCTATGCGTTGCACCAGCCGGGTGGCGATGAAGCCAAGGCACGCGATTTCGTCGCCCGTTTATATCGCAACGTTCCCGTGCTCGACTCCGGTGCGCGCGGTTCCACCATCACCTTCGTGGAACGCGAGATCGGCGATGTGCTGCTGACCTGGGAAAACGAAGCGTTCCTGGCCATCAAGGAGATGGGCAAGGACGACTTCGAGATCGCGATACCCTCGATCAGCATTCTGGCCGAACCGCCGGTCGCCTTGGTGGACAAAATCGCCGACAAGCACGGCACTCGCGCGGTGGCACAGGCTTATCTCGACTATCTCTACAGCGCGGAAGGCCAGGAATTGGCGGCCAAACATTATTACCGTCCGCGCGATCCGGCGGTGGTCGAACGCTATCGAGACCGCTTCCCTCAATTGAAGCTGTTTACCATCGACGAACAGTTCGGCGGCTGGGCCAAGGCGCNNCTTCAGCGACTGGCAACGTCCTTGGTCAACTGCAACCGTTTTTGGTGCAGGTAGACCCGGACGACGCGCCGCCGGTTGCTTTCGCCGTCCGCCAAGGCGGCCAGCTTTTGCCGATAATCGGCGTGGTCCGGCGCCAAATCGCGCATTCTTTCCGCGAACTCGACCGCTTCATCGTAGGCGCCGATTTCCATCAGCATATCGCTCAACAGGTCCAGCGACGGGAGATGGTCGGCATCCAGGCCCAAGCCCTGGACTAGCAGCGGCATGATGCCGTACACGATATCTTCCGAGTCGTGCAGACCCAATTCGACGACTTCCCGCCATTGCTGGTGAGCTTGGGTATAAAGTTCGTCGGCCGTTGCATTCTCCACGAGCGATCCTCACGACTGATGGCTTGCCACCATTTTGGCATGTGCTTTGGGGCTTTCAATCGGAACCGACGGATTGCTGACGGGGCGGTCGAAAAAAGATTCAAAGCCCCCCTTGGATTTCGTTCGCAGCCAAGGCAGCGCCGCGACCGCGAATCACTGCCGCGTAAAACCGCGCGCTCGCTTTGGGGGTGCGCCGCTGGGTGGCATAGTCGACATGGATCAGCCCAAAGCGTTGCGAATAGCCGTATGCCCACTCGAAGTTATCCAACAGCGACCAGGCGAAATAGCCGCNNGGCGACCCATTCCAGAATATCGGCCAAGCCTTGAGGATAGACTTCCCAATCCAGGCCGGTATGCGTTTGGCCGGTCTGCCGGACCCGGGCGGCGTTCAGCGGCCAGTCGGCAGGATCGTGCCGCACCACCTGCCGGCTGTAGTAGTTGATACCGAGAAAATCCGGCGCTTGGCGGATCAGGTCAAAATCGGCGTCGGGAAACGCCGGCCACGCGGGGCCGAAGATTTCCGGCAATTCGGGCGGATAGCCGCCCAGAAATACCGGATCGAGATAATAGCGGTTCCAATAGGCATCCGCCCGCATGGTGGCGTTCAAATCCTCNNGTGCGCGGCGAGCGGCGCGGCGAACGGATTGCGCTGCCCGGGCGCCAGTACGCCATGTAGATATCCACCGTCCACTACCACCCAGGGTTCGTTCAGGGTGACCCAGAGTTTCACCCGGTCATCCAGCATCCGGAACAACACTTGCGCGTATTCGCTGAACCAGTCGGCGCTATCCGGGTTCACCCAGCCGCCGAGGCGATCCAGCGCCGCCGGCAANNGTCACCATCGGCTGGATGCCCCGTTCCAGCAAGGCATCCACCAGCCGCTCGTAAAAACCCAATCCTTGCGGGTTGACTCGACCGCGTCCCTCCGGGAACACCCGGTTCCAGGAGACGCTGAAGCGATAAGCGTTCAGGCCCAGCTCTCCCATCAGCGCCACATCTTCTCGATAGCGGCGGTAATGGTCGCAGGCCATGTCGCCGGTATCGCCGTCGCGGGTCCGGTCTGGCGTGTGGGCGAATTCGTGCCAGATGCTTGGCCCGGCGCCATCGGCCAACGGCGAACCTTCGATCTGGTAGGCCGACGTGGCCGCGCCCCAGAGAAAATCGGTTGGAAACAGCGCGGATTCGATCATAAGGCGGGGGCTCGGGGTTTGAGAGTCAGGGGATAGCATCGGCGGCGGCGGTTCCGTCGGTCAACGCCAGACCGTCGGGGCCGAACAGATGCAGCCGGGTCGAGTCCAGGGACAGCCGAACCGTCTCGCCCTTCTCGAACAGTTGAATGCCGGATAACCGTGCTACCAGCGTCGGTTCGGAAGCGGCCATCCCGTCGATCCGCATGTGTAGCAGCGTCTCGTGGCCCAGATATTCGGCATCGGCGACCGTCGCCCGCAAGCCGCCCGCTTCAGCGGCGACCAGATGCAGATGTTCGGGCCGGATACCGGCGGTCAGCGGTTGGTCCAGCCACGCCCGCCAGCGTTCCACGGTCGGCGCGGACAAAGCCAGCAGCCAGGATTGTTCGCCGAGATGCAGGTTTAACCCACCATCGGCAGCGGTCAGACGGGCGGAGAACAGATTCATCGGCGGATTACCGATGAAGCCGGCCACAAACACGTTCGCCGGCCGCTCGTACAACTCCCGTGGCGGCGCGACCTGTTGCAAGCGGCCACGATCCATCACCGCCACCCGGTCGCCCAGCGTCATCGCCTCGGCCTGGTCGTGGGTGACGTAGACGGTGGTGATGCCGGTCCGATCTAACAACTCACCGATTTCGGCGCGGATTTGCACCCGCAATCGCGCGTCGAGATTGGAGAGCGGTTCGTCCATCAGAAACACGGTGGGTTGCCGCACCAGTGCCCGGCCCATCGCCACCCGCTGGCGCTGGCCGCCGGACAGTTGTTTGGGCAAGCGGTCGAGCAGGCCGCCGAGACTCAGCAAATCGGCCACCCAGCTCACTTGCTTGTCGATGTCGGCGCGGGGCAGATCGCGCATTTTCAGCGGAAACTCCAGATTGCGCCGCACCGTCATGTGCGGATAGAGGGCGTAATCCTGGAACACCATCGCCACGTTGCGCTGTTGCGGCGGCAAAGCGTTGACGGCTTGACCGCCAATGCGCAAGGTGCCGTGCGTGGCGGTTTCCAGACCCGCCAGCAACCGCAGCAGGGTGGACTTGCCACAGCCGGACGGCCCGACGAACGCCACCAGTTCGCCGTCGGCAACATTCAGATTGTAGTCGAAAATCGCCTGGGTGCCGCCGGGATAGATTTTGTCGATGTGCTCGAAGTCGATGGTGGCCATGAAGCATCAATTTGATGAGGCAGGATTTATCAATAGCTTATCAAATGACGGTTATCCAGTCCTCCCGCAGTCCGATCAAGAAACGAGCGCGGCTTTAACGAGAAACGCTACAGTTATTCCGCATCAAAACAATATTGTTGCAATACAAATTTGTTGTATTACGATCCGATCAAAAAACTTTAGGGGAATCTCATGATTTGCTTCGGCCGCACCATGGAAACTGCCGAGCTTTGGCGTCTGTTCAAAGAAGAACGCAATCTGCTGATGCTCGCGCCACGCCGAATCGGCAAGACGGTCCAAATCAATCATCTGCGCGATACAGCGGCAGAAAATGGTTTTCGCGCCATCGTCTTGGAAGTGGCTGGTTTTCGGGAAGAAAAGGATTTCTTCCGCCAATGCTGCGCGACCATTCAGGAAGAACTCTCGACTGGCGCCAAAGTCATGACCGCCTTCGGCGAGCGGCTTTCGCGAGTGTGGCGCGGCCACGAGGGCGGCGGCGATTGGCGGCAAGCCCTGCTGCAAACCGACTGGCGGGAGTTCGCCAACCACCTGCTGGCTCACCTGGATGAGCATAAAAACGAGCCGCCCTGGCTACTTCTGGTGGATGAATTGCCCATCTTCGTTTTGGCTCTGCGAGAGCGCGGTGGAGTTCAGGCGGTCAGCGATTTTCTTTACTGGCTGCGCAACATGCGCCAGAAATACCGCCGGGTGCGCTGGCTTTACACCGGCTCCATCGGCTTGGACAGCGTTGCACGCCGCGATAGCGTGGAAGGAGCCTTGAACGATCTGGACGTGTTCCCGTTCGCCCCTTTTGCCCCCGATACCGCCCGCGCCTTTCTGGCCGACATCGCCCGGCGGCGCGGTCGTACCCTGCACGAAGACGCCGCCGACGTTATCCTGCGCCGCCTGGGCTGGCTTTCGCCCTACTACCTGGAAAAAGTCGCCGAGGACGCCTGCATCTTGGCCGGGACTGGTGGTGTGCTGGATCTGCCGCGCGCCCAAACCGCGCTGGACCGGATGCTCGACTTGGAGAAACGCACCTACTGGAGTACGTGGCGGGAACATCTGGACCGCAACTTCACCGATCCCGAACGCAGCCGCCTCTATGCCGTGCTGGAAACGGTTGCCAAGAGCGACGCGGGGGCGGGTTCCGACGCGCTGCTTCCCGCGCTCAACCGGGGCGGCGAGCCGGCGGGCGAAGCGACCTTGCGCCATTTGCTCGATACCTTGCTGGCCGATGGCTATCTCGCCGTGGACAGCGGGCGCCGCTACCGCTTCCGCATGAATTTGTTGCGCGAGTGGTGGCTGCGCTACGTGGTGTTGTGAGAGGCCGCGATGGGCAAGCTCATCAATCTGGCCGTTTATAACCCGGCTATTCTCGACGACTCCGATTTTCTCGCCGGTTTTGTTGCTCGCCGGGACTTGGCCGACTCGCTGCTCGCCCGCCTCGGCGAAATCACGCCGCGCGGCCAAGCCAAGCACTATCTCATTCTCGGTCAGCGTGGCATGGGCAAAACCAGCCTGTTGCGCCGACTGGCCCTCGGCGTGCGCGAGGATGCCGCGCTGGCTGCCGTGCTGTTGCCGCTTACCTTCCGGGAAGAGCAATACAACGTCCACAACCTGCACACATTTTGGCTCAACTGCCTGGACGCCTTGGGCGATTATTTCGAGAAAACCGGCCAAACCGACAAGGCCGATGAAATCGACCGCGATACCGCGATGCTGATGCGCGGTGATACGGATGTCGAAGGCGCAGCCGCACTCGACGTCTTCAAGCGTTGGGCCAAGCGCGAGGGGCGGCGCCCTCTGTTGCTGCTGGACAATATCGATTTCATCCTCGACGGCTTGGGAGCACAGCACTGGAGCCTGCGCCGGGTCATGCAGGAAGCAGGCGGCATCGTCGTGGTCGGGGCATCCGCCGCCTATCTCGAAGCGACCGCCGATCCGAAAGGTGCTTTTTACGACTTCTTTCAGGTGACCGTGCTGGAAAAGCTTGGTCAGGACGAACTCTTCGCCTGCCTGCGGCGATTGGCCCAAGAGCGCGGCGCGGAAGGGCGCAAGGTGCTGAACGTCCTGAACCACGATCCGGGGCGTATTCGCGCCCTGCACGATCTCACCGGCGGTAACCCGCGCACCCTGGTGCTGCTGTATCTCCTACTCGAACTCGATGCCGAGGGCGATGTGTTCTCCGATCTCGAACGTCTGCTCGACCAAGTGACCGTCTTGTATAAGGCCCGCGTGGAAGACCTCGCGCCGCAAGCCCGCGTGGTGCTCGACGCCGTGGCCCTGGCCTGGAATCCGGTCACCGCCGCCGACGTGGCCGCTGCCACCGCGCTGGAGACTTCTGCCGTCTCGACTCAACTGGACCGCTTGCAGAAAAACGGTGTAGTCGAAAAGGTTAGCTTATCTTCCACAGCCCGCGCTGGTTTCCAACTAGGGGAGCGTTTTTTCAACATCTGGTATCTGATGCGCCACGGCCCGCGCCGCCAAAAAACCCGGTTGCGCTGGCTAACAAGCTTTTTGCGGGGTTTCTATTCCCCCACTCAACTGAACGAGCGGGCGCTCGAATTGCTGAAAGGCAATAATCGGCAGGGTTTGGAGCGCGGCCACTATGCGATGGCTTTGGGCGAAGCTGTCGATGACAAGGGCTTGCGCCATCTACTCGCACAAGAAGCCCGCGCCGAGTTCGAGCGTTTTGCTACCGCCAACGGCAAGCGACTGGAAGAGATTGTTGACCCAGCAGATTTGCCTGCACCGAGTACCGCACAGGAATGGGTTGGCATGGGATGGTGGTTAATTGATTTGGGTCGTTATAACGACGCGGAGACTGCCTACCGCCAAGCTATTACACTATATCCTAACGATTCCTTTTCGTGGAACACCCTAGGTGTCCTGCTGTATAAGCTTGCACGTTACACAGAAGCCGAAGCCGCCTACCGCCAAGCAATCACATTGGATTTCACATCTGCTAACCCTTGGAGCAACCTAGGTAATTTGCTGGGCGAGCTTGCGCGTTACGACGAAGCCGAGGCTGCCTACCGCCAAGCGATTGCGCTGGATCCCAATGATGCCACCCCTTGGAACAACCTCGGCTTTCTGCTGCAAGACTATCTCGGCCGCTATGAGGAAGCCGAAGAGGCCTATCAACGCGCTTTGGCCTTGGAGCCAAACCAAGGAATTACTCAAGCCAATCTCTGTTTCCTGTACTACACGCGACTCGATCGATATAGGGACGCCGAGCCGCTATTCGAGACGCTGGTAGATCGCTTTTCTGAACATGGCGCGAGCTTGCTACGCGCTTTCCGAGCCTTGGCCCTGGACAATTTCGGTGAAGCGACCCAAACCTTGGCTGTGGCGCTGGCGGAGAACTCGGCGGCGCTGTTTACAAGCTGCGGTGTTCTGCGCGTGTTGCGCCTAGCCGCCGCACGCGGCTATGGCGACAAGCTGCTCGCCTGGCTGGATGAGCAAGGCTATGCCGATCATTACTGGCCTTTGCGCGTGGCTTTCGATGCCTATCTGCACGGCGAGGCCAAGCTGATGGACGTGAATCCCGAAGTGCGCGGCGCGGCCAAGCGCATTTACGATTGGCTGGCCAGCGCCCGCCGCGCCCAGTCGGCAACAACTGGGGAAAGCAGCAAACCTTCTACGCCAAAACGCAAAAAAGGCACTCACAAATCGCGCTAAACCCTCTCACTTCAACCTTTTGCATGCCTCGGCCAACTGCTGGGGCAGATAGCGATAATGCCCAGTAATGGTGAAGGAAAACAGGATATTTTCCTCGACCGTCCCGGCCCCGATGTTGTGGATGACCAGCGGCGTTCCCGCCTCCGAACGCCGCTCGGAAATGATGCCGATGTGGGGAACGCCAACCGGCAAGCGCCACGTGACCAGATCGCCCGGCAGATAAACGCCCTGATCGGCGCTGATGGGCGCGACCTGCCCCTGTCGGGCAAAGAACTTGGCCTGATTGGGCACGCGGCGATGGTCGATGTTCGGATCGGGCCGGGTCAGCTTCCAAAGTTTCGGATAAACCGACCCATTGCGCCGCATATCCTCGTGTATCAGTTGTTGCAGGTCGATGCCGAACTGGCGATAAGCCCGCACGATGACATCGGTGCATACGCCCCGCTCCATCGGCACGTCGCCGCCCGGATAGGCAAGCGTAACGTACCGGCCATCATAGAGTTTGGTCACGCCAATCTGCTTGCGCGCGGCGTCCACCAGACACTGCCCGGACTGCGCGCAGGCCGGTCGGATGATCGCCAGCAGAACAAACAAGCCGGCTAAAAACAGCTTGAGCGATGCCATCGAGAAAGGGCTGCCGTCCATCCTGTTCCGATCCGGGAAGCTCGCTGCCGTTCGACCATTTCACAAGGCACGGAATCGCATGGACAAATCCACGGCCCGAACGTCTTTGGTCAAGCCGCCGATCGAGATGTAGTCCACACCGGTTTCGGCAATCTTGCGGACCGTATCGAAATTGACGTTGCCCGACGCCTCCAGCTTGACCTGCTTGGCGGTTATCCTGACGGCTTCGGCCATCGTCTCCAAACCGAAATTGTCCAGCATGACGATGTCGGGCCGGGCGGCCAACGCCTCCTCCAGTTCGGCGAGACTTTCGACTTCGACCTCGACGGTGACGCCGGGGTGCAAGCGACGGGCCGCGGCGATGGCGGCGGTGATCGAACCAGCGGCCATGATGTGGTTTTCTTTGATCAACACCGCATCGAACAAACCGATGCGGTGATTTTGACAACCGCCGCAACGAACGGCGTATTTTTGGGCCAGCCGCAAGCCGGGAAGGGTTTTGCGGGTATCGAGGACGGTGGCGCCGGTGCCGGCTACGATATCGGCGAAACGGCGGGCGAGCGTGGCGGTGCCGGACAAAGCTTGCAGGAAATTGAGCGCGGTGCGCTCGCCGGTCAACAACGCGCGGGCCGGTCCCAGTAAGGTACAGAGCAGTTGGTTGGGTTCGATCCGGTCCCCGTCGCCCGCCTCCCAGTTGATGGCAACGCGCGGGTCGAGCTGATGGAACACGGCATCGAACCAAGCCGTACCGCACAGCACCGCCTGCTCGCGGCTGATGACGGTCGCCTCCGTCTTGGCCGTTTCCGGAATCAGCGCGGCGGTCAGGTCGCCAGCGCCCACATCTTCGGCCAAGGCCAAGGCGACGGCAGGATTGGGATCGGGCATGGTCATCGGCTGGTTTCTCCGAAATCTGAGCGAAAGAATTATTGGGTGTGGTCTCTCGAAGTATCGTGCAACGCTGGATTGGCGCGGTGTTTTTCGACTTTCCGGCGGACTCGTGGTTACTATTCTAAGATCATCGTGGCAACCATTTGGAGAACCAAGCTGTGAAAACCTTTTTGTTGAGCATCTTGTTGACGTTCGGCGCTGTGGCGATGGCGGCGGGAGACGGCTCTATCCGCATCGAAAATCCCCGTGCGGCCGAGACGCCGCCGGGAGCGAAAACCGGAGCCGTCTATCTCGATATCGTTAACGCCGGCAACGCGGACCGGCTGCTCGGCGTCGAGGCCAGCGACGTTGCCGGCCACACCGAACTGCACACTACCGCGCTCGAAGGCAACATGATGCGGATGCGCAAGCTCGAAGCCATCGATCTCGCGAGCGGCGCGACCGTGTCGCTCGAACCGGGCGACCTGCACATCATGTTGATCGATCTCAAAAAGCAATTGCTGGCCGGGCAAAATTTCCCCTTGGTTTTGCGGTTCGAGAAAGCGGGAGCGGTGCAGGTATCCGTGCCGGTCCAAAAACGCGAACAGATGACGGAATCCGCACCGCACCAAGACCACGATCACTCGGGACACGCCGGACACGCTCGGCCCTAAGTCAGCACACTTCGATCACTGCCGCATGATCGGGATTCCAGGATTTTAGCGCCGCGACGAATGCGGCCAGCTTCGGCCTGGCGCCAAACGAGTACAAATGGGCGGGACACCGGCAATCGGAAGCACCGAAGCGGAACGGCGGCGCCCGTCCGCCCAGTTCTCGCGCCAGCACCGCCGCCCAAGCACATTCGCGGCGGATAGGGTCGTGGCTAAACCAGACCGTTTCGAGCAAAGCGTACCGCCGCAAGTAATCGATGTGCCAATGCGGCCGGACCGCCGATCGACGGTGATGGGCCAAGCGAGCCGCTATCCCGCCCGGCCCGAAGGCGCTACCGGCGTAAACCGCCCAACCCGGCGCCAGCGGCAACCGTTCCCGCCGGCCGATGCGAACGATCCCGGTCGATGCGATGCGCAGCAACAGCGCGTAGGTACCCGGCCGGGCGCCGGGTTGCGAATCATGATCTCGATCAGCCAAGCAACGATCTCGAAATTTGCTCGCCAAACTCGCTCGCTCTACCCGATGGTCGCGGCATTGCGCACGACTTCGAACGGTTGGAGCGAAACCGCTGCTTACCCCGCCGCTTTTCCGAGCGCTGCGCCCCGGCGCTGCGCCTCGGCGAACAGCACGGCGACCGCGCAGGACGCCAGCCGGGTCTGGGCGCCGTCGGCCCGGCTGGTCAGCACGATGGGCGCCCGTGCACCGAGCACGATACCGGCCGCCTCCGCGCCGGACATGAAGGTCAGTTGTTTGGCCAGCATGTTGCCCGCTTCCAAGTCCGGCACCACCAAGATGTCGGCCTTGCCGGCCACGGGGGATTTGATGCCCTTGGTGCGCGCCGCTTGTTCGTCGATAGCGTTGTCGAACGCCAGCGGACCATCGAGGATGCCGCCGACGATCTGGCCGCGATCCGCCATCTTGCACAGCGCGCCCGCTTCCAGCGTAGAGGGGATCTTGTTGGTGACCGTCTCCACCGCCGACAGGATCGCGACCTTCGGCTCCGCGATGCCGATGGCGTGGGCCAGATCGATGGCGTTCTGGATGATATCGCGCTTGTCTTCCAGAGTCGGCGCGATGTTGATGGCCGCATCGGTGATGATGATCGGGCGCGGAAAGGTGGGCACCGCCAGCAGAAAACAATGACTGATGCGCCGCTCGGTGCGCAAACCGCCCGTTTTTTTCACCACTTCGGCCAGCAGTTCGTCGGTGTGCAGGCTGCCCTTCATCAAGGTTTGCGCCTCGCCGGCGAGCACCATCGCGACCGCGAGTTCGGCCGAATGGTGGCTGTGGTCGGCCGATACCAGCCGGTAGGACGAGATGTCCAGTTTCTCTTGCGCGGCGAGGCTTCTGATTTTGTCTTCTGGACCGATCAGGATGGGCACGATCAAATCGTGCTCCGCCGCCTCGACTGCGCCGCGCAACGAGTCGGCGCTGCACGGGTGGACGACCGCGCAACCCAGGGCAGGCAGCCCTTCGCAGGCTTTCAGCAATTCCAGGTAGCGGTTGTCGCGACGCAACTGTACTTTCGGCAAACTCGACGGGCTGTACCGCATTTTCTCCCGGGGCGCCAACACCTCGACGAAACCGCTCGCCACCTCTTCGCCAGCCGGATCGACGGCGCGGCATTCGAGCAAGACGATACCGGTTTCCGGCCGTTTTTCCTCGACCGTCGCGGTGGCGGTCACCGGCACGCCGACGGCCACCGGCCGGCGCAAGCGAACGTCGATGCGCTGGGCCACCGAGCCCAAACCCGGCAGACGGGTGCCGGCCAGCGTCGCGAACAGCGCCGCCGACCAACCGGTCTGGCCACCGCCTTGGCCGAACATCGAAGTATCCGCCGGCCCCGGGTCCAGGTCGATCAAATTGAGGTTGCCGGTGAGGACCGCCAGCGCTTCGACGCCGTCCCGATCCAGTGCCCGCGTCAGGCTCGCTCGATCACCCACCCGAATTTCGTCGAAGGTCTTGTTTTCGATGATGTCGTTCATGGCTGATTTACCGTGGCGTCCGGCGGACTGCCGGGCAAGCGACAGATTACGCCATTTCCGGTGAGTTTGGGCCTTTGCCGGCGCTTGGCTCACCGTCAATTCAAATGGTTATCATCAACAGGGAAGTTCCCGCACCGTTCGGCCGCACAATGCCCGACGGGATCGAAAACGGGTAGAAGTCCCGTTTCTCCAGGCGCGGCGGATGCAGCGGCGGCGATGCCCAGGCCGACGACGGCCAGCACTTTTTCGTCCAGGCACAACAGCGGCAGCCGGTCCCGCTCCCAAGGCGGAATCCCTGCATCCTGCAACAGCTTCTTCAATTCCTGGCCGTGCGACCGGCCGGCAGGATGGAAACGCTCGCCACCTCGGCGGAAACGGACGATAAGAGAAGTGCCCGCCAAGATCGCTGCTCGCAATCCCGCACCACGCGTTTCCTGCATCCGTAACTGCCCCAAGCTCGGCAAATCCAACGGCCGATAACCGGCCATCTCCGGCCCCCAGAGAAAAACCTGCCGCGAGTCATGCGGGGCAAGCGGCGGCATGGCATACAGCACGCCTCGGTAGCGCCGCACTTCGCAGCCCGGCCATCGGATGCACGGTTGCCGATCACGCCCGGCAGCCAGAACATCGCGAAGGATATGGTTCAACCGCCGCGAGCCGGGAACCGGCAAGCCCAGCCGGCGCAGCCAACGCCGCAACGCGTTCCGCTGGCGGCATTCGTCCAGCTCGCGCAAAGCCGGGATATCCAGGCCATCGGGGCGGCGAGTGGCGATGCCAGCCAAATCGGCGTCCGCTTCCGCGTCCAACAAACCGGCGGCTTCGGCGCACAGCCGGGCGGAACGGGCCAGATTGGGAACGACGGCGGGCCAGCGTTCCCGAAGCAGCGGCACGATCCGGTGGCGAAGATAGTTGCGGTCGAAGCCGGTATCGGCGTTGCTGGCATCTTCGATCCAACGCAAGCCGCACTCGCGCGCGTAGGCCAACAGTTCGGAGCGATCGATCTCCAGCAGAGGACGCAACAGCCAGCCCTGTCCGAGCGTGGCCGACGCCGGCATCGCCGCCAAGCCATGCGGACCGGCGCCACGCAACAGTTGCAGCAACAGCGTTTCGGCCTGATCGTCGCGATGGTGCGCGACGGTCAGCGCGGCGTCCGGCCCCAGTTCGGCGGCGAACGCGGCGTAGCGGGCACGGCGGGCAGCGGCTTCCAAACTTTCGCCGGGCAGCGATCGAACATCGATCTTCAGGATCCGGAACGGAACACCCAATTCGCGGCACACGCCGGCGCAATGCTCGCCCCAAGCAGCCGAGGCCGCTTGCAGGCCGTGATCGACGTATGCGGCCGCCAGTGTCCGGTCCGGCCAGGAGGCGCGATGCGTCGCCAGCAGGTGCAACAGCGCGTGCGAATCCAAACCGCCGCTATAACCCACGATCACGCACCGGGCGCGAGGGTGGGCGGCGAGCGAGGCGGCGAGGCCGGCAAACAATGACGCGGTTGCGATCATCGCGGTAGCATGGCGACGCTTTACCGAAGCTCAGGAAGAATCCTTGTCCTTTCCCAACAAGGTATCTTTTCCCAGCAAAGCGGCCACGCTGCTTTGCCAGGACGATTGGCTCGAAACGGCCGGTTCGGCTTCCTTGAACACCCCGTAAGCCATCAGCCGCTGGTAGCGTTGCTCCAGCAAATCGTCCACGCTCAGCGCGTCCAGGTATTGCAGGTTTTCCCGCAGGGCGATCCGGACGTTCTCGGCCATGCCCGCCACATCGCGATGCGCGCCGCCGTGCGGTTCGGGAATGATGCTGTCGATCAAACTCGACTTGAGCAGACGATCGGCGGTCAGCTCCATCGCCTCGGCCGCTTCGGGCGCCTTCTCGGCGCTTTTCCAGAGAATTGCCGCGCAGCCTTCCGGCGAAATCACCGAATAGGTGCTGTACTGGAGCATCAGCACCCGGTCGCCGACGCCGACCGCCAGCGCACCGCCGGAACCGCCCTCACCGATGACCACGCACACTACCGGAACCCGCAGCCGGCTCATCTCGAACAAATTGCGGGCGATCGCCTCGCTCTGGCTGCGTTCCTCGGCGCCGATGCCCGGATAGGCGCCCGGCGTATCGATGAAAGCCAGCACCGGCAGCCGGAACCGCTCGGCCAGCTTCATCAGCCGCAACGCCTTGCGATAGCCCTCCGGCCGAGGCATCCCGAAGTTGCGGTAAATCTTCTCTTTGGTATCGCGGCCCTTCTGGTGGCCGATGACCAGCACTGCGCGTCCGTCCAGCCGCGCCAGCCCGCCGACGATGGCGTGATCGTCGGCGAACATTCTGTCGCCGTGCAGCTCCTGAAAATCGGTGAATAACCGTTCCACGTAGTCCAGCGTATAAGGCCGTAGCGGATGGCGGGCGATCTGAGAAATCTGCCACGGCGTCAGACTGGCGAAAATCGACTCGGTCAGCGCCTTGCTCTTGGCCTCCAGCCGGGCCATCTCGTCGCCGATGTTCAAATCCTGTTCGGCGCCGAGATGGCGCAGTTCCTTGAGCATCGCCTCCAGTTCGGCGATGGGTTTTTCGAAATCCAGACAATTATTCGGGTTCATTGCTCGGTTGCTTGAGATTTAATCCTTTTCGGGCACGCGCACGGCTAAGTAAAGCGATTCGCTGTCTCGTCGCACCCACACCGGTATCGCCTTGCCCTTGGGCAATTCTTTGGCCAGCTCGACGAACTGGCTGGCACTTTTGATCGGATTGTGGTTGATTTGCAGGAGGATGTCGTCCGGGTACAGACCGGCGTTCGCGGCCGGTCCCTCATCCAGGGCGGTGATCAGCACGCCCTGCTCTTCGACGCCCAAAACCCGCCGCTGTTCGTTGCTAAGATCGGCGACGGTCATGTTTAGGCGCGGTTCGCTGTGCTCGTCCATGGTGGTGACGGGTTCTTCGACGGTCTCCAGCCGGGCAATGGTCGCCTTGATTTCCAGCGGTTCGCCGTTGCGCAGAATGGACATNNNNCAGATCGTTGTTGACCGCTTGCAGCAGCACACCCAGCCAGCCTCGGGTCACCTCGCCGGTCGCTTTCAGTTGTTCGACCACTTGCATCGCCAGCTTGATGGGAATAGCGAACGACAGCCCCATATAGCCGCCGGTGCTGCTGTAAATCTGCGAGTTGATTCCGACCACCTCGCCGCGCAGGTTGAACAACGGACCACCGGAGCTGCCGGGATTGACCGCCACGTCGCTTTGGATGAACGGCACGTAAGTGCCGCTGGGCAGGTTGCGGCCCACGGCGCTGACGATACCTTGGCTGGCGGTCCGCTCCAACCCGAACGGCGAGCCGATGGCCAGCACCCATTCGCCGACCTCCAGCGCGTCGGAGTCGCCGATCTTCACCGGTTGCAGGCTCTCGCCATCGATCTTGAGCACCGCCACGTCGGTCAGTTCGTCCATGCCGATCACCTTGGCGGGCCGCTCCCGCTGGTCGCTGAGCCGCACGATGATTTTGTCGGCGTCCCGGGCGACGTGAGCGTTGGTCAAGATATAGCCGTCCGGCGAGATGATGAATCCCGACCCCAGCGAATTGGACTGGCGATCCCCCGGCAGCTCGGGACGCTCCTGAAAGAAGCGTTTGAAGAATTCGAGATAGGGGTTTTCGCTGCCCGGCGATTCGGGCAAGCCGGGTTTGCGAGCTGGATTTTGCTTGCTGGGCGCCTGCGTGGAACTGATGTTGACGACGGTCGATTCGTTTTGCTTGACCAGCTTGCGAAAATCCGGGAAAGGCTGCGACTCGGCGGTACGGGCCGGCGGCGCGGCCACGCTACACAGCGGCAGCAACAGGACGAACAATTGGAGCAAGCGGCGGGGACTCATGGCAGCGGGAATCTCCTGGGAGCGGATAAGGATGCGCGGGGACACGGGCGCGCGATACCGGGAACCGCAGCGACGGCGCGACGGCCGGGAGCGGGAAAGAGGCGGTTGGAGGGTCGTCTCGGAACGGCCAGGAGTCGGCGCGGTCTGCGCAGTATAGAATAGTTGGTGATATTCGAGCGAGGCGGTGTCGTCGGCGCGGGCAGGGTCCGGTCCGGCGAGGCAACCCGATCCGGTCGCCGCCGAGGCATATCGATACAGCGCATGGCGCCCGCAAACGATAGAGGAGGGAACAAAGCGTGGAACAGAATTTGGAACGGATCGTGAACGATCAAGACAAAGCGACCCAATATCTTTACGAGTTGGCGCTCAAGCTGCTGGAGGTGAACGGCTCGGATATTTTCATCACCGCCGGCAGCGCGGCGGCTTTCAAGATCAATCAGGAAATTCGCCGGGTCGGCGGCCAAAACCTGACCCCGCAACAGACAACGCTGTTGGTGCGCTCGATCATGAGCGACCGCCAGGCGAGGGAATTCGATCAGCATCGGGAAATCAATTTTTCCCTGAATTTTCCCGACGTCGCGCGCTTCCGGGTCAGCGCCTTCACCCAACGCGGCAGCGCCGGCATGGTGCTGCGGTTGATCCAGCAGCGGATTCCGACCATCGAGGAACTCAGCCTGCCGCCGATTCTTCGGGATATCGCGCTGACCAAGCGGGGTCTGGTGATTTTCCTGGGTGGTACCGGTTGCGGCAAAACTACCTCGATGGCGGCCATGCTGGACTATCGCAACAGCCAGTGCCGCGAGCATATCGTGACCATCGAAGACCCCATCGAATTTTTTCACCGGCACAAGCAATCTCTGGTCGATCAGCGCGAGGTCGGCGTGGATACCGATTCCTACGAAACGGCCTTGAAGAACACCTTGCGGCAGGCGCCCAACGTGATTTTGATCGGCGAAGTGCGGGACCGGGAAACCATGCAATCGGTCATCAACTTCGCCGAAACCGGCCACTTGTGCCTGACTACCCTGCACGCCAACAACACCGACCAGGC